>PAMR01000001.1 GCA_002708205.1 Gammaproteobacteria bacterium
GGGATGGACGATCCGGATGATATGACCGTGCTGATTGTAGAAGCTGCAAACGGGATCAGCAGTATCGATCATAAAGATTTGATGGCCGGCGCGGCCACAAGATCTGGGCAAATTGAAGCAGGTCCACCTCAAATAGCCTATACAGAGAATGAAAGGGCGACCTTTCTTTTCCTTCAAGGACGCATGAGTTGGATACATTGTCAGGCTTTTTTCGATACAGCCACAGGTGTAGTCGACTCTGGGCGGAAGCTCGTAATCGATCTATCCGAATGTACCTATTTGGATAGCGCAATGCTCGGTACATTGCATGAGATTGCCCAGAAGGCCGCTGCCCATTCAGCGGAATTGGTTTTGCAGAATGTGTCGTATCCAATTCGTAAGAATTTTACCGAGCTAGGTATGCATGCTGTGATTGAATCTATTTCTGTACGGCCGCAAGAATCCCCCGACAAGCGTAATCTCGTATGGGTGACGACCACCGATCCTCGCAGTCAAAAATTAAGACTTTTGAGAGCGCACGAAGTATTAGCGGAATTAAATGTCCACAACAGAGAAGAATTTGGTGATGTTCTTGACGAATTGAGACAAGACATTGTCTCTAATGGGAACACAAAATAGTTTCACTGGCCCTCACGCCTCCGAAAGTCAGATTTATCCATTTTTTTTTTTATTTATAGCTTTCGTTGGCCAATTGTCGATACGAGTGTTGTAGCATCCAGGCGGCAGTAGTTAGGGACATACCATCATGGCGAGAGATAGCAAGGAAAGCTTAGTTAATCGCACATTAAACAGTGGGCTGATCGGACAGAGACCGCGTAAAGGGCGAAAGTCGAACATAAAAGCTCCTTCGTCGAAGAGACATCAAAAGTTGGTATTTGCCTTTGGTAAAAGCACAGAGGGCCGGGCAGATATGCGTAGTCTTTTGGGTGGAAAGGGAGCAAACCTAGCTGAGATGGCAAGTATCGGGTTACCAGTACCGCCGGGTTTCACGATAAGTACACGAGTGTGCAACGCCTTCTATGAAAATAATGGTGCATATCCTTCCGGGCTGAGTAAGACAGTCGAAAAGGAAATCGTAAATCTAGAAATCCAGATGAATAGGGGGTTCGGAGACCCTATAGATCCGTTGTTGTTGTCGGTTCGCTCGGGGGCGCCAGAATCCATGCCGGGCATGATGGATACGATTTTAAATTTAGGGCTAAACGATCAAACGGTGAAGGGACTAGCCGTTAAAACGGGAAATAAGCGGTTCGCATACGACTGCTATCGACGCTTTATCCAGATGTATGGCTCTGTGGTTCTCGGCGTGAGAGCAGCTAACGACTCTAGTGAGGATCCGTTTAATGAGATCTTGTCTCACATAAAGGGCGAAGCAGATGTTGAAGACGATATGGATCTCGAAGTCGATGCTCTAGTAAATCTTGTAAAAAAATACAAAAGTTTGATTAAAAAACGATGTGGTAAAGAATTCCCTCAAGATGTTTACGAACAACTTTGGGGTGCGGTTAGTGCGGTGTTTGGATCTTGGAAGAATGAAAGGGCGGTCCTCTACAGACAACGTTATGGGATTCCTACAAGTTCAGGCACCGCGGTTAATATTCAGACGATGGTATTTGGGAATTTGGGCCAAAATAGTGGTACCGGAGTTGCCTTCACTCGTAATCCGGCGAATGGTGAGAAGCAGTTGTACGGGGAATATTTAATCAATGCTCAGGGGGAGGACGTTGTTTCTGGGGTTCGAACACCCAATCCGATTTCGCAGATGAAAAAGGACCTCCCAGAAAACTACAAAAAGCTCATTCGGATTCAAAGGCGACTGGAAAAACATTTTAGGGATATGCAAGATTTCGAGTTCACCATTGAAAACGGTGCGCTATTTCTGTTGCAGACAAGGAATGGCAAACGTACCGGTGTGGCTGCCGTTCGGATCGCGGTCGATATGAATAAAGAGCGATTGATGGATCAGAAAACCGCTCTTCTGAAAATACCAGCTGAATCAATCGATGCGCTTCTAGTCCCCATCTTTGATCCCAATGCCATTAAAAACGTTCGGCAAGTCGGACGGGGATTACCCGCCGGTCCCGGCGCAGCTTCTGGAAAAATCGTTTTTTCCTCTGATAAAGCTCGATATGAAGTCAAACTTGGAAATCGGGTGATCTTATGCCGTATGGAAACGTCGCCGGACGATTTGAAAGGAATGCTAATTTCGGAGGGAGTTCTCACAACGCGGGGTGGGGTTTCGTCGCACGCGGCGTTGGTAGCACGGCAGCTAGGTAAGGTATGTGTTTGTGGGGCGGCAGATGTGCTCATTAACTACCGTCGCAAAGAGATGGTTGTTAATGGTAAGAAGTTAAAGGAAGGGGATGAACTATCGATAGATGGATCCACAGGAGCTATTTATGCAGAGTCTATTCCTACCGTAAGTTCCGAGGTGGAACGAGTATTAGCGGGGCGAGGACGAAAGAAAGCCCTTCCAGGTTCTAATTATCACCTTTTTCAGACTGTTATGAAGTGGGCCGATAAATATCGGAGATTGAGAGTGCGAACTAATGCTGATACTCCGATTATGTCTAAACAAGCCATTAACTATGGCGCAGAAGGTATCGGCTTGTGCCGTACCGAACACATGTTTTTTGATGAAGGCCGCATTGACCTCATGCGAAGGATGATTTTGGCGGCTACTGAAAAAGAGCGCCGAGCTTCATTGAAGAAGCTTTTGCCTTACCAGCGACGAGATTTTAGAGGTTTATTTCAATCAATGGCCGGTCGTCCAGTTACTATCCGTCTTTTGGACCCTCCGTTGCATGAGTTTTTACCCGGTGACCTAAAACTCCAGCGTGAAATGGCGAAACGTCTAGATATGTCCCTCGGGGAAGTGAAAAAGCGGATGGATGTGCTTCATGAAGAAAACCCAATGTTAGGTTGCCGCGGTTGTCGACTCGGTATTCTCTATCCGGAAATTACTGAAATGCAGGTGCGTGCAATTTTTGAAGCGGCGAAACAGGTTATGCTGAAGGATGGTAATCCACCTGTTAGACCAGAAATTATGGTTCCGTTGGTAGGATTTAGCTCGGAACTGGCGGATCAAGTTTCCGTAGTTCGACGAGTTGCAGAGGATGTAATGAAGGAATCTGGTGTTCAGATAGATTACCAAGTCGGCACGATGATTGAAGTACCGAGAGCCGTTGTCACAGCCGCCGAAATAGCCGAGGTTGCCGATTTTTTTAGTTTTGGAACCAATGATCTAACTCAAATGACATTGGGTTTAAGTCGCGATGACATGGGAGCATTTTTTGAGAGTTACACTCAAAAGGAAATATACGATTCTAACCCGTTTGTAAGTATTGATGAGAGTGGAGTGGGGCGACTTATTCTGTACGCAGTAGAGCAAGGGAAATCGGCGCGCAGCGATCTCAAATTGGGTATTTGTGGTGAACATGGGGGGGATCCGGCATCAATAGCCTTTTGTCATGGAGCCGGTCTTGACTATGTGAGTTGCTCTCCTCCACGCGTTCCCGTTGCTAGGTTGGCAGCAGCCCAAGCCGCCTTAATCGACCCGAACTAACCCATCGGCATAGGGGTGTTCTAGAACGACTCCAGAAACGAGGTCTTCTCACAGAGTTTTCTATCTATTAGAGGTTTATTGCAAACCTAATCCTAGACTACATCTGTTAACAAACTAATAAGTTAGGCTTATTGTTAATGCCTTGGCCGCATCTATTAATACTGCCAAGCGTGAGAAATATTTCAATTTGATTAGAGAGTACTTGGACTGCCAACGGGATTTGTATAACGTAAGTTGCATAACGGAAGTTATATGAGGCTTTTCCTTATGGTGGTCGGTCGGTGCACATTCCTAATGAAAATATCTTTTCTATCGATAACGGCAGTAATCGCCCTCGCGCCTTTTACACAATTTGTTATAGCTGATGAAATTGTTTCGAACCAACGATCGACCGCAAAAACCGAAGAAGGAGAGCGTATTTCTTGGCGCGAACACATAGTCGATGATTCCCTGAAAGGACAGTTGTCAATATCAGGATCTGATGGTCTTAGCGCTGCTGACATCGATAATGATGGTTTTTTGGATTTTGTATCGGTTCATGAATCCGATACAACTTATCACGGACAACCCATAGGTCATGTCCGAATTGCATGGGGTACGGAAGATCCTAGTCGATGGGAACTAACCACATTGGCAACCGGTGTGGAAGCCGCTGCTGCGGAAGATGTCGCGATAGCCGACGCCAATGGTGACGGATATGTAGATATTGTTGTTGCTTGTGAGTTGGCACATTTGATCTACTTTCAAAATCCCGGAAAATCCATTCGAACTAGTTACTGGAACCGAATTATTCCGCCAATAACTCAGCATCGAGGATCCTATATTAGAGTATTTTTTGCCGATTTAAATCTTGATGGAAAACCAGAAGTTGTTGCATCTAACAAAGGTGATCAAAATCCGGACATAAGTACCACTAGTCTAAATAACATATCCTTTTTTGTGCTCCCTGATAATCCACTCGATGGATTGCTCTGGAGAGAGCAACTTTTAGGAAAGGTGCGCATCCCGATTAATTCTCAGCCATTTGACTTTGATGGCGACGGGGACCTTGATGTTGTCGGTGGATCTCGCGGCGAAGCGCGAATTATGTGGTTTGAGAATAAAGGTAATTTTCAGTTTAAGGAAAGAAAAATAGTAACGAAACCGCCCCAGCCTCGATATACCGGTTTCAACATGGATTTTTCGGATTTAGATGGTGATGGACTGGTCGATATAGTAACCAATGGATCTCAAGGATCTCTTCTTATGTTATCCCGTGTGGAGCGCGAAGGCCCTTGGAGGCTTCGGGTTCTCGGAAATACTGAACCTGATATGCTTGTTAGCATTCGCTTGGCTGATATAGATGGAGATGCCGATTTGGACATTTTCACAGGCACCTACAGCTTGGGCCCCCGCGATAGAGATGGTTCCGATATCGATCGGAANTCCTCAATCGGCCGAATTAGTTGGTTTGAAAACAGAGGTAGTGACCANGTATGGNTACGTCACGACATATCTCGNCGTAAGCGAGGNATGTATGACAAGTGGCTNGCNTACGATTTGGACAGAGATGGTGATATGGATTTNATAGGAACGAGAGGGAATAGCGNTCCTTATGANGGTGTGATTTGGCTAGAGCAGCTACGTGGTGATGCTTGGCCGAATGTTTTTACTCCAGCTCGAATGGTGGATAGCGAAGAAATGCCTCTGCCNAATCGGGTACCAAACTAATATTTGTTGAGTTTAGCTGANAAGTACTAGNCCGGGGTAGAAGTGGTGTTAATGAAGCNCGGNTAGTTAACTTNTTTGAGGTCTCCTTCCTAATAAACGAGCAACAGCTGCAGNAGCACCATCGGGCTCTGCGATAAGTCCTTCGAAATATTTAACGATTTCTAAGTTACCGACACTTTCTCTTAAATCACCAGGCGCGACACGGTATCTACTGTTTTGGGGTCCTACGACAAGGTCTGAATAATTCCATCGGAGATGCTCTTCTATTAATAGTTTACCACCAGGACGTAGTTGCTTTGTGAGTTCTTCTAAAAGATCTAGATCTACATAGCGAATAAGTATGATTAGATCGTACTCGATATGCTTTAGTGTAGGTGGTAATCCATATTCTAGGTCATGCTCGAGCCACTCGATTTTATTTGTGTTATTCGTCTGATTTTCGCGAGCACGGTCTAATGCAATATTTGAAATATCTACAGCGTTAACGACAAAACCAAGTTGAGACAGGTAAAGAGCATTGCGTCCCGACCCACAGGCTAAATCGAGCGCTAGTGAGTTCTCCAATGGTTTAGAGATCCAATCTTGAACTATGGCACTTGCTTGCGTGCGTTCTTGATACGCGCCTTCTCTGTAACGTTTATTCCAGCGAGTGCGGTCTGCCTGACTCATGGTTTGGTTACCACATGGAAAATATTTTTCTGACCATCACGGAATATCATGGATGCTTTTTTGAAGATTCTTGTGACGCGCGATGGCGGTTGGTTATTTTTGGTGGTTGTTCGAGATCCTGTATCGTGCGCACAATTCGCCACGCGAGGTATAGCAATGAAAGGCCCACGACGAGACCTATTAGTGGCAGAACGATCGCTCCAAGAGTCATAGTTGGCCTTCTATCCAGAATTGTTACTTGTTGTATCTTCGACAATTACAGCTGTACCGATGGCTAGTAATTCCGCTGCGCCGCCCATCATGACAGATGTAGTAAAGCGCGTAGCTATGATTGCATTTGCGCCGAGGGTTTCGGCGTGGTCGATCATACGATCCAATGACTGTTCTCTACCTTCTGCGATCAGCTTGGCGTACTCGTGGATTTCCCCTCCCACTAGAGCCCTGAGGCCAGCCATGATGTCTTTACCTATATGTCGAGCCCTGATTGTGTTACCGCGCACAAGACCAAGCGTTTGAGTGACTTTTTTCCCGGCTATGTATTCACTAGTAACAACAATCATTCATATCTCCACGTCTTTGTATTTGTCAGTTTTTCGTTCTTTTAGGCGCTGACGCAACACGATTAAAAACAGGCACAACAGACCTGCATAAAACATGACGCTGCCAATTTTAATTATTGTTGCGAGGCTTGGATCTATAAGTATTTTGAAAAAACCATAACCCGATATCACAAAAAATCCAGTGATCAGAATCGTCCAGCTAGTTCTCAAAAAATACTTATACTCAATTTTCATTGGAAAATACTCGAGTTTGTTAGATTCAGCGACTCCGTTTATTTAATGATCCCGTCAATATTTTGCAAGGGATTTCATTAAGTATTGTCCTGAACGTAAAAGTATTACATTAATGTAATGCGATATGATGCTTCAATACTTATTCGTTGAGATATTTCTTTGATCATGCGGATTATTTTGGACACTGATCCAGGCCTTGATGATGCGATGACATTTATTCTTGCTTCCGTACTAACAGATATTGTTGGTATAACGACGGTTGCAGGCAATGTCTCGTTGGAAAACGCGACAAAGAATGCATTAGCCTTGGTGTCCTCACTCGATATGGATTGTCCAGTAGTATCTGGAGCTCATATAAATCTGTCTGGCGATTCGCCGAATGCCGCCCACATTCATGGTGTNGACGGGTTGGGTGGAATTCGTTTGCCTGCACATAAGCGATTGNCGAGTGGGAGTGATGNGACAGAGTTTTTACTTCGGAGCAGTCGCGAAGTGAATCATTTGTGGATTGTTTCTATTGGTCCGTTGACAAACATTGCTCTAGCTATCGAGCGTGACAAGGATTTTGCGAATCGAATCGCTGGAATTTCGATGATGGGTGGTAGCTCGACCCATGGCAATGTCACGTCAGTAGCTGAATTTAATGTGTGGGCGGATCCTGAGGCTGCTGACATTGTGCTGAATTCAGGTGCGACAATCAAAATGAGCGGTTTGAATCTGACGCATCAATTGAAAAGTNCTGATAGTTGGTTGCGAGGCTTGCCTGATACCAAAAGGAGCAATATGTTTCGAAATTTTGCGCGTGCATTGCACGACACATTGGAAACATTGACCGGACAAAGGGAAGCTGCCTTGCACGATCCCTGCGCCTTATTGGCGCTAACACATCCCTCGCTATTTACGTTTCAATCCCGCCGTGTCGATGTAGAGCTGTCCGGAAAACACACTCGTGGGATGACTATAGTCGAGAGCCGTCCCTCTCGTGCCCAAGATACTGGGAACGTCTTGGTTGGCTATGAACTTGAGACGAATGCAGTTTTGCAGTTAATTGGTTCAAGCCTNTAGAAGTTTTGTTTTCTCCATCCAAGCTTTAAGAGGGACATCCTTGGGAAGGGGTGTAAATCTTCGGTTGTTATCACTTGAAACACCCAGTAGTTGCTGTCGAATAGGGCCGTACTGCTTTATTGTTTCGGGTGAGATAGTCATGTTGTCTTTTGGTTGTAACCAACGGTATCCGTAGCCATAAAATAGCGCTTTACGGGTTAGGGTTGATTTGTTCGGACTTGAGGAATGCCAAAGACGACGATCAAAGATCACNGCATCACCAGGATTTCCACAGATAGAAACAGTTCCTTCGTGCATNGTGTCCTGTAATTCATCTAAATTATCGTAATTTTGACTGCCAGGAATGACAACAAGATTGCCTCGTTCAGGCNGAGAACAGTTGGATAACCAATAGGCCACCTTTATAGAAAGTCTAGGGCGTGGATGTACCTCAATATCNGAATTCACCCTACCGCTGTCTTGATGAAAATGTGTTGGTATTTNTTCGTTTTCTGNGATTGGNGGGGCGACAATAAAGTGCGTGTGGTAGCAGTATATGTTCCAACCCAAGATCCCGCATACNTTTGGGAAAGTTTTCGCATGATCGACAAGTTCTATAAAGTCGCTATTGGTACCAAGTAAGTCTGGGTAAAAAAAAGGAAGGTGTGGATTGATTGCTTTTTTGTGGTANGGATCGTGGCCGGAAAGCAAAAATTTTTGATAGATCTCGTCGATGTTGCTTTCAATATTTTTTACTTCGGTTTCACTGAGTGCTTCAGAGATTTTTAGGTACCCCTGCCTTTCGAATGTCGCTTTTTCTNCTTTAGTGAGTGCGTTTTCGGAATGGAGGGTTGTTAGCATTTACGGTGTATGTCTCATAAGGAACTCTTGTACTTGAGTAATTGTGTCATCGTGGGAAGGATCTTTCCAACTTTCAATAAGGGTTGCGTTAGTTGCAAGCTGAGCTATGGCTCGTGAGATCGCTTCTGGGTGATATGGNTCNTTCCCCATTAGTACGAGAAGGGGTTTTGCTAGTTCCCTAACAAAGGCTTCGTCAACATTGTATAAGAAGTTACCATCGAACATGTTACTACGAAANGCAGACCAATCGTCGTTTGTGGCTTCGGGATGAGATTTCTTGATGGAGTTCGACCAGCTATCGAACATNTCATAGAATAGTGCTTTGTTCTTGTCTACACCAATAGACTGTTGAAGGATGGCTGAACTAATTCTTTCCGGNGCTTCGGCTAATAATCCCATACAGTAAGGTCCACCAATACACCCTCCCAGAATGTGTGTTTTTTCTATATCTAAGTGGTCTAANAGTGCTATNTGGTCGGATGTATAAGTATGCCAACCGTGAGAGCCATGAACTGGNGCCGTTGATCTACCAGCATTGCGTTGATCCATNGCGATGACTCGGTAATATGGACTCAGACTTTTAATTGGATCCCATTCACTAGTGTGCCAAAAATCGATGGCTGATCTCATGCCGCCAGGTGCAAAGAGTACTAACGGAAAGCCGGTCCCGTATTCTTCNTAATAAATGTTTGCGTTGTCCGAGGTTCTAAGTGTTGGCATGAAATGAATGCTCCGAGCAAATAGTCTTATGATACTGGGGTATAACCTTCGGGCTTTTCGAAGTCGTCGTTAGAAAGAAATTTTTCCATTTGCTGACTAAGAAAATTTCTTGCACTAGGCTCCAGAAGCGACAAATGGTGTTCGTTTATAAGCATAGTTTGTAATTCTTGCCACTCGGACCATGCCTGCGCAGATACATGCTCGTAAATTTCTTGCCCGGTATCTGTCGGCATGGGCGGCTCAGTAAGCCCAGGGAGTGGCTTCCCATACTTTCGACAGTTCACTAACCGATTAGTCATTTATTTTTTTGCTGTTGGAGGGAATGGTTGTAAGTAATTTCTTAGTCACAACAGATAAACCTAGTTCGGACTCAAGNTCTTGACTATGCCAACGATATTGTGTCCGATCCACTCGTATCTGTGTTTTCTTCTTCAAATAGATATATACGGGCTCTATTAGCAACCGGAAATGACTGAAGGTATGCGATATCGTGGANCCGCTTTCTTGATTTTCTATGTTTCGAGCCGTCAGTCCCANCGGGGCGACAAATTCGGATACTTTTGTGTTGATGCTTTTTTCGGGCGGTCCCCAAAGAGATGGCCATACGCCGGTTGGTGGGCGTTTTTCTATNAAACACCGNCCTGATTGATCGATNAGCAAGAACATGCGCGCNTATCGNTCNGGCTTAGTTTTCCGCGTANTCTTTTTNGGAAATTGTCCTGGATTTCCGTTAGCAAATCCNNCGCAGCGGTNTTGTAGGGGGCACTCCATGCAACTCGGACTTTTGGACACGCATAAGGCGGCTCCAAGATCCATGATCGCTTGGCTATACATCGATTCGTGTTTAGGGGTGTGAGACTCAGCTAAAGACCAAAGTTCCTTCTCNGTTTCAGACTTTCCGATTAACCCAGGAACNGCATGAAAACGNGNCAGAACNCGTTTAACGTTGGCATCTAAAATCGGGGCTGATATCCCATATCCCAGGGATAAGACCGCCCCTGCGGTCGANCGTCCAATACCCGGTAAACTCATCAGATCTGGGATATTTTTCGGTAGTTGACCTTTATATTCGGACTTTAGCAGTTTTGCGGTTCGATGCAGATTTCTGCCTCGGTTGTAATATCCTANTCCAGTCCATAGGGCNAGGACTTCATCCTCGTTTGCTATGGCCAATNGGGAAACCGAAGGAAATCGATCGATAAACCGAAGAAAATAGGGGATTGCCGTCTTAACCTGGGTTTGCTGGAGCATTACTTCAGATATCCATACTCGGTACGGCGTGCGATTAATTTGCCAGGGAAGGTCCTTACGCCCATGCTCCTGCCACCAGTCTAATAAGGTTTTAGCAAACCAATCCATAGCTTTATTGGACATGGGATAGACAAGACGGTAAATAGTTTTATCAGTTATTTGAGGAATTAAGTGAATGGGTGAAATCGGCTCTTGGGACCCAGACCCGAAACTGTCTGAACAACACCGAGATATTTTGGATCGTGCAGCAGATGCGATAGATCAACNGGGTTTGGGGATGACGACAGAAACACAACAAATGCTTAGCAGTGTCATACAAGCGAGCCCTCAAATTTGGCTGGATTTTGTCGAACAAGAGACAACTATACGAATTATCGGGTGGATCAAAGTACTCACCTTGATTGAAGAAGTGCTAGGTGTGGAGGTGGGCGCTAAATCCCCAGTAATCACACTGGTACGTTTATTGAAAAAACGAAATGCCTATCCGAATGATTTGACTGAATGGATTAAATCGCATAGTAACAATCGTTTTTTGCCTTATGGTAGTTTGGCGGATCGGCTTTCGCGATAATAGAGACTTCGGGTTTGTCGTTCCCTTTTTAATGGACTGAATATATTGAAACGAATTGGTTCAACGAATAGAGATACTCTTGAAACACGCATTCGTGTGGAGGCAAACATAGATGGAACCGGCTCCGCATCTTTGTCTACGGGATTACCTTTCTTCGAGCATATGCTTAATCAGATTGCTCGTCATGGGCTCATAGACCTAGACATTAGAGCAGAGGGGGATCTCGAAGTGGATGCGCATCATACGGTNGANGATGTCGGNATAGCNCTTGGACAGGCGATTTCNAAAGCCGTAGGTGATAAGTCGGGTATCAGTCGATATGGTCATGCNTANGTACCGCTAGATGAGGCACTATCTCGCGTAGTGATCGATCTTTCNGGACGNCCNGGNATTAANTTTAANGTAAATTTTGTGCGNNCCCGAATTGGNGAATTTGATGTCGATCTAATCCATGANTTTTTTCAAGGATTTGCGAATCATGCNTCAGCAACGATCCATATNGATAATTTACGAGGNGANAANGCNCATCANCAGGCTGAGACTATATTCAAAGCNTTCGGNCGAGCATTGCGTGCAGCTGTCACACTTGATCCCCGCGTAACAGATTTACCTTCAACGAAAGGCACTTTGTGATGTTGCTGATACCAGCAATAGATCTACATGAAGGTAAATGTGTCCAACTGAAGCGTGGTTTGCTCGATTCGGTGTCTGTCTATTCCGATGACCCGGCGTCTATGGCTAGACATTGGNTCGATCAAGGCGCTCGGCGTATTCACGTTGTTGATTTAGATGGAGCCTTCCAGGGTAAACCGGTTAATTTGCACTTAGTTGAAAAAATCGTAGAAGCAGCCGGCACANTACCGATTCAGGTTGGTGGTGGTGTTCGAAATCAAGACNTCTTNAAGTCTTATATTGAGGTGGGTGTAAGNCAAGTAATTGTNGGAACTCAAGCAGTTGAAGATCGATCNTTCCTGGAGTCTCTTAGTCAGGTCTATCCTCGACGTGTCATTCTTGGACTTGACGCTCGAGGTGATGTTGTTGCNACACGTGGATGGGATACTGATACCAGNGTTTCTATCAACGACTTGCTGTGTGATATCGNGGGATTACGNTTACATTCAATCGTCTACACCGATATCGAGCGAGANGGAATGCTCTCCGGGGTCAANGTAGATCGCACTATAAAGGTAGCTCAATCGACGCAAATCCCTGTAATAGCATCNGGAGGCATTAAAAGTCTCGANGATTTGCGGGCCCTGAAGAAAGTCAATCTGCAAGGNAANGATCTTTTCGGCGTTATTTCAGGCTCAGCGCTTTATGANNGAACTTTGGATTTTCAAGCTGGACAACTTCTATTGGANNATGGGAGTTGACCAATTGGCTTACCGGAACCAACGCGCGCGGCTCCAGTGTATGTAGATTTTGGGATAAGAAACGAATTGACTTTTCGTAGGGGTGTGCAACCAGTATTGCGTGCCCCTGTTTCTTGGCGATATCCCAGACTTTGCGGTACGCGCTCTCGAAAGCATCATTGGTCATTCGATGATCCAGAAAAACGTCTCTTTGAGCGACCGGTATCCCTATGCTGCGTGCTACGTCAACAGCCACGCTACTGGCTGTGGTCCGGCTGTCTACAAAAAAAAGTTTATGTTGATTCATGACAGTCATTAACACGCGCATGAGTTCGGTATTCTGAGTGAATAAACTTCCCGTATGATTATTAACCCCGACTATTCCGGGTATTGATTCTATGGAGTTTCGGAATTGGTTTTGTATTTCTGAAGTCGTCATGGAAAGTTTTAAGGTCCCTTCCGCTTCATGTGGATCGTTTTCGCTTTCGAGCGGTAGATGCAATAGTACTTCCTTTCCTACGATAGCNGCTTGTTCCGCTAATTCTTCGGCGTGCGGAGTGAATGGCAGAATACTGATGGTGATAGCTCCCGGTATTTGCAGAATGCGATGACCTCGTTCCAGGTCGTAGCCCAAATCATCGACGATAATCGCAATTGTTGGCTTGGTGTCTAGCACGTTAAATTCGGTTGTGGGATTTGCCGAAACAGCTTGAGGAATAAGGGTTGCCAACCAGCTCACGATTAGAAAAAAATCTTTCTGTGCAAAAAATCGCTGCATAATATTTTCTCCTTTTGACGTTTTGAATTCGAATGATCTAGCCTTTAGTCACGCGTTATCTGCTAATAGGTCGACTGTATGCTCCCTCAGCTGCTAAAGATTTCAAAAGTCTAACTGCCTCGTGAATTAGTCCAGAGTCGCTGATCTCCGATAACAGGATGTCGGGTTGCAACCCCTTATTCTGGATCGATTCCCCATTTGGAGTGAAGTAATGGGCGGTTGTTATTTTGATGGAGATGTCTTCTTGTAAATGTAGAATGGACTGAACGGATCCTTTTCCAAATGTTTTTGTACCAACTAATAGTGCGCGTTCGTTTTCGCTCAGTGCTCCTGCGACAATCTCTGCTGCCGAAGCTGAATTGCCATCAATGAGTATTACGATTGGAATGCCGTCAATGATATCGCCNCCCGTAGCAAAAAATTCCTTTTCGCGNGAGGGTAACTGTGATTTNGTGAAAGTAATTAAACCTTCGGTCAAAAATAAGTCGGCAACAGCGATAGCTTCTGACAGCATACCCCCGGGGTTATTGCGCATATCCAAAATTAGACCCAATAGGTTATTTTCGTCGCGTAGAGAGGTAATAGTTTTTTGTACTTCTTTTTTAGTATTTTTCTGGAAATGAGAAATTCGCAGGTAAGCGAAATTCGATTCAATCCGAGAACCGGAGACGCTGTTTAGTTCTATTTCTTCCCTAATTAGGACTAAATCAATGGGCTCAGCTACGCCTTTTCGAAGTAATTGGATACGAACAGGAGAGTCTCGTCTGCCATATAACTTTTCGGACACTGCATCGGCGTTGAGGCTGTTGACNGATTCGTCATCTATGATTACTAATTGATCGCCGGTTTGGATTCCTGCNCTATCTGCTGGTGTGTCGCTTATTGCCTCAATTACATGGAGTTGATTACCAATCCATCCAATTTTNAGGCCTATACCATCGAAGTGNCCCAATGTTTCTTTCTCNAAATTTCGNAGATGTGACTTTGTNAAAATCGATGAATTATCNTCGAGCTTGTTTAGCATTCCTTGNACTGCGGCTTGGACGAGTTCTTCTGTAGAAACATCGTCAACATAGTGTTTGCTTATTTGCTGAGCCATGGAATGAATATTGGCATCTCGATTCGAAGGCATTAGGTCAGGATAAGAATTAGTAAGAAATCGGGTCGTATTCACCCCGAGAAAGACTCCGGTTGTCATACTGATCACGATTCCAATGAGCGTTAGGTGTTTCAAAAAAAATACCTATTCACGTCACAGCTGTGGAAGCTGTTTGAGAGGATCCACAGGCTTCCCGTTGGATCTGACAGCAAAAAACAAACCATTTTGAGTGGTTCCGCCACTTTGACCAATCGCTCCTATTGATTCCCCGACTTCCACGAGTTCTCCTTTGGATTTGTAGAGTACATCGCAATGACCGTAGAGCGTCATTTGCTTTTCGCCATGGTCAATAATCGCAATCAATCCAAAACCACGGAGCCAATCGGCAAAAACTACGACTCCTGCTGCAGCCGCGATTATCGGTGTCCCAGCTTCGGCCGTTAAAAAAATTCCGTCCCACTTCAAGCGCCCGCCTGCGCGGGAATCACCAAATTGATGGGTTAAATTACCTGATACTGGCCAGACCAAATTACCTGAATATAGTTTTGGATCGCTCAGCTGAGCCTCTTGTTGTGTTATTTGGTCAATTAATTCTTCGAAACGTTTACGATTGCGATCGAGAACCTCACGTTCTTTATTCTTTTCCACTAAACTTGCATGTATCTGCTTGTTACGTTTATTCCGAGCCTTTTGCTCAATTTCGAGAGTTGTCTGTCGAGTCTTGAGGTCGGATAGTTGTTGTGCATAGTTTTTTCGCTCTAACTCTAACCGTAAAATAGTTTCTTTGAGTTCAGATGTTGTATTTTCATACCTATCGAAGGCTTCAATTCGCGCTTGCGCGATGTAACCATGATATTTGGCTAGTCTATCTAAATCATCCAAGTTCTCTTGGCCTAACATGGTGTAAATAAATCCACGATTTTGTACATGTGCGGCACTTCTTATGGTTTCAGCTATGAGGACAGATTGAGCGTGGCTCTTTTCGGTGAGTTCATCAATTGATTTGACTAAATCGGAAATAGCGGTTTTTGTTTTAGTCAAATTGAGGCCTGTTGTTTTCAAGTTTCGATTGAGTAGGGAAATAGATTTGTCCTGACGTTCGATTTCTTTCTGTCCATCATCTAACTCGCTGCGGGTATTCTCGAACCAATCATCGAGTGATTTCAATTGGGTTAGGGTTTGATTGAGTCGTTCCCGAGAATTTTCTAGCGATGCACCGAAAAGTGGATGTCCGATTGAAAGAGTAGCCAGTAGACTGAATTGCAATATCAACGGTCCAAATAACGATTTCGGATCTGACACAGAGCCGAAGGGCTTCATATTTATCCTGGCCTTATGGCAGCGTCATCTAACTGAATTTGGTTTAAGGATTTCCCCGTCATTTCTTTTGGTATAGGAAGTTTCATTAAATCTAGGAGAGTTGGCGCGATATCTGCCAAAGTGCCTTGATTATTAAGTTTGATCACTGCGGGCCCGAAATAAACGAGCGGTACAGGCCCCGTAGAATGGGCGGTAATAGGCTCTCTGGTATGGTGATTTACCATTTGCTCGACGTTGCCATGATCGGATGTTATTAAACATTGAGAGCCTGTATTTCCTATTGCTTTAATGATTCGGCCTAGACAGTGATCGAGGCATTCGACCGCCTTAACGGCGGCTTCAAAATTTCCGGTATGGCCGACCATATCTCCGTTTGCGAAATTACAGATGATGGCCTCGTATTTTCCGTTATTTATCTCTTCAACGAGACGATCGGTGATTTTTGCAGCACCCATTTCTGGTTGTAAATCGTAGGTTGAAACTGAAGGTGATGGGATTAGAACTCTTTCTTCCCCTGGTAGAATTTCTTCCACGCCACCAGAGAAGAAATAGGTCACGTGAGCGTATTTTTCGGTTTCGGCTATTCGGAGTTGTTTCAAGTCCAGTTTTGCCAAATATTCCCCCAATGTGTTGGAAATGGTTTCTGTTTGGAAAGCTACTGCTGTTTCGACATCGCCAGGGTTCTTTCCGAGGGTGCTAGAGTATTGGGTCATGGCTATACATTTAGATAAGCGGGGTCTGTTGTCGCGTTTAAATTGGTCGAAATTCCGGTCAATAATTGCGCTAGAGATCTGTCGAATCCTGTCTGCGCGGAAGTTCATAAAGAAGACAACATCGCCATCTTCCATGGGTTGCGGATGGCCAATAATCGTGGGCGATACAAATTCGTCGCTCTCATTGCGAGCGTAGGCAGCATGTAATGCACTAATGGGAGACTCACTAGAGTACTTTGCTCTGCCTTCAACGAGAGCACGATAAGATAATTCGATACGTTCCCAGTTGTTGTCTCTATCCATCCCNTAATAACGGCCACAAACTGTACCGATACAACCAATTCCGCGACTTTGTAGAATTTGTTGCATCATTGTGAGACTTTCAGTGGCGCTGCGTGGCGGGGTATCTCTTCCGTCTAGGATGGCATGTACCACTATTTCGGTATTTTTTGTTGCTGCTATATCAATCAGTGCACGGAAATGATCTTCATGACTATGGACACCTCCTGGGGAAAGTAACCCGATGAGATGGAGTCTGCCACCGTTTGCTAGCTCGATGGCGGAATTTATGGTTTGGTTTTCGTCGAACTCACCTTGACTAATGGCTTGGTCTATTCGACTTAGATCCTGGTGTATGGTTCGCCCAGCCCCTATGGTCATGTGTCCAACTTCCGAATTTCCCATTTGACCGTCCGGCAAGCCGACATCGACCCCAGAACACGCAATGAGAGATCGGGCATCTTCTGATTGTGACCAAAGNTCATCCCAGGTGGGCGTCTTTGCTGCGTGAATAGCGTTATACCAAGGGTCTTCACTATATCCCCAACCATCTAAAATTATTAAAACGGTGGTTGGTGGTTGGGCTTGTGGCTTGAGATTTGTCATTGAACCTCGGGCAACTGGTGTTTTGATGAATATATTTTTCGTAAGCATTCTAACAAGAAACATCCAGCTGCCCTATAATTAGAGGACANAGACTGGNATTNGCCCGACTAGTGTCGCGTACCAGATATTAAACCGGCAAGATTTCTTGGGATTAATTGAATGGATCAGTTATTTGAATTTATAGGTAATCACCCATGGCTGGTGGGGGCATTTGCCGTAGTAATCGTCCTTTTCATAAGGAACGAAGTTTCTAGAGGCGGCAAATCGGTTTCAGCTCAAGAATTGGTAAACATGGTCAATAAAGATGGCGCCGTCGTTATTGATGTCCGAGATGAAAAAGAGTTTCGAGAGGGACATATCGTCAATGCGATCAATATTCCACATGTGAACTTTTCAAATCGAATACGCGAATTGGAGATATATAAACAAAAGCCGTTGGTAGTAGCGTGTAAAATGGGCCAACACTCAGGCTCAATAGGAACGCAGTTAAGAAAAGCCGGCTTTTCTGATGTTGCGCGGCTGCAAGGTGGTGTGACTGAGTGGCGAAATCAAAACCTCCCCGTCCTAAAGAGTAAATGACCGGGTAAAATTCAATTCCATAGTTCCGTTGATTGAGCTAAGTAGCTCCAGGGTATTCGATTTGTCGCCAAACTTCGTAAAGACCTATAGATACTGCGTTGGCTAGGTTAAGGCTTCTCGATTTAGGTTGCATTGGTATACGCAGGAGCTTGGTACGAAAGCGCTCCAGAATGTTGTTCGGTAGACCTCTGGTCTCTGGTCCGAATAGGAGAGTATCTCCTTTTTCAAATTTAACGTGGCTATGAAATTGAGTGCCCTTGGTGGAGAAGGCGAATACTCTGTTGGGATCGGTGGTTCTTAGATAATCTTCGAGATCCGGATAAACACGAAGGTTCGCTATTTCATGATAGTCGAGTCCTGCACGCCTTAACTTAGTATCCGACAGGTCAAAACCCAAGGGCTCTATTAGTGCCAGATTTGCTCCTGTATTAGCTGCCAGTCTAATTATATTTCCTGTATTCGGTGGTATTTCCGGTTCATACAAAACGATGGTCAACATAAGTTCGACGACTGAATGTGATTAGGTCTTGCAAATATAATACCGCATATGTCGACAACCTCTCGTAATGTGACTAAGTCAAAAATCTATTTTCTATGGTCTATCGCTCATGATCGGGATTACTTCATTCTATGTGTCAGTATTTTATTTTCAGTTCCCGTATTTTTCTCGAAAGCGTGTTACGTCCCCAGCCCAAAATTTTTGCAGCTTCGTTTTTTCTTCCCGATGTAACTGTCAGCGCTGCTTCAATCAAAGCACGTTCGAACACAGGTACTGCCGTATCCAAAAGCGAGATTTCACCTTTCTCTAGTTGCGACAAAGCCCATGATTTAAGTACGTCATGCCATGCGTTTGTGTCTTTGGATATTGGAGCGCCAGGACTTAATTCTCTTGGCAAATCGCTTATGTGTACCTCCTGACCTGGTGCCATAACGGTAAGCCAAGAACAAACATTTTCCAGCTGTCTGACATTTCCAGGCCAGTCCAATGTCTGCATATAGGTATAAGTTTCGGGCGTAACCGATTTTTCTTCGACCGTCAATTCAACCGCCGCATTCCGAAGGAACCGGGTGCAAAGTGCTTCAATGTCTGAGGGCCTCTCTCTCAAGGGCGGAATATGGATACGAATAACGTTGAGTCGATGATATAGGTCTTCCCGAAAGCGACCTTCCTTCACTAGCTTTTCGAGGTTTTGGTGGGTAGCAGCGATAATGCGTACGTCTACATGTATATCCCGATTTCCGCCAACTCGGTAAAAAGCGCCGTTTGATAGGACCCGCAGCAAACGTGTTTGGGCAGCGATAGGCATGTCACCGATTTCGTCCAAAAAGAGAGTACCCTCGTTCGCTTGTTCGAAGCGTCCTAAACGTTGTGCAGAGGCGCCGGTAAATGCGCCCCTTTCATGTCCGAACAGTTCGGTTTCGATAAGTTCTCCAGGAAGAGCTGCCATGTTGAGAGCAATGAACTCGCCGTTCTTCCTGGGACTGTGTCGGTGTAAGGCTGATGCCACAAGTTCTTTGCCTGTCCCGCTTTCGCCGTTTATCAACACAGATGCTGACGAATTAGTAAGTCGTCCAATAGCTTTGAAGACTTGTTGCATTGCTGGCGACTGACCAATGAGTTCGGTCTTTGTTAGACTTATGTTTTGCGTCGGCTCGCTTTGGTAGCTCGATTGATCTAGTGCATGCCTAGTGGTTTCGAGTAATTCGTCAATGTCGAATGGTTTTGAGAGATATTCGAACGCCCCAGCTTCGAAGGAAGCTATTGTGTTTTCGAGATCGGAGTGTGCAGTAATGATGATCAACGGCATGTTAGGATAGGCAACTTTTACTTCTTTAACCAAAGTTATGCCGTCCAAATCTGGCATGCGTATGTCTGAAATAATTACATCGGGATGGTTGGCTTTAAGAGCGGAAAGAAGTGCGCTGCCGTTCTCAAACTGTTTTGTCGAATAGCCGGCTTGCGAGAGGGATCGGTCGATAACCCATCGTATACTCGAGTCATCGTCAACTATCCATATAGTGGGCTGTGTCATGAGCTGATTCTTTCGACAGGCAAATAAAGTGAGAAGTGAGTGTTTGTCGGTACGCTCTTGTAATCAATCAGCCCGTTATGTCGTGCGAGAATAGATTGGGTCATGGATAATCCTATCCCTGATCCAAGTTCTCGTCCGCTAATCATNGGATAAAAAATNCGCTCTTTCAGGTGCGCTGGAATGCCGGGTCCGTTATCTATAATGCTAATTTCTACAACAAGGCGGTGAAGGTGTTGCCCAATAGTATAGTTGCGGTGAATATCCGTACAGACCGTAATTCGGGGTTCCTCCGTATTCGATAAAGCTTCCACTGCATTTTTTACGACATTTAGCAGTGCTTGTATAAGCTGCGCTGTATCGCCTTGGATCTCAGGTATCGATGGGTCGTATTTTCGAGTGAATGTTATTTCAGCCCTGTCATGCAGTCCCTTGTCTTCTGCGANGGCGAGGTTCAATACGTGTTCAATTATTTTATGTACATTGACCGACTTAATTGACAATTTGTTGCCGGGACCGAGCATTGAATCAACCAGTGTTCGGAGTCTATCAACCTCTGAGATAATGACGTTTGTATACTCTTTCTGTTCGTGTGGAATTTCGTTATTTAAAAGCTGAGCTGCACCGCGAATACCCCCCAGTGGATTCTTTACTTCGTGAGCTAGGTTACGAACAAACTGGCGAGTTGTATCGTGTAACGAAAGGTTTTGGCCTTCTCTATTAATACGTATTATTCGGTCCAANGGTTGAAGTTCTAGGATGGCTTTGCCGTCTCCAAGAGGAGTAATGGTGTTATTAACTGTTAGTTCTTCCCCGCTAGCCGTAATAGTGATTGAAGTTTCCCGTGTCGTTGATGGTTGATGTTTTTCGATTGCATCGCNAATTCGGTTTTCGAGAGAAGAATAGAGTGCTTCTCTATCTTTGAAAAGATAGCTAATGTGTTTTCCAATGCTTCTATTTTTTCCACGTCCAAATAAAGCGTGAGCAGTTTGATTCATAAATAGCACGGTCATTTGTCGATCCGACAGCACTATCGCGGACGTTAAAAGATCTAATATGTTTTCGGCTTGGTTCATCAGTATGTGAGACTAACGTATGAGAATATTGAGGTCATTAATCCATGGTACAACCGCATAAGTTAAGGAATTGACATTTTGGGTCTGATCAGAGTGAGCTTTTTGAAAAACCTTTAATCATTCAGCTGACCAATAACTAGCTTTCCCATAANAGTACTAGGCGGTAATGATTTTGTTTTAGGAGACTTGGATTCGAATGCTTATTTCTGTATCCCCGTCAGTGGTTTCAATCAATGTATGACCATGGATACGACACCAAGCAGGGATATCATGCAAGACCCCAGGATCGGTAGCAATTACTCGTAAGGTGGCACCTTTTTCCATATTTTTGACCGCATCCTGAGTGCGAATGACTGGTAAGGGACATAATAATCCTCGAGTGTCGAGTTCAATATCTTCAATCATGANCCCACGTGCCATTCCACCGGAAGATCTCCAGAATGAAAGGGCACTACGGAAAGGTGGCGTTCGAGTCCATTTTTTCGGTTTAGTGCTACTTCCACTCTCTCGCTATTCTTACCTTGGCTGTATCGCGCAAGAATCTTTGCCGCAATTTCCGCCTCTTCGTCATCGGCTTGACCGTCGATTAGTGCTGCGGGCCCTTTATGGCTCAAGAGGGTGAGATGATCGAATTGACTGCGATAGCCCTGTAAATACCTATTTTCTCCCTCATCTCGCCCGATGATTAATTTGAAGTGTGGGTAAGGGCGTAGGTGCCGCCCCACTTTGAGAAGCATAATGTCATCAATGCTGTAATCTCTCTCGCCCCTTGCTGACCAAAGGTCCCCCAGTTTATTGGAATAGGATTCATCGGTTAAAAAGCAGCAACCGCCAGCTGGTTGGGCGTAATCTTCGAAACCGAATGTTTCTGCAAGAGCGATCTGCGGTTTTCGGTTTCGGCCATGAAAGTCATACAACTTGTCTCGTCTGATCCAACCCTCCCTCTCAGGTAGTGTCGGAAGTAGGTTTTTCGCACAAAGGGGTCTTAGAAGTCGATCATTTGCTCCAGATTCTTTCGCAATGAGAGGTAGGGTTTCTTTACGTTGCGATTTTGGTCTTTGGCCAATGACTTCGCCAGTGACGATAAAGTCAAAATCGAGATGTTCAAGTTTTCCAAGGCCTAAGGTTTTTTCGACCATAAAGATTTTGCAATCAAGGCAGGGATTTAGGTTTTTACCGTAACCATGCTTGGGATTAAGTACGACGTCCTTATATTCCTCGGAAATATCGATGATGTGAAGTTTGATCCCGAGCTGCTCGGCGACCCAAAGCGCATTGTTTCGTTTAGGCGTATTTCGGTGCTTAGTTCGGATTGCCGACGTATGCCCTTCGACGCAGAATCCTGTATAGAAGTTGACGCCTTCGAGATAGATTCCTTGTTCCATGACCACTTTCGCGGCGAGCAATGAATCCAGTCCTCCAGAAATTAAGGCAATCGCTTTGTGTTGTGTAGAGGTTTCCTGCATAAGAAAAAAGAATATCTTAATTTTCGGTATTTTAAGCGTTGTTGGTAGATACGTCTTAATTTTAAAACAAGGAATTACGAATGCGTATACTGATACAGCGGGTGTCGCGGGCGAAAGTTGTAATAGGCAAACAAACTTACTCAAAAATAGAAAATGGTCTTGTGGTTTTTGTAGGTGTGTTTCGGGACGATATTGTTGAATCCGCTGAGTGGCTAGCGAAGAAAACTTTAAATATACGGATTTTTTCAGATCGAAATAATCGAATGAACCGCTCCATCCTGGATTGTCGTCATGAGTTGTTGGTGGTATCTCAATTCACATTAGCTGCAGATTGTGATCGCGGTAATCGTCCCAGTTTCACTACGGCTGCCGATCCAGAACAAGCGAGAATAATTTACGAAACGTATGTGCAAGCTCTCTCTGTCTCTGACTTAACTGTCTGCACCGGTCGTTTTGGTAGTGATATGGAGGTTGAATCGGTGAACGATGGGCCAACTACGTTTGTTCTTGATCGCGTTTGACGATCTTTGAAAGGTGTATGCCTACTTCGAACAACAGCGCCATAGGCAGAGCAAGCAGTACCTGAGAGACTATATCAGGCGGTGTGAGGACCATTCCCATGAGAAAGCAACCGACAAATACATATGGCCTCTTACGTGCTAGTGATTCTGGTGTGGAAAATCCGACTAATACCATTAGTACTGTTGCGACCGGTATTTCGAAGGCGATCCCAAACGCTAAAAACATTTTAATAATGAAATCGAGGTAGGGACTTATGTCTGTCATCCACGAAACGAACTCAAGATTAACCGCCGCAAAGAACTGAAAGACCAGTGGAAAAACAAGGAAATATGCGAACGCGGTCCCGAGATAGAAAAGCAAAATACTCGATATTAAGAGTGGTACAGCGAATTTTTTTTCGCGAAGGTATAGGCCAGGAGCAATAAATCCCCAGATTTGATGCAACACGAAAGGGACTGCAAAAAAAAACGCTGCTAATACGGATAGTTTTAAGGGTGTTAGGAATGGGGAGGCCACATCGGTAGCGATCATAGTCCCGCCGTTTGGAAGATGAGCGAGTAGAGGCGCCGCTATGAACCGAAATATATCTGCATTGAAATAAAATGCAGGTATAAAGAATACGACGACAAGCAATAGTGCTTTCATAACCCGCGAGCGAAGTTCTAGCAGGTGAGAAAGAAACGGCTGTTCGTCGGCGTCTACCAATTCATCGTGGCTTTTTTTTGATTCACTGTCATCCTCGCTTGCTTTGTTTGTGGGCTCATCCGCCACTTTCGTCTTCCTCTGCGACTTTCTTGTCTTTTTCTGATTTCGGGGGCTCTTCGGAAGACAAAATTTCCATTTGAGTTGGATTTAGGTCAGATGCGATGTTCTCTTCCGCGGTGTTCGCTGTTGTATTAGGACCCGGATCAGTCGATAGTTCTGGATGATCGGCAAGCTCTCCTGGGGCCAATCAGCTGCCTGTTCCGGCTATTTCGTTACCAAATTCTTGGGTCTCTTGTTGGATTTTCTTCACTTCCTCCATGATTTGTTCGTTATGGAGTTGACGACGCACGTCGTCCATACCGATTTCACGCTCGAATTCTGATTTCACTGCATTAAAGCCCCGGCGAATTCGTCCCAACCATAGTCCCAAAGTCCGTAGAGCGGACGGAAGCCTTTCTGGGCCTAGGACAAGGAGTGCCACGAGACTAGCGAGCGCTAGCTCGGGGAACCCAATATCAAACATCCTGTTTTTGCTTTGCCGTTTCCTGCTCGGTCGTTGAATCCGCAGAAGCCGATGAATTACTCTCGTTGGGGATGATTCGAGGATCTTCAGCTGGTTGTGACGGATCTTCTTTTTCGCTCATCGCCGATCTAAAACCTTTTATAGCGTTCCCCAAATCGGAGCCAAGCGACTTCAATCGACGCGGTCCGAAAATCAACAATACGATTGCCAATATAATGAGAAGTTCCCAGGGCCCAGGTGTCATGGTTGGTACCTCATGTCCTTTTGTGAGTACTTAGTATAGCTGCAAATTGGGTATAGTCTCGCCTAGTGGTAGTCATCATGTGTAGCCCTATATATGGGCTCCCTTTTGCAAGGGNTGAAAATGAGGTGTGAAAAGTTCGGTGGATGACAGTGTAATCATAGATCAAGTCAAACCAAGTCTATTTCAACGTCTCGAATTCGTGCTAGAAACCATCGATCGGGAGGACACAGAGGTGATGGCCTTCTTTATGGAACTTGGACGCATTTTGAGGGAGGCAACGACTGAGTCAGAACTGCTTGAATTTGTTGTGACCTTGTCGACAACTGCTTTCCGTGGTTTTAGTTTTTCGGAAAATACGATTCAAGCTATCGACCGGCTGTTGATAGAGGCCGAAGAAATTTCAGCTGTTTTTGCGGCTTCTTTTGACAATAAACATTAGTTAGTAAATGAGTCATGGAGTTTATTCCTTCCTTCTTTAAGATTTGCGGGCAAGCAACCCCCCAAAAATAACTAGGAGTAAACCTGTGATTAGTAGGGTTGTTTGATCCTGTGAAAGTACGACGCTGGACATGGGGTTAAGTAAAGTCACGACGGCGACGAAAACCCAGATTAGGCCCATCACAACAACGAGACGCCACCGCCGCGTTTGTCTGCGATATAATACGTCCAGCGTTCTTAATACCTCTTTGTGTTCTTTTTTTCTCTGATTAATGTCACTCAAGAATATTGGTAGGTCTGTCAGGATTCGTCCAAGTTGAGGGAGATTATTAATTACATCTGGAGCTTTTTCTGCGATTTGTGTAACGAATCGAGATAAACCGTAGTGTTTCTTGATCCACTTCTCCATAAATGGCTGTGCGGTGTTCCATACATCAAGATTTGGGTATAGCTGTCTTCCAAGCCCTTCGATATTGAGTAAGGTCTTTTGCAGCAACACAAGTTGGGGTTGCACTTCTAGTTTGAATTGGCGAGCNGCCTTAAATAAAGCGAGTAGAAAATGGCCGAAAGAAATTTCGGATAGGGGTTTTTGGAAGATTGGTTCGCACAAATTGCGTATTACGGTCTCAAAAGCGAGACTATCGGTTGTAGAAGGTATCCATCCGGATTCGAGATGGAGCTCTGCAATCTTTTTATAATCTTGTTTTAAAAAAGCCAGNATGTTTTGGGCTAGGTATTCCTGATCTTGCGTTGTTAATGTACCCATAACCGCACAGTCAATGGCTATGTAACTAGGGTTCAATGGATCGTTTGTGTCCACGAAGATATTTCCCGGGTGCATATCCGCATGAAAAAAGTTGTGTTCAAAAACTTGGGTGAAAAACGTCTCCACACCTCTTTCAGCCAATTTTTTCATGTCTGTGCCNAGTTCACGGAGCTTTTCGATGTTGGNTATAGGCGTGCCGTTGATGTGTTCCATTACGAGAACATTACGCGTTGAAAGATCGGCATGAATTTTTGGAACATAGAGAAGTGGAGAACCTGCGAAGTTATGACGGAGTCTGGTTGTATTCGATGATTCTAGACAGAGGTCTAGCTCGTTTAAGATTGTGTTCTTATAGTCTGCAACTAGCCTNCTCAACTGGAGGCGCCTTGCATCATAAAATAGCCATTCCAGAAATTTTGCTATCGCAAGCATCAAACTCAGGTCTTTTTTGATGGTATTTTCGACACCAGGTCGGATCACCTTTACTACNACTTCCGTTCCGTCATGGCGTTGAGCAGAATGGACTTGTGCTAGCGAAGCGGAAGCTATTGGCTTCGGATCGAAGTGTACAAANATACTTTCTATGGAACCTGAAAGGTCAGTTTCAATTCGTGCAATGGAGTCGCTTGATGAAAAAGAAGGTACTTGATCTTGTAACTTTGCAAGTTCTTGAGCGTAGTCCTCGGATAGCAAGTCACGGCGGGTGGAAAGAATCTGTCCAAATTTGACGAAGACCGGACCAAGGCGCTCAAGAGCAGCTCGCAGTCTGGTCGCCGAGCTCTTCTTAGGAGAGGGCAGTANACGGGTCGATTTTCTTCCGCCTCGGATTTCGTAGAGGATGGTGTCGAGGCGAAATCGAAAAACAGTCGCTAGTATGGATACAGCACGACAGATTACTTTCATCGTTAGGTATCCTGATGGTCTCCTTTTGCGGCGTACTGTGCCTTTAGATGTTCGATTTCAGCTCTAAGTTGATCCACCTCGTTTTCCAACTGCTGGAGTCTTTCATCGCTGTTCGAAGCATTAGCNCCAAATCCTTGGAGTGCTGACTTTACTGTTGCTACACCGTATTCTGAAAATGCTCTGATTTGTTCGGTAACTTTTGCGGGTTCAACGTTAGCGCGAAAAATCACCCGAAAGTCTTCGATTAGACTTTCGTTACCAGTAATTATTATGTTGTCACCATCTTCTCTGAANACCGCTTCAAGTATGCTTCCAGCGGATCCAGTGATGGTGGCGTCAGCCTTGTCTTCGGATGCATCGTCGAAGGTAGGTANACTCGTTATTCGCGGTTTGGCATCCTCAAAAGTAAACATTAGGTCGGTGCCGGGTGTTCGAACGCGGATAGATTTATCTTGCAGTCGATGNAGTGCATCACGAGCGTTATCATCTATAGCCCTTTTGGCATTGATGACGGTCTCAAGGGTAGCGATTGTTGCAGTGTCCAGTAGGCTCATTTTTGTCCCCGATGAATAGCGATAATGCCGCCGAGTAAGTCGACGAAACGTGTATTTATGAAACCAGCATCCTGCATCATCAGTTCGAGTGCTTGTTTACTAGGATGCTTCTCAATTGATTCAATCAGATACTTATAGGGCTTTGAGTCGCCCACCAGCACTTTGCCTACGATCGGCCAAAAAGCTTGAAATATTCGATAGAGCTCTGACAAGGGTTGAGAGTCTGGTTGACTGAATTCAAGCACTATAAATATACCTCTTGGCCGTAAGACACGAAGTATTTCCAAGAGAGCTTTGTCTTTGTGGGTCATATTACGCAAGCCGAATCCCGTAATTACTGAATCAAAGGTATTTGATTGAAAAGGCAGTTGTTCCCCATTTGCGATACTTGCTTTCACTCCGCCAATACCTGAGTCGATTAATCGATCGCGACCAACAGAAACCATGTGTTCGTTAATATCCGCCAAAATGACAGTTCCTTGGGAACCCACCACTTCATGCAATTTTTTTGAAATGTCACCGGTACCTCCCGCGAGATCAAGCACTGAACCCCCGGAGGCTAAGCCTGTCATTTCCACCGCGACTTGTTTGATTATGCGGTGAAAACCAAACGACATGANGTCNTTCATGAGGTCGTATTGTGAGGCAACGCGGCTAAAGACGTCGTGAACTTTTTTAGTTTTCTCTAGAGGACTTACGGTCTCATTGCCAAAGTCCACTGTATTGGNTTGCGATTTTTCAAGTTCATGGTTGTGCATGGTCTAGAGCTTGTTATCGGGTTTCCATTGGCCAACTGGAATGGTAGGTAATCGAGAAGCGTTTGCCGCTTTGAGTTCTACCTCGTATTGAGTCCAGTTGATCTCGAATTGATCTCGTAATTCAACAAGGTAGTCGTATGAGTAGATACCTGTATCGTGTCCGTCGCTGAATATAATTCGAATGGCATAGTTACCGATAGGTTCGATATTTTGGATTTCGATATGTTTTTTCCCCGCTTGTAACTTGCGTTCGGACTCGGAGTGTCCGCGCACTTCCGCGGAGGGAGAGAATACCCGTAGGTATTCAGCGGTTAGATTAGCGTTAGAACCGTCGGCGTAAGAAAGTTCTAGAATTTTCGATTTGCTATGGTAGGCGATCGATTCAGGTGTCATGCCAATACGTTCTCAAAACCCGACAAAGTAGTTGTGCACAGTGAATCATTACGCGTAGATAACTCGATCACAATATATATCGAGACAAATCCTGGTTTGTTGCTAATTCCTCCAAGTGGGTATCAACGTATTTGGCGTCGATTTGTAGTGTGTCTACTTTCTCTCCGTTGATTGTTTCGCCTGCGTTAAAAGATATTTCATCCATTAGACGTTCCATGACTGTATGTAACCTTCGGGCACCGATATTTTCGGTATTTTCGTTAACGTGCCATGATAATTCNGCGAGGCGTTCCAGGCTGTCTTCNGTAAANTCCACATGNACGCCTTCGGTTGCCAGAAGTGCCTTNTATTGTTCAGTNAATGAGGCATCGGGTTCAGTAAGTATCCTTTTGAAATCGGCGGGCGTCAGGGCAGATAGTTCCACCCGTATAGGCAAACGACCTTGTAATTCGGGAATAAGGTCCGATGGCTTCGCTAAATGGAAAGCCCCAGATGCTATGAAGAGAACATGGTCGGTCCGGATCATTCCGTACTTTGTCGAAACAGTGCAGCCCTCTATCAGGGGAAGTAGGTCGCGTTGGACACCTTCTCTCGACACGTCCGCGCCTACGTTCTCGCTGCGTTTTGCTACTTTGTCAAGCTCATCAAGAAAAACTATGCCAGTTTGTTCTACAGCTTCCACGGCTTGAGTTTTTATCTCTTCTTCGTTGACTAAACGTATTGCTTCTTCTTCCCGTAAGCGGTGAAACGCGTCTTTTATTTTTAGACGAGTTCTTTTTGTTTTTCCATTAGACATGTTTGAGAACATACTTTGGATCTGATTTGTCATTTCCTCCATTCCTGGGGGAGCCATGATCTCGACNCCAAATTGCGGTGTTTCGATTTCTATTTCGACTTCGCGGTCGTCTAGTTCGCCTTCCCGAAGCTTCTTTCGGTAGGACTGCCGAGCAGCAGATTCAGAATTCTTGTCGTCTTCATTAAAGCCTACGCTTTGAGGTGTAGGTAGAAGGGCATCTAGAATTCTTTCTTCCGCGGCATCATCAGCGAGGTGTTGTACTTTTTCGAGTTCTGTTTCACGAAGCATGTTGACGGCTGTATCGGCGAGGTCTCTNACGATCGATTCAACATCGCGGCCAACGTAGCCAACTTCCGTGAATTTTGTTGCTTCGACTTTTATAAAGGGAGCGTTGGCTAGTTTGGCTAATCTTCTGGCAATTTCCGTTTTACCAACTCCAGTCGGACCAATCATCAATATATTCTTGGGCGTGACCTCGTCCCTAAGNGGATTAGTCAGTTGCATCCGGCGCCAACGATTGCGCAGGGCTATCGCAACCGATCGTTTGGCTGAATCTTGACCAATTATGTGCTTGTCTAATTCGTGAACAATTTCTCGGGNGGTCATCAAAGTCATGGGATATCTAGGGTCTCGATGGCTATTTCATGATTGGTGTATATGCAGATATCTGCTGCGATATTCAAAGCTTTTTTGGCTATAGAGTGTGCGTCCAGATCAGTGTTTTCAAGCAAGGCGGTAGCAGCCGATTGAGCATATGGGCCGCCTGATCCAATTGCGATCAATCCATTCTCTGGTTCGATAACATCGCCGGTACCGCTGATAATCAAAGAAACCTGAGAATCAGCCACTGCCAGTAAAGCTTCTAGGCGGCGAAGTGCTCGATCTGACCGCCAATCCTTTGCGAGTTCCACCGCCGCTCGAGTAAGGTTTCCCTGAAACTTTTCCAAATTGGCTTCAAATCGTTCAAATAGTGTAAAGGCATCTGCTGTGCCACCGGCAAATCCGGCNATAACCTTGTCATTTTTNAGTCGNCGGACTTTTCGTGCGTTACCTTTCCATATGGTATCGCCCAAGGATACTTGACCGTCCCCGCCGAGGACCACCTGGTTATCGCGCCTTATCGAGACGATGGTTGTCATTGTTTTGATAATACTNTTATGGTGANCCCTAAAGAGGTGAGGGCAAAATGTGTTCTTTCAAGTTTCATTTCTTACGAAATTCTAATTGTGTCAATNGAGTCGTTTCTAGACTTGTGCTGATTAGACAATCGCAGCGAGAGATTAGCCCTGAGGATTGTGGTCTTCCTGAATTGGTCTTTCCAAAATAAGAGGTGAAATCGGTCTATTGTTCAGTCTATTTATGGCGGTTTGTGTAGTTCGGCGGGTCTTAAAAGGGCCAATAACGACTCGATACCACCGATCCTGTCCACTAAGGATCACTTCGGATGTTTCAGCTTCGAGTCCTTCGAGCAAAAGCTCAGCGCGGAGCGTTTCGGCTTCGACTTGATCCTTAAACGAGGCGACCTGTACTAAATACTCAACATTGCTCGATCGCTCGGTGCCGACGGCACCATCGNCATCTGCGGTTCCGTCTTGATATGGACCAACATTGGCTTCGATATCTGCNTCGGGCAAGGTGTCCCAGAATTCGTAAGTGCGACTAACGGATTCGTTACTCTTTGCAGGTTCGACCGTTGAGGTTCTATTCAGGTTCATAAAGTCAGTGCCGAACCAGACAGNCGATGTCCCGAATATTCCTAAAAGCAAGCCGTAGTAAAAAGAATAATTCCGGTCTTTCCGTCCGGACCGTTTAGATACTCTGGTTTTTGTTCTAGCACGAGATTTAGCCATTTGCCGAATAATAACCTTAGAATTATTTTTTTAGTAAGGTATCAAAANCATATTGTTAGTTAGGGTTGAACACGCCTCCAGATCTTAGCGGGTATCAATCGGATCTACATCAATACTCCAACGGATCCCGGCGGGCACNTTTTGGTTGCGAATTAGTTGCAGTGCTTTGTGTAATGTTGAACGATGATCAGATAATAGTAGGCCTTGGTAACGAAAGTGTTTTTGTCGTCGTTTAAGCGGAGCCGGTACCGGGCCGATGGCCTCTACCCCCTTTTCCTTGACACCGTTTAGTATGTGNCGAACAAACTTTAAAGGGGCATTCTCATCAAGTGATTCCGCCCGTATGATCGCCATCGTTCCAAATGGTGGAAAGCCAGCCGCTCGCCGNTTTTCAATCTCAGTGCTATAGAAACCTCGGTACCCTGAATGGATTAAAGCTTTTAGGTTAGGGTTCGTCGGATTGTATGTTTGGACCCAAACCTCGCCTCGTNGTTCTGCCCGACCAGCCCGACCAGCAACTTGAACAATTAATTGTGCAGTTTGTTCTGCGGCACGAAAATCCGTAGATAGGAAACCGTTGTCAGCATCTACAATCCCGACTAACGTGACATTTGGTANATGGTGTCCNTTGGCAAGCATTTGGGTACCTAACAAAATNCCAGGCGTAGCTCNAGAAAGGTTGTCAAAAACTGATTCCAACTTTGCTGGAGTGCGCACTGCATCGCGGTCCACTCGAAAGACGGGAACATTTGGGAACAGGCGTTTCAGAGTATCTTCTAGTCTTTGAGTACCAACTCCCAGACGAAGGAGTTGCGATTTACCACAAGCAGCGCAAGTAGATGGGATTTCGTATGTTCGAGAACACTGATGACACTGGAGTTTCTCCGGTTGTTGGTGGAGAGTGAGNTTGGCGTCGCAATCGCTGCAAGAGGCTTGCCAGCCGCAATGAGTGCAATAAAGGGTCCTTGAATAACCACGACGATTTACAAAAATTAGTACTTGGCTGTTATTCTTGAGATGGTTGTCGATTGCATTGATAAGCGGCTGTGAAAGCCCACCTTCTAGGCGGAGGCCTCGAATATCTTGTACTTTATAGGTTGGTAGGGCTGCTGTGCCCGGCCTATGCGACAAATGTAATTTCTTGAACCTTCTTCGCTCGGCATTCAAGATGCTTTCAAATGATGGTGTTGCACTGCCTAATACGACTGGAATACCTAAAATTTGGCCTCTTACGATTGCTACATCTCGAGCAGAATATCGGAGCCCTTCTGTTTGTTTAAAAGAGGTGTCGTGTTCCTCATCTACGATAATGAGGCCCAGTTTTTGAAACGGAGTGAAAAGAGCTGACCGAGTCCCGATTAAGATTCGATGCTTCCCTGTTTTAGTGTTGTTCCATGTATTGAAACGATGTGCGGGAGAGGTAGCTGAATGGATCATAGCAGCTTCACCAAAACGCTCTCTCACTCGTTTTACTGTTTGGGGCGCTAATCCGATCTCAGGTACCAAAATTAAGGCCTGCAAACCACGCGCAAGGGTTTCGGCCATTGCTCGGAGATAGACTTCTGTTTTGCCACTGCCCGTAATTCCCTCTAGTAGGTGCATCGTGAAAGAGTTGAGGCTCCCTATAATCCCCTGAACCGCAGTCTCCTGTTCTTCTGATAATTCGAGTTTTTCGCTAGTCAATTGGTAATTTGGGCTGTGCACTTTCGTTTGTGCGAGTCCCTTCCTCTCTAGTGCTTTCAGAAGCGTAGTATTTCCATCAAATTCCTGAGCTTCTTTGCCCGTAAGCGGCCCATGTTTCGCCAGTGCCAGGTATAGTTTTTGTTGTTTTGGTGCGCGCGCGAGTTTTATTTTGTGATCAGCACTAACTACGGCTTGCCAGAGTACAAGGTCTTTCGATTCGAGAGGCTTCCCCGCTCTTGCACCGATCGGGAGCATAGTCGCATGCACTTCTCCGATGGGATGGTGGTAATAGCGCGACATCCAAGCAGCGAGCCTCATAAGTTCTTCATCGAGGACGGGTTCGATATCTAGCACTTCCTGTATAGATTTGAGCTTCCGTGCCGAGTCACCTTGTGTTCCGATCACTACTCCAATCAGTGATGATTGCCCGAAGCTTACTTTTACGCGAGTACCGAGTTTTGGCATGTCGTACCGATCAGGAATACGGTAATCAAATGTTTGGTGTACAGGACGGGGAACCGCAACTTGAACTATTTTGGGTGAGGTAGTTTTGCTCGAATTGTCCACTTGCTTCCTGATGTTCTATTACCAAAACTTCGCTGCCACGGGTTTAGGGTAGTTACGAAGTGCGAACAGAAATTCATCCTGAGTACGAAGAAATTACTGCCACCTGCAGCGGTGGAAACGTTGTTAAAAGTTAAAACGTGCTCCACTCTATGTAGGGTTGTACACTTGAAAGTGTGTTCTTAAGTGCCATCCTTTTTACGCTGGAAAGCAAAACATACTTGATTCTGCTGGCTGAGTTGAGCGTTTTCGCAAACGATTTGGAGCCTGATTTTCGAAAAGTTTGAATCAGTGAATCAATTCCCGTCACTAACTGGTGCCAATTTATGGCATTTTCACAGATTGGAGTTTAAATTTCGACAGGTCGCCATTCCAGTTGGAGGATCAATGCGATTTCCCAATTTATTTCGTTCCGTGGTCTTGTTGACCGTATTTACCAGCTGGCTTGGAAGTGCTTATGCAGGACCGGGCGCAAAAATGTATGACGAGTTCGAAGAAAATGGACAAATCTATCCTGACTCCGCCTGGCAGGAATATGTGGGAGAACTCGGTGAAAAGCTACTCGACGTGTCGTCTCATAGAGGTAAGAAGTATCACTTTTACGTCCTAGATAATTCCCAAATTAACGCGTTCGCAACGCCAGACGCATATATTTTTGTTAACCGGGGGCTTATTGCGTTTTTGAGCTCGGAAGAGCAACTCGCCGCCGTTATTGGCCATGAAATAGGACATGTACTCGCGAGACATTCCCGTAAAAGACGCCTGGGCGAATTGTTCGGAAAATCTAGTGGTCTCGTGGCAGCAGTTCTCACTGGTCGTGGAGAGCTCTACGACCTTTCCAATGCGGCGACCGCTACGGTAGTGTCTGGCTACGGACGGGATATGGAACTCGAGGCTGATCGATTGGGCGGCGAACTGTTAGCACGTGCAGGCTACAATCCGCTTGCAATTATTGATGTCGTCCAAGTTTTAAAAGACCAAGAACTGTTCTCGAAGCAGGTAGCGAATAGGCCGAGTAACTATCACGGTCTTTTTGCTTCGCATCCCAAGAATGACCGCCGCTTATACGATGCGGTTGCTTATGCTCAAAGTTTGCTACCCGAAGAAGTTGGCCCACCGACCAGGGATTTTTGGCAATTGATCGATGGATTGACTTTTGGTGATGAAGCCGTCAGTGGAGTAATTAAGGATAATATTTATTACCACGGTGGATTACGTGTTGTGGTCGCGTTCCCGGAAAATTGGCAAATAAAGAATTCTCAAAACAGTGTCTCAGCAAAGTCTTCTAAGGGAGAATCGCACGGGTCTATCACGATGGCACGACATGAGCCTGTAAAACGTAAGTCTCCAAAAAAATATGTTACGGATGTGTTGAAGAGAGACGACGTCAAAGATGGTGAATCGCTCGAAATAAATGGATTTGATGCGTACGTTGCAGAATTGGAAGTACAGGATGACAGCAAAACATCTCTCGCTCTCATCGGTGTCATCTACCGAGGCAAGCATGTCCTGTATTTTAAAGGTGAAGTGGGACCAGAAGGCGACAGCGAATTATTCCGAGAAAACTTTCACAAGACGTTGGCCGATCTGCGGAGCTTCACCGCAAACGATACGAAAGTCGCCAATAGTCGTCGAGTTGAGGTATTAGTAGCTAAGCCCGGTGACACATATGCTGAATTGGCAGACCGAAGCTCTCTCAGAACGTATCCTGAAGAAACGCTTCGGTTGCTTAACGGTGGTTATCCCAATGGCGAGCCGAGAGCGGGCGATTTTGTGAAAGTGATCAAGTAAGCAGCAAGCCTCGCCTCCNGGACTAAAAAAACCTCTCGGGGATTAAGACCAAAGTTCAAGAACTTNACAATTTTTTTGTGNCATAANCCTCTGGTTTCTCATCNNGTGCAAATCAAGGAATGACTNAGAGAAGGTGACTATTAGGCATCGGTTCAAACTTATGGCTTTATCGTGAGGCTAGGTTGCAAATGTTTGATTTAATTCGGCAATAACACGGGCTAGAAAAGGCACCTCTTTTTCTTTTACACGAGCTTCCAAAGTTTCTGCCGAATCATTTGGATAAACGGGCACTGTAAGCTGCTGAATAATTTTGCCGGTGTCGTATTCTCCATCGACGAAATGGATCGTGATGCCGGACTCAGTCTCACCGGCGTTTATTACAGCTTCGTGTACTCGACGACCATAGAAGCCTTTACCACCGAATTTTGGTAATAAAGAAGGATGGCTATTTATAATCCGTCCGGAATATGCGGCTAGGGTCGTGGACCCGAGCCGCTTCATATATCCAGCGAGTAACACGAAGTCGCATCCATGCCGCTGTAAAGTGTCGTTTATTGCTTGGTCCAATGCGTCTGCATCTGGATGGGTTGTGTTGCTCAGATGCACGGCTGGAACATCCAACTCCATCGCGCGATGGAAAGCGTTTGCGTTACGGTTGTTACAAATAATGACTTTGAGATCCACTCCCGCGATTACGGCACTCTGAATAAGTGAACCTCCATGAGATGTGAGCACACCAAGCTTCAAGATTGTGTCGTCTCGCTCGTAGACCTTATCTTGTAGATGGCTGTGTGTAACACCTCAACTGCCACTTTATCTTGAAACGTATAGGACACGTTGAGGTTTACAAATTCATGGCCTTTGTTTCTCCATTTTTCGGTCGGTACAGATCGAATCTTCAGCTCGGATCCCACTTGAATAGGTATTCGAAATTGAATTCTTGAACCTACATGAAGCCATGCGGGCATATCGAAATGCCGACTTAATGCTTGATTAGAGACGCTCAAAATCGCATGCGGGTGCACCAGTCCGGCTTGGTAGATGGGAAGGCGGTCAGAAATTTCGGTTGTATAGGCGTCATTTTCTGCTTCTGTCGTTTGCCAGTTCCAACTTGGTAGAGCGTTACCAATGTCTATTGAATCCCAATGTATTCTTTCGCGGGCGGAAGCTGCTGGTCCACTTGGCGCAGTCGCTATAGGATCTATATTCTCGGTCGAAGGACGAGAATTCATTCGGGCGATTAGAGTTCCATTTCTGGCCGTACAGGAGACATCGTAACCGTCTCCATTGCGTGTGTGTTCGATATAGAGAACATCCCCGCTATACACTGGCTGGAGCAAACGGAGTTCCACTTCATATCCTTCAAACCAAGCTTCACCAAATTTTTCCGCCATTGGATACGTCATGTGACCAAAGACGGCTACACCAGGAACAAGGCCGGAACTAAAACCGTAGTTACGGGCTGTTTCCTGACTATGTATTTTGTTTTCACTGGCTTCGGAATAGTTGCGCGCGACAACCTCGTAAGTTCCCATCGGCCTTCTCTAGCTGAAATTGATACAAATGGAGCATAAGATCAGAGGGGCTGTTTTCGCAATGTATTGGCATTACACGAAAGCAAAATAGCCCGAAAACTTGGGCTCTTTGCAAAAAAATAGGGTCGGCGAAAGTGATTCTTATGTCTAATGAGTCGACTAAGTGGAGGTTCGTTCCAGATGCAAAATTTGCCGTCAGGTTTGATTCAGTTAATGGAGGACGGTTATGCCGTTATAGACGATGCAATACCAATAAGTTTCTTGTCCGAGCTGCGTAAGTGGTCTGAAGTATGGATCAATCGTACGGTTCACCCTAAAAACTGGAAGTATCAAGGGTCTGATATCAAGATAACTGGAATTAAGCACCAGTCACGTCGTCACGAATTTCCTATCGATCCGATGGTGGATCGTATTGTTGACCATTCGGCCGATATCATGAGTAATTTACTCATCGAAGATTTATGTTCGGGTGGTGTTTTTCAGATTATATCGAAGCCACCGATGTCTTCGGCTTTATACTGGCATCAGGATTGGGGACGTTGGACCGATCCGATTAGTTTATCTCCCTGGCCGCAGCAGGTGTTTCTAAACTGGTATTTGACGGACACGAATGTTGAAAATGGATGTTTGCGTTTGATTCCAGGAACCCACAAAAGTCGCATTGATCTTCATAGGCACTTGGTTAATGCACATGAGGGGGGAGGGTACAATATCAAAGAAACCAATGAATGGATGTTTTGCGATCATCCCCAGGCGATCGATTTGCATGTGAAGGCTGGACAGTTGGTTATAGGCGATGCTCGACTGCTTCACGCAACTCATCCCAATCGATCAACTGAGAGGCGAACTGTTTTATTGGGTTGGTACTATCGCGAATCGAATGAAGTGCCAGAGTGGTGGCGTGGAACCATACCCAATGAGATTCGACGCCGAGATAAGAATGAGCCTAACGTCTGGGATCGAACACCAGGGAAATATTTAAGGTAATGCCAGGCGATACAAACAGGGTCGGGAGCTGAGGTGACTCTGGTTGAATATGAAACGATTAAACTGCTCCTTCTTTTCGTAATCTTTCTATCGACTCTTTATCAAAGCCTTCTTGCTTTAAAATCTCGTCTGTATCGGCACCTAAGTCTGGAGGAAGTGCGCCAGGTGTTAGTGGAGTTCGGCTCATTTTGATAGGGGAACCAACGACTGTGTTCAGACTCCCGTCTATATCTACGAGATCTCTGATATAACCATTTGCGCGGACTCCTTCGTCATTAACCACCTCCGCGTAATCTCTAACAGGTGCGTAACGGACGCCAGCGTTCTTCAATATTTCGCACCACTCCAAGGTGGTCTTTTCCAAAAACGATTTTTCGAGTTCGGTGATGAATTCGGACAACACTTCCGGAGCCATAATAGGGCCCTGTGTACGTTCGTCGAGAGCGAGATCGGGTCGTTCTATAGCTAGAAAAAAGGCGTCACGGGCGTCGGGTGGCACGCCGATTATGCCGAGCCACCCGTCTTTTGTTTGGAAAATTCGATACGCCGCTTTAATCATGGGATGACCAAAATTTGAACGCCCGGGAACTTTTTTGGTCATCAAGTAATGAGTATATTCAGATGCTTGAGCCCATATTTGTCCCCCTAATAAAGAAACTTCTATTTGTTGTCCAAGGCCGGAGCTATTTCGAGCGTGTAGTGCTGCAAGAATCCCGGCAACCATGTTTAGTGAGCCAATATGATCGGCGATAAATGCACCTACTGGAGACGGCGGATCCCCATCACGTCCGGTGGTTTTCACTAATCCCCCGGCCGATTGACCCGCTAGATCGGCTCCTTCTCTCTGCGCGTCAGGTCCGACAGGTCCGAATGTGCTACCCGAGGCACAGATAATCCCAGCGTTTATTTTTTGGAGTTCATCGTACCCCAGCCCCCATTCTTCCAGGGTTCCTGGTGTGAAGTTACTAATGACAACATCAGCACTTTTCACGAGACTTTTAAATACTTCCGTTCCTCCGGAGGTACGCAAATCAATCGTCACGCTTTTCTTACCCCGATTGCACGCGGTAAATACTGCGCTGCGCATGTCTTCGGGAGATAAAAAGATGTACCGCCCTTGGTCTCCGATGTTAGGCAATTCGATCTTTATGACATCAGCCCCCATGTCAGAAAGAAGTGCTGCTGCTTGAGGGCCTTGTATAAGCAGCCCCATTTCGAGGACTTTGATACCGGATAAAGCACCAGACATAATCTTTTACCTCCTTGAGGTGATTAAGCGATTAATGTGCACGGGTGAGGGACCCGTTCCACTAGAGGGATTACGTTATCCATATAAAAAACGGCAAACGAATCCGCCTTCCTATGGTCGTCGAGGTGTTCCTCCGTTAACCATCTCTCTACTAACATAAAGATCCGTTCATCACTCTGAGAGTGGTAAACTTCGAAACGGTCACATCCAGGCTCATCCCTCGACATCTCGGCAAGGGTGGTCAACATGCCACTTACCTTTTTGGCATCGTCGATGTTTTTCAGATTAAGAATTACGTTGTTATAAACCACTGTTACTCTCCAAGCTTTCTATAACAGTACCAAAGAGTCTTAGTGATCACGAGATCGGAAGCCTTATCAAAAAAAATCAGCTATACGCTTGAGCAGGAAGCCATGTCACAAGCGCTTCCCAATGAAAGATGGCGGTCAGTCCAATTAGTTGAAGGAGGATAAAAGGAATAACGCCGCGGTATATTGTAAAGGCGTCGATTCCCGGCGGTGCGACACCCTTTAAATAAAAAATAGCAAATCCTACAGGGGGAGTCAGAAAGCTGGTCTGGAGACAGACGGCGAATAGAACGGTGAACCAAATTGGATCGAATCCTAGGGATATAACGACTGGCGCGACGAGAGGAAGGATGATTAGTGTTAGTTCAATCCAGTCAAGAAAAAAGCCTAAGATGAAAGTGAGCACCAAAATGGTAATTACTATTCCGGTTGCTCCGAAGGGCAAACCCAATAAAGCGCGTTCAATGAGCTCATCTCCTCCTAATCCCCGCAGAACGAGGGAAAAAGCTGTAGCCCCAATCAAAATACCAAAAATAAAGGCCGTCGTTTTGGTCGTTTCGCGGGAGACTTCTTTTAGGACTTTGAGGTTTAGTGAACCGTATACCGCGGCGAGTGCTAACGCCCCGGCAGCCCCCACTCCAGCCGCTTCGGTGGGGGTAGCAAGCCCGAAAAAAATACTGCCGAGAACGGCAACGATCAACAGTGTGGGAGGTACAATTGCCTTGGCCAGTTCAACTAGATCAGTAAGGTTAAAAGTCATCTGATTTTTTATGCGGGGAGCTAGTTCCGGGCGGACTGCGCCGTACACAAGCAAGTAAATTATGTATAGCGAGCTAAGCAACAATCCTGGAAAAACCGCGCCCAGAAATAAATCGCCCACTGACATAGCCATACGATCTGCCATTAGCACTAGCATGATGCTTGGAGGTATCAAGATCCCGAGTGTTCCCACGGCGCAAACAGTCCCGGCTGCCAACTTTTTGTCGTAGCCATTTTCGAGCATGGTGGGAAGTCCTAATAGAGCAAGTAGTACAACGGATGCTCCGATAATCCCGGTAGTTGCCGCGAGCATTACACCTATCACAGTCACTGTTATTGCGAGTCCGCCGTTGACTCGTCCAAAGATTCTAGCGAAGCTCGTCATTAGCCGATTTGCGATTCCCGATCGATCGAGTAGCAAACCCATAAAAATGAACATCGGTAACGCGACCATGACCCAGTTTTCCATCACGTTCCAAACGCGCTCAACAGCGATCGATGCGTAGTTCCAATCCACTCCAATCGGAATACCAAAATCCACTTCTAGAACAATAGCCAAAGCAGTAAAAAATATGGCCAGCCCGGCGAGTAACCACGCGACTGGGAATCCGGTAAAGACGAGCGCTATGAATGCCACAAACATAAAGAGGGCGAGTATCTCGTTGCCAGGCATCAGTGCGTCTTCTTAAAGAATAGAAAAGACCAAAGCCGCAATAGTCTCGACATTGCGGCTAGCCCGAGTAAGACAAAACCCATAACTAAGACAGATTTAATGAGCCACCGTCCTCCTAATCCTCCCGGCGACGCGGAAATTTCGCCAGTTTTGAAACTGTCTAAGACGAATGGAATCCCATAGAGGATCATCATGGCGATAAAAGGAAGCAGTCCTAAAAGTAGCCCATAGAGATCGATCCAAGCTTGTGTCGTAGGCGTCAATCGTTCGTGGACGACATCCACTCTCACGTGCGCGTCAGCGTTTAAGGCGTAGCTGAGACCGACCATAAAACCGATGGAGTATAGGTGCCACTGAATTTCTTCAAACTCGATTCGACCTACCCCGAAAACATAACGGAGAAACACGTTTAGCACTATTACAGCTAGCAGAGCGATCCAAATCCAGGAGACGCTGTTACCAACTTTTACGATAAAACCATCAATCATTCTAGAAAGATCAGTTTCCGGAAGTTCCATGTCAAAAATCTCGAGGTAAGTAGGCCAAGCGTTTCCAAACTGCATACGATTCGCGGAATTTTTTTTGCGATTCGTGGATGACTCGAAAATCCGAATCTCGAAGCGCTTCTTCATTCATGACATCGTCTGCAATTCGGTTCAGTTCCCTCAATATGGGGATCGGTAATTCACGGGCCTCTACCCCTTTTGTTTTAAATCCCTCAATTACTGGTCCCTGAAGGGCTTCCGCTTTTGCAAGGTTTCGAGTTACTCCTGCGGTGCAGACGATATCTAAAAGGCTTTGTTCAATCGCTGTGAGGCTATCCCATGTATCACTGCCAATAACCAAATGCGCGGAAGTGTACGTCTGATGCCAGCCTGGAAAGTAATTTATCTTGGCGATTCGGTCAAAGCCTAAAGCTTCGTCCACGTTTGGGAGAGAAAATTCTGTCGCATCAATCGCACCCTTCTCCAGTGCTTGAAAAATTTCGCCTCCCGGCAACATGGTTACGGACGCGCCAAGACGTTCAATGACTTTTCCGCCGAGCCCAGCGAAACGAATCTTGAGCCCCTGGACATCGGACAGTTGCACTATTGGTTCTCTGAACCACCNAGCGGTTTCGGGACCTATTAGTCCACAAAGAAGGGGATGAACNTTATACTTTTNGTAAAGTGTTTCACTTAATTCGCGTCCACCNCCTTCGTACCACCAAGCAGTATATTCCCATGGCTCCATACCGAACGGTACTGCTCCAATAAGGGCAGATGCCGGAATTTTACCCTGGTCGTAACCGAGCCAGGTATAGCCCGCTGGAACTTTCCCTTCACGAACGGCATCGACGATATTCAACGCCGGTACGATTTCACCGGGTTCATACACGTCAAATTGGAANGCGTNGTCTGTCGTATCTTTCAGNGCTTNCGCAACATANAGCACGTTNTCNCCGAGAGCTTCGAGGTTCGTTCCGAAAGCAACTGGTACTCTCCATCGAATAGACCGTATCGCTGTGCTTTCAGAGTCTGTCTGAAGAGTATGCATCCCAGTTCCGGCGGGTCTGATAGCGAGTGTGGAGAGCGTGCCTACGAGAAATGCTACCAATACGGCTACTGCACCGGCTCGATTCGTCATTCTACTTCCCCTTCTTTATCGGACAGTTGGGTATTTTAATCACATAAGTGGTTTGTATTGCTTNGCTCGACACGATAAATTACGGCGCGCTTATTTTAAGGTCAATTGTCATGCGCGTTGGTGTGCCGAAAGAGTCTTGGCCGGGTGAGAATCGCTCGGCGATGGTTCCCGCTCATGTTGAGAAACTTGTCCGAATGGGATTACAGGTATCTGTCGGTTCCGGTCTTGGTCTAATGTGTGGTTATGCAGATCAAGACTATCTCCAGGCAGGGGCGACTGTTGAAAATGATGACACTAAATTGCTGAGTAGTGCTGATGTGATCGTTCGAGTCCGACCGCCATCACCAGAGCAAGTCGATTGTATGAATTCTGGTTCTATTCACGTCAGCTTTTTGGACCCTTTTAATCAGGAGCCATTGATTCACCGCATGTCGGAGAAAGGGATTACAGCTATTTCCCTAGAAATGATCCCCCGATCTACGCGGGCGCAAAAAATGGATGCTTTGTCCTCACAGGCTAATTTAGCTGGTTACGTTACGGTTATTCTTGCAGCTAAATATTTGCCTAAAATCTTTCCGATGATGATGACGCCCGCTGGGACCATTTCACCAGCGCGTGTATTTGTTATCGGTGCTGGAGTAGCGGGACTGCAAGCCATAGCAACCGCGAAACGGCTTGGTGCTCGTGTTGAGGCTTTTGATACCCGACCNGTCGTTGCCGAACAAGTACAGTCGCTGGGAGCTAAATTTGTGCAGATTGACGTTGGGGAAGTGGGACAAACGGAGCAAGGGTATGCAAAAGAACTCACGTCAGAGCAGTTAGCTTTGCAACGCGAAGGAATGAAACGAGTTATAGCCCAGTCGGATGTCGTCATCACTACCGCTCAGGTCTTTGGACGACCGGCCCCACGAATCGTCACTGAAGATATGGTAGTTGGCATGAAGGCAGGAAGTGTCGTTGTCGATATGGCCGTTGATTCAGGTGGAAACGTTGAGGGATCAACTCCTGGAGAAGTCGTTGAAAAAAATGGGGTAAAATTGGTCGGTTTATCTAACTTGCCCGCGGAGGTGGCGCGAGATGCCAGTGATATGCTCTCGGCTAACTGTATGCACTTGTTAGAAGAATTTTGGAATAGCGATACAAGCNAATTTATATTTGATCCTGCGGATGACATTGCAGCGAGCTGTATTGTCTCTCAGAATGCGAAGCCGCAATAAATGAGTAAATTGAAAGCCAACACATAGAAAGCGTAGTAGGAAGTATGGAATTAATACCTGTTTATTTAGCCATTATCTTAGTCCTCTCGATTTTTTTGGGCTTCGAATTAATATCGAAGGTCCCAGCCACGCTGCATACACCTCTAATGTCAGGAGCAAATGCGATCTCCGGCATTACCATTGTGGGAGCATTATTGGCCGCTGGTTCTGTCTCAGACGGTGATGTTTCAACAGTGTTGGGATCCATTGCGGTCGCTGTTGCTACTATTAATGTTGTCGGTGGATATCTTGTAACGGACCGAATGTTAGGCATGTTCAGAAAGAAAGATAAGGGCAATTCGTGAGCGAAGTAATTATAAATGTAGCCTACGTATTCGCTGCAGTGCTATTTATATTCGGCTTGAAGATGCTCGGATCGCCGGCAAGTGCTCGCAAAGGTAATCTGCTTTCTGCTATGGGAATGCTTATTGCGGTTGTTTCAACGCTATTGTCGACAGATATTGTCACGTTCGAATGGATTGTTATTAGTGCCGGAATAGGTGCAGTCATCGGGACGTTGGCTGCTCGGATGGTCGCCATGACTGCCATGCCAGAGATGGTCGCATTGTTCAATGGATCGGGTGGAGCGGCTAGTCTATTGGTCGGATGGGCGGCCTTGTACGGAGTATCGACGGATCCTAATATGGCAGGTGGTTTACTTTTCGGTTTTTCAATCTTCTTGTCAGTTTTGATTGGAGGCATCACCTTGTCAGGAAGTTTAGTGGCGTGGGGAAAGCTTTCTGAAGTTATTAGCAGTCGCGCGATTGTGTTCAGTGCGCAGAGACTAGTTAATGGTTTGATCTTGTTAGCTATTATTGGTTGTGGATACATTTTTTGCATGGATCCCTCCCCTGGATCGCCCTATTTAGTAGCGATTATCGCCCTTTCGTTGTTGTTAGGTATTATGGCGGTGGTGCCGATCGGTGGTGCCGATATGCCGGTCGTGATCTCTCTTCTCAATAGTTATTCAGGTTTGGCGGCATGTGCAGCCGGGTTTGCCATAAATAACAACATACTGATCGTATCTGGTTCCCTCGTGGGAGCAGCAGGTATTATTTTGACGAACATAATGTGTAAAGCGATGAATAGATCACTAGTTAANGTCTTATTTAGTGGTTTTGGCGCAACGAAGACCGCATCAAAGGTTGAGGGAGAAGTCAGACCGATTGTTCCTGAAGATGCATATTTGATTTTAGAAGCCGCCTCTTCCGTTGCCTTTGTACCTGGTTATGGGATGGCGGTAGCTCAAGCTCAGCACGTCGTTCGAGAACTGGGAGATCTATTGGAAAAAAATGGCGCGGAGGTGCAGTACGCAATTCATCCNGTCGCTGGGCGTATGCCGGGGCACATGAATGTTTTGTTGGCTGAGGCTAACGTTTCGTACGATCAATTGGTCGAAATGGAAGACGTTAATCCGCGCATACAAGGTGTAGATGTTGCGGTAGTGATCGGTGCTAATGATGTAGTGAATCCGGCCGCCCGCAACGACGAGAATAGTCCTATTTATGGAATGCCTATTATCAATGTTGATCATGCGCGTACCGTATTTGTTTTGAAACGGTCTATGGCTTCGGGGTTTGCNGGCGTTGATAATCCCCTTTTCTTTGCGGAGAATACGCGTATGTTATTTGGCGATGCCAAAGAATCTATTTCTAGCTTAGTCGCTGAATTTAAGGGTTAACAGCAGTCTCGCAAAAAACTTCTGCTTTGCTTAGTATCGTATTCGATGTCGAACGACCAAGAAAATACAGAGACTATTACTCGGTTTCCTAGACCGAAAGACCACTTCGTTTTCTTGATGACTATAGATGGCGATTTTTTATTGTCAGATGAGAAAGGTGAATTGGCTGCTACGTCGAAAGTGTCAGATGCAGTAGTGTGGCGGCAACAAGGCGAAATTTTACGCCATTATTTGACGGACAAAGTGTGTGAAGTTATTGATCGATCCTTGATCGATATCGAGATAGTCAAAGGTCCTGAACTTCTACCATCGGAATACTTGAGACAGTTTCGCCTGAACGGTTGGGTCTGCCTGCCGGATATATTAGATGCTGTCGTTGTGGATAATCTACAGAGAGTCGCTTGTACCGACGATTATTCTGAGTTTCAGCCAGACACCAATAACCGACAACTATGTCAAAGTGATGCACTTGTTAAGGCGGCTGTCGACCCCCTATCATTGTGGTTGTCTCGTGAATATATGGGCACGTCGGAGGTGCGTCTTGCTCATACACCAGGCATCGGCGTCCTAACGCCAGATGATGGAAAGCGAGTGGTACAGGGGTGGCACTCCGATTACCCTTATCACTGGGGTATTGACGCCGCTGGCAAAGTTCCGACACCTAGTGGTCCAACGGTGATGGGTGTACAACGTATAATCTGTATTTCAGAATTTACACGGCATAGTGGTGCGACAGCATTTAAGCTCGGGTCACATACTCTGGAAAAACCGCCCCCAGAACAATGGGGTTTAGCCCAAGATGCGTATCATCCAAAATATAGATCCGATAAAGGTCTTCCGTATGGGGGGGCGGACGCTGATGTTATCGAAGCACCTGCGGGCAGCATCATTCTCTTTGATACACGCACTTGGCATAGAGCGGGCATTAATCGAAGTAATCGAGGTCGAGCGGCGATGCTTATGGACACGACACCTGCTTATATCATTCCTTATTCAGATACTAGTCAGGACTACAAAGCACTAGTCTCGAGTGACATCTATGGCCAATTAAATCAGCGAGAAAAGACTGAAATCGACCAGCTGATGGTACATCGTTTTCTTGGGCCTGCAGGACCAAGGTCAGTTATAGGTACGGATATAGAACTCACCGAACAGCTCAGTCCTAATAATCGTCAACGATAGGGACTTCCAGTACAACGTATTGGTGGATGTTAGAGTTCTTTGATGTAGAGGAGATAATTACGTGCTGAGTGCGATGGAGATACTGGCGCAGCTCCTGATTTTTATTTTTGGGCTTGTATTGTTGTTAGTCATATTCGTTTATGTTCTGGATAAACGGCAGACGAAACATGCAATACGACGCAACTTTCCGGTTATCGGACGTTTTCGATATCTATTTGAACGCTTGGGAGATTTTTTTCGGCAATATTTTTTTGCGATGGACCGGGAAGAGCTACCTTTTAATCGAGCGGAAAGGGCGTGGGTATATCGGTCTGCGAAAGGGGAGGATAATACCGTAGGCTTCGGTTCAACTCGTGATTTGAGGCCGGTTGGAACCGTTGTATTTGTCAATGATTCGTATCCAACGCTGGAAAAAGATGCTGTAGATACCTCGGAATTAGTCATCGGGAAATATTCCCGGCACCCTTATGCAGCTCGATCCGTTTTCCATATCTCCGGGATGAGTTATGGATCGATATCTCGGCCCGCAGTTAAAGCCCTGTCTATAGGGGCCAAAGAAGCTGATATATGGATGAATACAGGAGAAGGTGGATTAAGCGATGCGCATATCGAAGGCGGCGCCGACATCGTATTTCAGATAGGGACGGCGAAGTATGGGGTGCGGGATGACCAGGGCCTATTTTCGGATGAACGGTTGGCAGCCTTAGCTATGCGTGATCAGATTAAGATGTTCGAGATTAAGTTGTCGCAGGGCGCGAAGCCTGGAAAAGGCGGTATTTTACCCGCTGAGAAAGTTACTTCAGAAATCGCAATCGCTCGTTCTATACCGGAAGGCCATGAATCAATAAGCCCGAATCGACATCCGGAGATTGGATCCGAGAATGAATTACTCGATTTTATAGCGCGCGTCGCACATGTAACGGGTAAGCCCACGGGCATTAAAACTGTCATCGGGTCATTTGACTGGATCGAACGGCTATGTCAAAGCATTATTCGTAGAGGGAAAGAGACGGCCCCAGACTTCATCACTATCGATAGTGCGGATGGAGGTACTGGCGCGGCACCAATGAGCCTAATCGATTATATGGGTTTGCCGGTCAAAGAAAGCCTGCCAGTCGTTGTTGATATTCTTAATAGCTATGGCCTGAGGGATCGCATAAAAGTAATATCGAGCGGCAAGTTAGTCACTCCTGCAGAAGTGGCATGGGCACTATGTGCGGGGGCTGATTGCGTCGTGTCGGCTCGAGGATTTATGTTTGCGCTTGGCTGTATCCAAGCATTGCAATGCCACAAGAATACCTGTCCGACGGGTATTACCACACACGATCCACGGCTTCAAAAAGGACTGGATGTAACGGATAAATCTAGACGTGTTGCTCGTTATGCAAAGAGCATACGAAAAGAGATCGGCGTGATCGCTCACTCCTGCGGAGTGTCGGAGCCGAGAGAACTCAGTCGTGGGCATTGTCGTATTGTTCAAGCGGATGGGCTTTCGAAGCCATTGAGCGAGCTATTTCCTGATTTACCGCTCAAGAAGGTGACTAAAACGACCGAAAAAATGGATTAAAACGTCCCCCTAAGGAGAATATTTGTGGATCTTTATACAGTCATGCGTACGACCTTCTCTGCGCGCGAATTTCTTGATGGGCCCATTCCAAATGATGTACTTAAACGAATATTCGATAATGCGCGATTCGCTCCTAATGGCGGCAATCGACAAGGGTGGCGAGTCATAGTNGTGCNGGAGCAAGNTCATNGAAANTCNCTCGCNNCTCTTATTGAGCCNACATATCGGCGTTANCTAGCTCAAGNTGAAGCGGGAGAAAATCCTTGGAANACAGTCNNNCCGACGAANTTGACGNATNAACAANTNNATGNNCAACGGATGCCGAAAGGNTTGATCGAGCGACTNGTTAANGCGCCAACTCTACTTCTCGTGNTGGTTGATNTACGAGTAGTNGCNTCGATNGATAGCNANTTNNACCGTATTGGNGTGATATCGGGAGCTTCGATATATCCGTTCGTATGGAATATCCTACTGGCGGCACGAAACGAAGGGTATGGCGGGACCTTGACTACATTTGTGGTTGGGGAGGAACCGAAGGTGCGAACAATTTTTGGGATCCCAGATCACTATGCCGTGTGTGCTATGTTGCCCATGGGAAAACCTAAAAAACAACTGACGAAATTACGGCGCAAGCCTGTGGAAGAATTTGTCACTTTTGATAATTTTAATGGAGCCTCGCTCTGATATGAGGCCCGATTGCATCGGGCGATAAAACGACTTCTCGAAATTTCTTTTTATAAGAATCGGAATCGTTTAATTCAACGGTAGCTGTCAAGTGCCTGGTATGTGTCTGTGTATGGGATAGTATGTAGACAAATATGAAGTAATAGGTCAGGGGCAGTATGGCTAAATATCTCGGAGAATGGCGAATCAGTTGTTATTCGGCCATGTATTTGCCCATCTCTGTCGCCTTACTTCCTGTCGGAGTCTACGTTCAGCCTCACTATGCGGAATTAGGAATCAGTCTTACTGCGATGGCGGCAATCATCTTTGCTGCACGCTTNTCAGATGTGGTGACGGACCCATTAATCGGNGTANTGTCTGACAAACTGCGTACTCCTATTGGCCGAAGGAAACCGTGGATTATTATTGGCACGCCTGTTCTGATGCTCTCTGTTTATATGCTGTTTCAACCGGGAGAAGAAACTACCTTATGGTATTTCGCCTTCTGGATTGTGATGGTCTATCTGGCGTTTACGGTAGTAAATTTGCCCTATTTCGCTTGGGGAGCTGAGCTTACTGGCGATTATAATGAGAGGACCAAGGTAACCGGACGGCGTGAGCAATTNCATTACACNGGTGTGGTGATAGCGACAGCGCTTCCACTTACTGCCGGGATTCTCATCTATCTGTCACAAGATACGAATTCNATCGAATCACTTCTTGCCAATATCGAGGTAGAACTTGGGGCAGTGATGGAAGCTCGGGCTGGAAATCTTGACGTAATCCTTCAGTGGCTTACGATATTCATTCTCGCGGCTCTGCCTATCACGGTGTTCTTTGGTACCGTATTTGTTAAGGAACCCAGCCAAGTTGTTATACNTCGGCGTAAACCCAGTTTTATAGCGAGCTTGCGAGTCATCCGTCGAAACGGTNCGTTTGTACGCCTAGTGGTCTGTTACACGGTGAGTACCGTGGGTGGTGCAATGACTGGCGCGCTATCTTTTTTCTTTTGTAAACATGTAATTGATGCCGGGGAGTGGTATTCCGTATATCTGCTCGTCTACTACGTTGCGTCGACTTTGGGCCTNTTTTTTTGGATGTGGCTNGCTAATCGTATAGGCAAACACCGGACATTTATCGTATTAGTTATTTGGTATAGCGTGTGGGCATCGTTCATACCATTCATTCCCCCGGGTTACTTCGGNGTGTTTCTTATTATCATGACTATGAAAGGTTGCACGGAGGGAGCAATGTTAGCGATTCCNGCTGCTATGGCTGCAGATGCTGTTGATATCGACTCAGCGCGCACAGGAGAACAGCGAGCAGGTTTATATTTCTCAGTCTGGGGAATGTTATTGAAAGGAGGAGGAGCAATAGGAGGGGCGATAGCCCTTTTAATCGTAGGTTGGTTTGGATTTGATGCCACCGCCGATCCTTCTTTGGCTCGAACCACCGACGGAAATTCCAGCCTTTCACTGCTGATGTTGGCATTGGCGTATTCGATCATTCCGGCTGCGATTAAGTTTCTTGCACTCCCATTTATTTGGAAATATCCACTTACAGAAGAAAGGCAAAAACGTATTCGACAGCGCCTCGAGCGAAGAGGTGTATCAATCTCGTCTGGATCAGAAGAAAGGGTAGCTTGACACTGTGCGTGGAAAACCAACGCGTTTTTGTTGTCAACCGTTGGGAAACGGATTATTCGGATCGCATTGGCATTTTACTTAGAAGGTTTTCAACGTCGGAAGAAACGACAACGCTCCTGGCGTTGGAACTTTTTATAAAACCTTCTTGCTCAGCGTGATTAATTAACTCGATTAAATGATTGAAAAACCCGTTGACGTTCAAGAGTCCGGTGGGCCGTTCATGAATTCCCAATTGATTCCAAGTAATCGCTTCGAGAATTTCTTCGAAAGTCCCAAAGCCCCCGGGCAGAGCAATATAGCNATCGCATAGCTCAGAGAAGCGACGCTTACGCTCGTGCATGGTCTCGACNATTTCCAGGCGAGTNACATTTTGGTTGCCATTGATTGTTAGCAATTTTTTGGTAATGACTCCGATTACTTTACCGCCGTATTGCATNGCAGTATTTGCGACCTCNCCCATTAATCCGCCGTCTGAACCNCCATAGACGATGGCAATGTTTTTTTCGACAAGGCGCTTTGCCAGTCTACGCGCNAGTTGTGTGTATTCTGTCTGGTTCCCGGAACTTGANCCGCAAAAGATGCATACAGTATTCATCATNTATACGACAGATTNGTTGTGTAAATCGGCGATTTCCTGATCAGTAAAGCCTAGTTCTTCAAGTACGCTGTCGGTGTGTTCCCCGAGCTGGGGTGTGGCACTTCTAATTTCGAATGGGTGATCGGACAGCGTGATGGGTTGTGCTACCAGATCTATAGATCCTAACTCAGGGTGTTCAATAGGCGCGGCCATGCCGAGATGCTTGACTTGTGGATCCTCGAAGACTTGGTCAATTGTATAGATGAAACCGGCTGGAACCCCCGCCTTGTTGAAAGATTTGATCCACTCTTCGCTCGACTTGGTGACCGTGATGGCTTCAATTTCCGCATTCATTTCGTCGCGATTTTTCAATCGTAAACCTGGGCTTTTGAAACGGGTATCGGTTAGCCAGTCCGGGCGTTGCATTAGTTCGCAGAAGCGCTCGTAGATAGCGCCACCGGTTGCAGCTATGTTGATGTGTCCGTTGTTTGTTTTGAACACTCCGGTCGGTATACCNGTGGGGTGATTGTTGCCCGCCTGTTGTGGAACGTCTTTGTCGAGAAGCCAGCGTTCTGCTTGGAAGTCCAGCATTGCGATTTGTGCCTGAAGTAGAGATGACTGGACCCATTGTCCTTTACCAGTGTGTGCTCTCCCCAAAAGGGCGGTCATGATCCCGAGGGCCGTATAGAGGCCGGCGGTCAGATCGGCAACGGGTATTCCGGCTCTGACGGGNCCTTNTCCAGGTAGCCCCGTAATAGACATAAGACCACCCATTCCTTGAGCGACTTGGTCGAATCCAGGTAGATCCCCGTAGGGCCCGTCTTGCCCAAATCCTGAAATGCTCGCATATACTAATTTTGGGTTTATAGACTTGAGCGAATCGTAGTCGATACCGAGGCGATGTTTGACGCCGGGACGATAATTTTCGACCACTACATCTGCCTTTTCAGCTAGTTGGAGGAAGATGTTCCGGCCTGCTTCGGATTTAAGATTCAGGGACAGGCTTCTTTTGTTTCGATGTAAATTTTGAAAATCGGGTCCAAGTCTGGCGCCNCCCATGGTCCCACCCCCATCGCCTGGCTGTTCAATTTTTATGACATCGGCTCCCCAATCGGCGAGTTGCCNTACAGCAGTGGGCCCAGCTCGCACCCGGGTTAAGTCCAAAACCGTGATGTGGGAGAGTGGTAACGTTGACGTCTGTTCCATGGCCGGTTTCCTCGGTACACTGTGGATGCGAGAGTAAACTGGTTTNGGAGGTTTTGGGGGAAAACCGTTGGAACAATCAGGAAAATATTGCATATCTGCTTCCCGAATTGACGTTTGGAACGCCTTAAATGACGCGGACGTGCTTCGGAGTTGTATTGACGGNGCCGAGGTAGTCGACCGGATCGATGAAAGTCGGTTCGCGGCGAAAATTACGGCGAAAATCGGACCTGTAAAAGCGAAATTTGAAGCAGACATTCTGATGGAAGACGTTGTTCCACCCTGCAGTTACGTACTAAATGTCAGTGTTAAAGGCGGCCCGGCTGGTTTCGGACAGGGTAGAGCATCTGTAGTCTTGACGGAAAAAGAGGGAGGGACAGTATTAACGTACGAGGTCCAAGGGAATGTTGGTGGCAAACTCGCGCAAATCGGATCACGGTTNATTGTGGCTGCTGGTCGCAAATTCGCCGATGGTTTTTTCGGAAAATTCTCTGTTCGGTGGAGTTGAGGTATAGGGATTTATCAGCGTATGAAAAAAAGGCAGGAACATGGAAATTAAATTGACGGTGAATGGTGAGGAGCAACGGCGTGATGTTCCGGACAATACTTTGCTNGTGGAATTTTTGAGAAGTGATTTGGGTCTTACGGGAACACATGTCGGCTGTGATACTAGTCAATGTGGTGCATGTACTGTGCATATAAACGGTAAATCCGTGAAATCGTGCACGGTCTTGGTGGGGCAAGCGGACGGTGCTGAAGTGACTACCATTGAAGGAATCGGAACGGTGGATGCGTTACATCCGATGCAGGAAGCATTTCGCGAAAATCATGCATTACAGTGTGGCTTTTGCACGCCTGGAATGATTATGAGTGCCATCGATCTAGTGAACCGGAATAAACCGTTGTCTGAAGACGCTGTTCGGAAGGGATTGGAAGGAAACATTTGTCGCTGCACGGGATATCAAAATATTGTGAAAGCGGTAATTGATGCACAGGAACACATGTAAGGAGAGGTCATGGCGAACGAAACTGGTATTGGAGTTTCCGTTAAACGAAAGGAAGACGCACGTTTTATCACGGGTGTCGGAAACTACACAGATGATATTAACGAGCCGGGACAACTCTATGCGGTATTTGCGAGATCACCCTACGCGCGAGCTCGCATCAAAAATATTGATAAACAGTCGGCTCTATCGGCGGAAGGAGTAGCGGCAGTCTTCGTGGGGCGAGAGCTAGCGGAAGATGGTATAGGCGACTTGCCCTGTGGCTGGATGATCCATTCAAAGGATGGTTCGGAAATGATCGCGCCAGCACACCCACCTATCGCCACTGAATATTTAAATTACGTTGGTGAACCTTACGCAATAGTTATAGGAGAAACGCTCCAGGCAGCACGTGACGCAGTGGAACTACTAGAAGTTGATTTTGAGGAATTACCCGCTGTTGTGAATCTTGCCGCAGCTGCGGGTGAAGATCAGATTCATAGCAATGTACCAAACAACCAGGCGTACGATTGGGAGCTGGGGGACAAAGACGAAACGGATGCAGCCTTCGCGTCTGCGGATCATGTGACATCAATTAATATAGTTAATAACCGACTTATACCAAACGCGATGGAGCCAAGAGCGGCTGTAGGGAAATATGAACAAGCGACGGGTAGTTATACCCTGTTTACCACTTCCCAGAATCCGCATTTGGAGCGATTGGTTCTAGCAGCTTTTGTGAATGTCGCTCCCGAGTCGAAACTTCGAGTGGTCGCTCCTGATGTTGGCGGAGGCTTTGGTTCTAAGATATTTGTATACGCTGAAGAGACAGCCGTCATTTGGGCTGCAGGTAAAGTTAAACGACCGATTAAATGGCGTGCGGAACGGTCCGAGTCCTTCTTGGCTGATGCTCATGGTCGTGACCACATAACCAAAGCAGAGTTGGCGTTAAAGTCTGATGGCACCTTTCTTGGTCTCCGGGTAAAAACGGTAGCGAATATGGGAGCCTATTTGTCGCTATTTGCTTCGAGCGTACCGACCTATCTGTATGGAACGCTCCTGGCCGGACAGTACAAGACACCGGCAATTTATGTAGAAGTGCAGTCGCTGTATACCAATACGGCACCAGTAGATGCCTATCGGGGAGCGGGCCGTCCAGAAGCGACTTACGTGGTAGAAAGGATTGTAGAAGCCGCCGCTCGTGAACTAGACATAGATCCAGCAGAGATTAGAAGACGCAATTTTATTGATGAATTCCCCTATGCGACGCCTGTGGCGTTGACCTATGACATAGGCAATTATGAAGCGAGCCTTTCTAAGGCTCTTGAATTAGTGGATTACGAGGGAATAGAAAAAAGAAAATCTTCGTCGCGATCTAATGGGAAAATACGGGGTATTGGATTTTCTTGCTATATTGAGGCCTGTGGGCTGGGTCCGTCTCAGATAGCGCTCTCTCTAGGAGCGGGTGTCGGTCTGTTCGAATCGGCGGAAGTGCGAGTGGATGTGACCGGTTCGGTATCAGTAATGACAGGCTCCCATAGTCACGGACAAGGTCATGAAACGACGTTCGCCCAAATTATCTCCGAAATGTTAGGCGTACCCTTCGATAGTGTAGAAATTGTTCATGGCGATTCTGGTAGGTCTGATTACGGACTCGGTACCTATGGATCTAGATCATTAGCCGTTGGTGGCTCAGCNATCGTAAAGGCAGCTGAAAAAGTCATAACCAAAGGTAAGAAAATTGCGGCTCATATGCTCGAGGCCACTGAAGATCAAGTGAGCTTCGAGGATGGAGTTTTTACCATCAAGGAATCGAATCAATCGATTACATTTCCAGAAGTCGCTTTTTCGGCTTANGTNCCTGGAAACTACCCGTTAGACGAATTGGAACCNGGACTCTCGGAAAAAGCATTTTATGATCCGCCTAATTTCACCTATCCTGCTGGTGCTCATATTGCGGAGGTAGAAATAGATCCGAGTACTGGGGTTGTCGAGGTTGTGAATTTTGTAGCCGTAGACGATTTCGGCCATGTAATCAATCCGATGATTGTAGAAGGCCAGGTGCACGGTGGATTGGCACAAGGTATTGGGCAGGCATTGTTAGAGCATGGAATTTATGATGAAACAGGACAACTCATAACAGGCTCCTATATGGATTACACTATGCCAAGAGCCGACGATCTTCCGAATTTCATTGTTGATACGACGTCGACACCATGTACACACAATCCATTGGGCGTAAAGGGATGCGGTGAAGCTGGAGCGATNGGTTCCACTGCGGCCATTATGAACGCTGTAACAGATGCTCTAGACAGAGAAGATGTCCCTATGCCGGCCTCACCGGAGACGGTTTGGCGAATTGTGAACCAACAAGCGAACTAACTGGGAAATAAACGAATGTACAAGTTTAATTACCATCGTCCCGAAACATTGGACGAAGCGGTTAAAATAACTGTAGAAGCCGAAGATGCAGTATATCTGTCTGGGGGAATGACCTTNATTCCTACATTAAAGGCGAGGTTGGCCGCTCCGTCTGATATTGTTGACCTCTCGCGGTTAGATGCGCTTCGAGGTATTGACACTCAGTCAGATGCAGTAGCTGTTGGGGCAATGACGAAACATGAAGAAGTTTCTAACCTGAATTCCATACCAGCCGTTGCAGACTTGGCGGGNATGATAGGTGACGCACAGGTTCGTAACAGGGGCACGATTGGTGGATCGTTAGCCAATAGCGATCCAGCAGCAGATTACCCAGCCGCCGTGCTAGGACTAGGAGCGACGATACATACGAATACCCGTCAAATTGCGGGAGACGATTTCTTTACCGGACTGTTTGAAACAGATTTGGAAGAATATGAAGTTGTGACAAAAATAGAATTTCCGGTTCCTGATCGTGCGGCCTATCAAAAATTTGCTAATCCAGCGTCCCGGTATGCGGTCGTTGGGGTATTTGTTAGTGAAATCAACGGTTCTATTCGAGTTGCTGTGACGGGCGCTGGCCCATGTGCATTTCGACTACCCCATTTCGAGAACGCTCTCGCGGACAATTTTTCAACGAGTGCGATCTCAAAACTCGAAGTAGATGACACTTCGTTCAACTCGGATATTCATGCTTCCGCAAGCTATCGAGCGAATTTAGTGAAGGTAATGGCAGAACGAGCGGTCGCCCGTATTGCATGAGGAAAATAGCTACCTACCTTTGCCACGAAATTAGCGAAGATATTGGGAGCATTTCGCTTGAAGAGACGGGATTAGAGGATCCGCGACCTGACGAAGTTCAGGTTGAACTTAAAGCTTGTTCGGTTAACTTTCCAGACCTGTTGATGATTCAAGGAAAGTATCAGTTTAAACCCCCGTTGCCTTTTGCTCCTGGAGGCGAAGCAGCGGGTGACGTGATAAAGGTAGGTAGTGATGTAAGTGATCTCAGAGAAGGAGATCGAGTGGTATTTGGTAGTCGATATGGCTGCTTTTCTGAAGCGCTCAATGTCCGTGCCACGGCAGTACATCCGATTCCAGGTCGCTTGTCCTACGCCAAAGCGGCAAGTTATGGAACGGCCTATCAGACCGCCTATGTGGCGCTGACTTATCGCGGAAACCTCCAACCGGGAGAATGGTTGTTGGTACATGGTGCGACTGGTGGTGTAGGCATGGCAGCCGTGGATCTCGGACTCCTTTTTGGGGCTCAAGTCATCGGTACAGGTGGAAGAAATGACAAACTCGCAACAGTTCGGGCACGGGGTGCACATGAGGTCATTAATTACACGAAGGCGGACGGTTCACTGGGTGGGTTTCGAGAAGAAGTAAAATCCATCACGGGATCTGGTGGTGCGGACGTAATTTTTGACCCTGTCGGAGGCGACGTTTTTGATGAGTCGATGCGGTGTATAAATTTTGGAGGGCGTCTCTTAACAATTGGCTTTACGAGTGGTCGATGGCCACAAGCACCTGTGAACTTGATATTGATTAAGCAGATTTCAGTGATAGGTGTTCGAGCTGGTGAGATTGGTCGGCGGAAACCTGAATTGGGGAAACGATTTCGGGATGATCTGTATCAATTAGCAATGGATGGAAAAATAAACCCCTATGTTTGTGCGGGTTTTCCGTTGCACCATGCTGTAGATGCGATGCGTATGCTAGAGAACCGCGATGTCGTTGGTAAATGCGTGATTACGATGAATGGATACGAATTAGAAGAAGATAATTAGAGTACGCTGTGATATTTCTAATATTTAATTGCGGGAGTAACTCAGTTGGTAGAGTCCCTGCTTCCCAAGCAGGTTGTCGCGAGTTCGAGTCTCGTCTCCCGCTCCATAAAATGTACGAATGCGGTCGGTGTCTGCTGGTAGGAAACGCCACAGTACTGTCTAGGACTATCAAATACTAGATAAACTAAGAGAGCAGATGGGAACGAACAGTTTGGATTGCGTGCTATCAGACTAGAAAATGTCTTCGGCTAAAATGTTTCTATTGCCGTTGTCGAGAAAGGTTTTTGTCGTTGAATCCAAAGGTGGATTCTCTTTAAGAAAATATTCGAAAATAGCATCGGATTGGTTAGGGTCCGCTGCTCGTCCCGTTGAAGGGTCAATTTTTATAGACACTACACCTTCGGGTTGATTTAAGGGAACTTCTGGGACGTTTTCTAGAACTGACCCCATGAAGTCGATCCATATTGGGAGAGGTGCGGTTGAGCCATATTCTCTGGCACCGACCGGACTATAGTCACTAAAGCCAACCCAAACGCTAGTTGCGATGTTTTTGTGAAATCCACTAAACCATGTATCGGTCGCATCATTTGTTGTACCAGTTTTTCCCGCTAAATCTTTTCGGTTCAGTGTCAAAGCTTTTCTACCGGTTCCACGTTGGATCACATCTCGTAGCATGGTATTTATGATAAAAACATTACGTTCATCGACGACACGTTTGGCGGGAGCGAATCTGCTTTTTGCGATTTCGTCATTGTCCGCAAGGACGGGATGCGGCCCGCTTAAATTGGTGTCGTTTGACTCAATTGGTCTAGTAGTGGAAGTACCACAACTGTCACAAACCCTATATCGAGTCGGATTGAAAACTATGGAACCGTCCAAGGATTCAATGCGCTCGATAATATAGGGATCAACCTGAAATCCACCGTTAGCAAGGGTGGCGTACGCTGTCGCCATTTGTAGTGGCGATAGAGTCATTGTGCCCCCTCCAATAGCCAATTGCGTACTACGAGGAAAATTATCCGTGTCAAATCCTATTGCTTTGGCATGTTGGAGCACTTTCCCTGCTCCTATCTCTAGCAACACTCGCATAGAGACTAAATTTATTGAGCGATATAGTGCTTGCCGTAGACGGGTGGGACCATTGTAGCGACCGCTATCGTTTCGTGGACGATATGTGGTTTCTAAATTTCTGTCTTCGAAAACGAGTGGCGCGTCTAAGAAAATGCTGGCAGGCGTGATACCGTTCTCTATCGCGGCAGAATAGACAAAGGGCTTAAAGCTTGATCCAGGCTGACGATGGGCCTGGGTGGCGTGGTTGTACTGATTCTCGTAAAAATCGAAACCACCAACGATTGCTGTAATGCCACCTGATTGAGGTTCGATACCGACTAGTGCTCCTTGGATTGACGGGATCTGTTCAAGTTGATAACTACCATCTAACTTTGATGAAAAGCGAATTAGATCGCCCACTTTGAGTATATCTTTGGCGTTTTTTGGGCGAGGCCCTCTAGAATCAACAGAAAGATAACGGCGTGCCCAATTCATGCCTTGCCATAGGATCTCGATATGACTTTCATCACTTCTCAGAATGGTCGCGGATTGCTCCTCGACTTCGGTAACGATTCCTTGTTCTAGGCTATTTACGATATCCAAGTCTCCTAGCCTAGATAACAGATCTACTTTTTCTAGAGATAGAAAACCGCTAATAGATTCTTCGGGCCCGCGGTAACCATGTCTCCGATCATAATCAATCAGACCTTGTCGTAACGCCCTTTGGGCTGACCTTTGGTGGTTTGAGTCGATCGTGGTATGGACGACATATCCTGAATAAGCTTCCTTGCCTAATAGGTTTACAACGTCGCGACGAACCCACTCAGCGGGATAGGGGGAGTTAAGATCCAGATCCCTCCCAAAAACTTGTGCCGTGATAGGAGCGTTGAGGGCTTCGGTATACTGAGGCTCCGTGATAGCGTCGTTTTCGAGCATGCGCCGTAGTACCAAATTGCGACGGTTTAGTGCCCATTCCGGACCATTTATAGGATTGCCGGCTTCGGGTCTTTTGGGTACTCCTGCTAACATGGCAATTTGGGCTAAGTCGAGTTCGTTCACAGGTTTGTCGTAGTAGGTGTAGGAAGCAGCTTGCAATCCGTACGCATGTTTCCCGAAAGGCACTACATTGATATACAACTCGAGAATTTCGTCTTTGCTGAGTTCCTGTTCGATTTTAATAGCGAGTAAGATCTCTTTAAATTTGCGGACGAAAGTTTGTTCGCGAGACAAATCGGCAACGTTCCGAGGAATTTGCATGGTAATCGTAGAGGCGCCGGTACGTGTTTCTGGCTGTACTAGCAATTTCAGAAAGTCNTTTGCTAGGGAGATAAAATCCACTCCCCTATGCTCGTAGAATCTCTTATCCTCGGTAAACACAACGGCATCTTTGTAGGTTTGAGGAACATCACTTATGGATATTGGGATTAGTCTTCGATTTCCAAATTCAGCNANGAGAGCTCCATCAGCTGAATAGATTCGTAGAGGAGTTTCCAGTTGATAGTGGCGATAGGTTTCAGCACTAGGAATTTGTGGATCTAGATAAAGAAAAGTGCTCGCCAATACGATGATGATCCCTGAGAATCCTATGCCACATATCAGTAGCAAGCTTTTTATGTAAGGTTTTTGAGTCATATAGCGTACGAACAACTTAATTCTGAGCCTATCAGTAATGTCACGTCCAAACAGGACGTTGTTTGTAACTCATGTTTTTGTCAATACTGCCTGGCAACATGTAGCGTTTGCGAGCGAGTTGGAATACGTTTTAAAGAANTTAAACTGTCATAGAGTAACTAATTTCCGAAACAAACACAGCAAGCCGTTGTTGCGGAAAGGTGCTGCTAGCACTATGTGCGTAGTTGGGATTAATGTATTGGAGGCTATGAAAACACGGTGGATCTACTTTGGTTGACACATTGAACAAGATTCCTTTGGAAGGGCGACGGCGTAATAGCCTTTTTATCGTTGGACTTATGGGTGTCGGTAAGTCCAGTGTTGGTAGACTGGCCGCTAACATACTGGGATATGAATTTTATGATTCGGATCGAGTCATAGAGCAGCGTGCCGGCGCTGATATTCCATGGATATTTGATGTAGAGGGTGAAGATGGATTCCGAGAGCGTGAAACACAGGTAATAGAGGACTTGACACAACGAGAAAACGTTGTGGTAGCAACGGGTGGTGGTGTTGTTACAAGAGAGGCAAACCGAAAGGCTCTCATACGCGGCCATGTGGCGTATTTGACGTGCGCTATCACTGAGCTATTAGAAAGGACTAGTGGTGATCAACGTCGGCCGTTATTGAGAACGAATGCAGAAGCGACATTACGAGATTTATCGAAGCTCCGTGAGCCTCTATATACTCAAGTGTCTCATGCGATTTTTAGTACACAATCTATAGGTATAAAAGCGGTAGCTCATTCCGTTGCTAACTGGTACATGTTCAATATAGAAGAGGGGAAATAAGAAATGGGATTGGTTAGCGTACCTCTGGGTAATGGTCGTGATTATGCTATTCATATCGGTCCTGGTGTGATGCAGTCTGATCCCGTATGGGAAAAGCTAGATGATGGGCAAGTCATCGTGATTACTAACGCCAAAGTTAAGCGGTTGCATATCGAATCTCTGATGAAGGTGTTGGGTGATGGAATCGAGGTGATAGAAATTGGGGACGGGGAGAAATATAAGAATCTCGATTCCTATGGAATGGTGATAGATCAACTTGTTTCAAAGAAGCTGAAACGAAACAGTACCATTGTGGCATTAGGAGGCGGAGTGGTCGGAGACCTTGCTGGCTTTGTCGCTGCGACCTATCAAAGAGGAATCAAGTATGTGCAAGTGCCTACGACACTTTTGGCACAGGTGGATTCAAGCGTTGGGGGTAAGACCGCAATAAATCATGCAGGTGGTAAAAATTTGATTGGTGCTTTTTACCAGCCAGAATTTGTCGTTGCTGATGTCACCACTTTGTCTACGTTGCCTCAGCGTGAATATATCTCCGGCATGGCCGAAGTGGTTAAGTATGGAGTAATCAGTGATTCGGAATTCTTCGGCTGGATTGAAAAAAATTGCGAACTTTTGATTGCACGGGATCTAGAGGCCTTAAGTTATGCGGTTACAAAAAGTTGTTTGATTAAATCGGACTTCGTATCTAAAGATGAACGAGAACTCGACTTACGAGCGTTACTGAATTTTGGTCATACCTTTGGTCACGCGATTGAGCTGCTAACTGATTATGAGAAATATCTGCACGGGGAGGCCGTGTCTATTGGAATGGTTATGGCAGCAGAATTTTCCCTTTCGTTGGATCTGTTGAATCGATCTAGTGTGGAAAAAATACGCATCTTGTTAGATAGATTTGGCTTGCCCGTACAAGAGGCGACATTGGATGTAAAAGAGATGATTGAGGCGATGTCGATGGATAAAAAAGCTTTAGACAAAACATTGCGATTTATAGTAGCAGAAAGAATTGGAAGAGCTTCTGTTTGCCCGTTACGTGACACTTTATTGCTAGAGCAAATGCTTTCTCGNTTTNTTTCGTCGAGCTACGCTTGATGCAAAAACGTATCNATTGCTGCTGCTGCTTCGCGACCTTCATTNATGGCTCGGACGACTAAGGATTGACCACTTCGGCAATCTCCGGCCGCAAATACTTTATTTACGTTTGTCTGAAAAACACCTTTTTCTGCAGAATAATTTGTTCGCTCATCAAGTTGAATATTCAAAGGCTCGCAAATGTAATTCTCCGGTCCTCTATATCCCATCGCCAAGAAAACAAGATCTGCCTCCCATTCTCTTTCGGTGTTTTCGATAGGAGCAAACTTGCCATCCTTTAGTTCCACATTAACCGTTTTTATGCCGCATAAATCTCCACGGCCATTGTCTANGAATTCAGTGGCTGAAATATTAAATACTCTTGGATCGTTACCGAACCGAGATTGGGATTCCTCATGGCCGTAGTCGACTTTAAAAGTCATGGGGAATTCAGGCCATGGATTCTTATCAGTTCGGTTTTCTGGATTTGGCGGGACGATTTCGAAGTTAGTTAGACTCTTGCAGCCATGCCTCAAGGCCGTTCCTATACAGTCGGTTCCCGTATCACCACCACCGATGACAACAACATGTTTTCCCTTTGCATCAATGTAATTGCCGTCTTCATGATNAGTGTCGAGTAGACTTTTCGTGTTCGCATGGAGGAATTCCATGGCGAAATGTACCCCTTTTAATTCACGACCCTTGATGGGNAGGTTGTTTGGGTTTGTTGAACCTGTTGTTAAGAGAATGGCGTCGTGTCGGCTATGAAGGTCAAGGATGGATATGGTGTCGTTCAAACCATCACCTACATTTGAATTTACTTCGAATTTGATGCCTTCTTCTCGAAGGAGATCAACGCGACGTTCGACGACTTCCTTCTTGGCTAGTTTCATATTAGGTATTCCATACATCAAAAGGCCCCCGATACGATCCGCTCGCTCGTATACGGTAACCGTGTGCCCCAGCTGGTTGAGTTGGTCAGCAGCAGACAGACCTGCGGGTCCGGAGCCTACAATTCCAATATTTTTCCCTGTTCGTTTTGTTGGGGGGGTTGGTAGTACCCAACCTTCCGCAAAGCCACGGTCGATTATCGCCATTTCGATATTTTTTATCGAAACAGGCGGGTCCGTTATCCCCAGTACACAACTACCCTCGCATGGAGCAGGACAAACGCGGCCGGTGAATTCGGGGAAATTATTAGTGGCATGTAGACGATCTAATGCTTCTCGCCATTGGCCACGGTAAACCAAGTCGTTCCATTCAGGGATGAGGTTATGAATCGGACAGCCGGCTCGCCCAATTCTGTGCGACATTGGCGCATTTGATTGGCAAAACGGAATCCCACAATCCATGCAACGCGCTCCTTGAGTGCGCAGCATAACTTCGTCGTGTTCTGTATAGATTTCATCGAAATCAAGAACTCGTACGGAAGCTTCTCTGTATGGCTCCGTACGGCGTTCAAATTCTTTGAATCCAGTTGGTTTTCCCACTTTTTGTGACTTTCCTATTTTCGTTATTTCTAGAAGGATTCACCTATAGTGAATCTTTCTCTTCCAGCACTCTTTTGTAATCAGTTGGCATGACTTTGACAAACTGTCGGACAGANGCGTTCCAGGAATCCAGGATANCTTTTGCTACTGTGGATCCCGTATAAATTGCGTGCTTATCGATTAGATCTTTTAATTCGTCAACGTCATTTTTTTGTTCCAGACCTTCAAGTTCGACCATTTCAAGATTACATTCGTCCGTTAATTTGGAATGTGGATCCCACACATAGGCGATTCCTCCACTCATTCCAGCCGCAAAGTTACGACCAGTGTCCCCGAGTATTACTACTCGTCCTCCGGTCATGTATTCACATCCATGATCACCAACACCCTCGACTACAGCTCGGGCTCCACTGTTGCGCACGCAAAAACGCTCCGCNGCAATACCGCGAAAAAAGCATTCGCCGTCGGTTGCACCATATAGGGCAACGTTACCTATAATAATTTGATTTTCAGCTTTAAATCGGCTCTTTATAGGAGGGTAGACAATGACCCGACCGCCCGATAAGCCCTTCCCCACATAATCGTTCGCATCGCCCTCGACTTCAAGCGTGACTCCCTTAGCCAGCCACGCACCAAAGCTTTGACCAGCGCTACCTACAAATTTGAAATGTATGGTGTCGTCATTAAGCATCTCGGAACCCTTATGCGTTATGACTTGGTTGGACAGCATGCCACCTACCACACGATTCGTATTCCTTATGGGGAGTTCTGCGCGCACCCGCTCACCTCGTTTGAGAGCGGGTTGAGCCAATTCAATCAACTGGTTGTCTAGAGCCTTGTCAAGCTCGTGGTCCTGCCTATGTATTTGATAGGTTCCTAGACAATTATCTGGTTCTGTAGCGCGAGTTAGAATTTTTGTTAAATCCAAGCCTTTTGCTTTCCAATGATCGAGAGCTGAATTCACATCCAATGCATCTACTCGTCCAATCATCTCGTTGATGGTGGCGAAACCGAGTCTCGCCATTATTTGGCGCAGGTCTTTGGCTACCATAAAGAGATAGTTGATTACATGTTCTGGTGTTCCGGTAAATTTTTTCCTTAGGTGAGGGTCTTGTGTGGCTATGCCTACTGGACAGGTATTTAGATGGCATTTACGCATCATAATGCAGCCTAAAGAGACTAAAGGCGCTGTGGCAAAACCAAATTCTTCGGCTCCGAGGCAAGCAGCGATTGCTACATCTCTTCCGGTTTTTAATTGACCGTCGGTTTGGAGAACGACACGTGAACGCAAGTTATTCATTACGAGTGTCTGGTGTGTTTCGGCTATCCCCAATTCCCAAGGCACTCCAGCATGCTTTATTGATGTGAGTGGCGAGGCGCCTGTACCGCCAGTGTCNCCCGCTATAACCAGGTGGTCCGTGCGCGCTTTTGTAACGCCCGCAGCGACTGTACCGACTCCAATGGCAGCACCCAGCTTTACACTGATTCTGGCTTTTGGATTAGCATTTTTTAGGTCGTGTATCAGTTGTGCGATGTCCTCGATCGAGTAGATGTCATGATGGGGAGGAGGACTAATTAAACCGACCCCTGGCGTCGAGTGTCGGATACTTGCTATATATTCGTCGACCTTACCTCCAGGGAGCTCACCNCCTTCTCCAGGTTTAGCNCCTTGTATGATTTTAATTTGGAGTTCGTCTGAATTTGTCAGATAGTTAATAGTTACNCCAAATCGGCCACTAGCAACTTGTTTGATGGCCGATCGTTTAGATGTTCCGTCGGGTAATGTTTCAAATCGAGCTGGATCTTCGCCGCCTTCTCCCGTGTTTGATTTCCCGCCAAGTTTGTTCATGGCAATCGCGAGTGATTCATGAGCTTCAGCTGAAATCGATCCGAAGCTCATCGCACCGGTAGCAAAACGACTAACTATTTTGGATTCCGGTTCGACATCTTCAATGGGAATTGAGCCTCCATTAGTGCCCTCTCGAAATTCAAGTAAACCTCTTAAATTGCTCTCACGCGTGTTGGATTCATTTACATGTTTGGCAAAACGCCAGTACGCAGTTTCATCGTTATTCCTAGAAGCTTCCTGAAGATCTGCGATTGCTTCTGGATCCCACATGTGACGCTCACCGCCCTGCCGCCAATGAAAATCACCGGGATTTTGTAATGCCGGAATAAAATTTCCAGCAGTTCTAGGGAAAGCTGTTGAATGTTTCCTTTGTGCTTCCTCTGCTAACACATCAAATCCGATTCCTTCGACACGGCTGGCTGTTCCTGCAAAAGCTCGTTCTACTACCTCGCCGGCAAGACCAACCGCTTCAAAAATCTGAGCGCCTTTGTAGGATTGAAGTGTAGAAATACCCATTTTTGCCATGACTTTGAGTATTCCTTTCCGGGTGGCTTTTTTGTATGCCTCTACGATGCTTTCATTGTTAGTAATATGCGGGGTCTCATCCAGGTAACCATCATTACGAGCATCCCACAAAGCTTCAAAAGCCAGGTACGGATTAATAGCATCGGCTCCGAATCCGATCAGAAGGCAGTGGTGGTGTACTTCCCTGGCTTCACCAGATTCGATTACGATGCCGATCTGCGTCCGTTTATGTTCTTTGATTAGGTGATGATGAACCGTACCGATAGCAAGAAGAGAACTAATCGGAACTCGAGATTTATCGGTTTTGCGGTCGGATAAAATNACGAGTTTGAANCCCTCTGAGATTGCCTGGCTGGCAAGGCTACAGATGTCGTCTAGGGACTTTAGTAATCCTTCACGACCTGAATCTGAGGGGTAGGTTGTGTCGATAGTTTTGCTTCGCCAACCGCGATGGTCCAGATTTTTTAAGGCACTTAATTCGGCGTTTGAGAGAATGGGACTTTCTAAGCGCATGCGGTGAGCGTTTTCTTCGTTTGGAGTGAGAAGATTCTTTTCTGGCCCGATATAGCATTCCAACCCCATGACAACTTCCTCTCTAATTGAGTCAATTGCGGGGTTAGTAACCTGTGCAAAAAGTTGTTTGAAATAGTCATAGAGCATTCGAGGTTTATGGGACATAACCGCTAAGGCTGAATCATTCCCCATGGACCCTAACGGATCCCGTAGTTCACGAATCATAGGTAGTAGCATGAATTGCAAAGTTTCGGTGGTATATCCGTGGACTTGCATCAAAGGCAGTAATAAGTCTTTTTCGAGACCTTTGACCTCGGTTTTGGGAAGGTCTGCAATCTNGATTCGCTGATTTTTTAACCAGTTTCCATAGGGNTTGGTAGCGGCCCAGGTGTTTTTTATTTCTTCATCCGGAATCATNCGACCCTGATCGAAATCTATTAGGAAAATTTTCCCCGGTTGTAATCGTCCCTTTTCAACCACCTTCTCGGGATCGATATCCACCACTCCGACCTCTGATGCCATGATGCACCGGTCATCGTCAGTGATGTAATACCGCGATGGACGTAGTCCGTTGCGATCCAACACAGCACCAATATAGTTTCCGTCTGTGAAAGCGATCGAAGCGGGTCCATCCCAGGGTTCCATCAGACACGAATGGTATTCGTAGAAATTTCTTTTTTGTTCGGACATACCAGTGTCTTGCTGCCAGGCTTCGGGGATCATCATCAGGACTGCTTCCTGTAAAGTACGTCCTGTCATGAGTAGAAATTCCAATACGTTGTCGAATGTGCCAGAGTCTGAACAGTCGGGCTCGACGACGGGAAAAAGTCTTTGAAGATCGTCACCAAATAGATCTGTTTCAATAACTCCTTGGCGGGCGTTCATCCAGTTTTTGTTGCCGAGAAGAGTATTTATTTCCCCATTGTGACTCATGAATCGATTGGGTTGTGCGCGGTCCCACGAAGGGAAGGTGTTAGTCGAAAATCTTGAGTGGACCATTGCGAGATGGGATTCGTAATCTTCATCTCCCAGGTCTGTAAAAAATGGGAAAAGTTGCTGAGGAGTCAGCATACCTTTGTAGATAATTACCTTTGTTGAAAGGCTGCAAACGTAAAATAGCTCTCTCTCTGAGAGCGATGTATCGTTGCGAATTTTATGCGTAGATGATTTTCGAACCAGGTAGAGTTTGCGTTCAAGTTGATCCCCTGAAATGTCTCTAGATCCGATTACTACGTGTTCCATTCGAGGCATTGCATGGCGNGCAGCATCACCAACATCGGCACCGCATTCGTCGGTTGGTACGTTACGCCAGGCGATTAATTTTAGCCCAGCAGCCTGTATTTGGGCCTCTAATTCCATTTTGCAGTGCTTTCTTTGCGTTTCATCTCGTGGCAAGAAGACAAGCCCGGCGCCGTAATGACCTGGAGAGGGAAGCGTTTTCCCAATAATTGAAATTGCTTTCGAGAAAAATTTGTGAGGTAGCGCTGTAAGAATNCCGGCTCCATCACCGGAATTTTTTTCGTAACCGAGTCCGCCCCGATGATCCATACAGCAGTTCATGCTTTCAGCATCAATCATAATCTGCCGACTTGGCCTACCTTTTATGTCACATATAAAGCCAACCCCGCATGCATCCTTTTCTGCATCGGGATTGTAAAGGCCTCTCGCTTTCGGTAACCCAAGCGAGAGCTCTTTTGAAAGATCCTTCATCAAATCTCCAGCTCTCCATTCGTATCTACTGGCCGTTTCTTAATCAAAGCCAGCGTAGAGGAAGGCTGCTTCTAATTAGCTTAACAGCATAATATTTTGCGCGACCTTTCTCAGTCGCTGAGCGCCTTGTCTCTTCATTTCCATTCGTCGTCACTGCGGTAATCGATAAATGTCTAGGACAGGTTAGGTGATAATTACCGAGTATTGATGTCTCGTTGGCTGTTCTATGCACCAATTTAACCTGAATCTCGCGGTCGCTCTTGTGGGTCCTCCAACACGAGAGCGAACGGCGAAACTTCGCAGAAAAAGCGCTGATTTTCAAGTGTNAGGGAATAAGATGATCTCGGTTTTGGTGAGCCTCCTTGAGGAGCGATCCCACGGAATTAGCGATAATAGGGTTTGGATTGGTGTTTTTTTATAGTGTTTGCTTATATTTCTGGTACAAAGCTTGGGATGGAAATCGAGACTGTGGACTCAANAAATCGCTNTACCAAGCCTTTAATCTTCGATAGGCGTCTTAGAAGTCGTGCCTTAGACGGGTCAGCGGTGGATCAGCTACTCTTAATCTATTATGGAGTATGAATTTTGGAAAGGGATCGAAGAGTGTCTTTTCCGGTGGTAGTGCACACCCTCGTGTTCGATGAGAAAAAGCGATTGTTGCTCCTGCGGCGGGCGAACACCGGTTTTCTGGACGGTTTGTATGCGTTGCCTGGAGGACACCTTGGGGCAGGTGAGACGATAGTGGAAGCTGGAAAACGTGAGTGTGAGGAAGAAGCTGGAATTGAAATCATAACTTCACGGCCCATATCGGTACTGCCTTTCCCGGGTGGAATCGACTTTATTCTAGAAGCCGATCGATGGTTTGGCGATCCGCGTATCAACGAGCCAGACAAATGTNATGAGATGGATTGGTTTAGTTTAGATGACTTACCCGAAACGACCGTACCGTACCTTTTCAAAGTTCTAGAGATGAGAGCAGCGCAGACTTGGTTTCATCAATATGAGGAAAAGGCCTAATTTATCTGCTCCAACTTGTCTTTATGACCTATAAGAGGTGAGCGACTGCATCTCGCTCCTCTTTTAGCTCGTTTTCCGTGGTTGTCATTTTTTCCTGGCTAAAGGCATTAATCTCTTGTCCCTGGACGATACTCCACTCTCCATTTGAGCAAGTTGCGGGGTATGAATAGATTAAACCTTCTTCAATGTCATAACTTCCATCAGAGCAGACGCCCATACTCACGATTTCCGAAGTGCCGAGAACCCAATCGTGCATATGATCTATTGCTGCATTTGCTGCGGAAGCAGCACTTGAAGCTCCCCGCGCTTCGATGATTGAGGCGCCGCGTTGTTGTATTACAGGTATGAAATCGTTTTCGTACCAAGGCATATCAACAAGATCCATCGCTTGTTGCTTGCCAACTTGAGTGTGGTGGAGATCCGGAAACATCGTGGCAGAGTGATTGCCCCAAATAGCGAGACCACGGATCTGGTCTACGCCAATATTTGCCTTNTGTGCTAGTTGTGCTTTGGCTCGATTGTGATCTAAACGAGTCATAGCAGTGAATTGTTTTGAGTCGATATCTGGAGCGTTGTTTAGTGCGATGAGACAGTTTGTATTTGCGGGATTTCCTACCACTAATACCTTCACTTGTGGCGACGCGAAGTCATTAATCGCTTTCCCTTGTACCGAAAATATGGCGGCGTTAGCTTCTAAAAGATCNTTTCTTTCCATACCTGGACCCCTGGGTCTTGATCCCACTAGCAAAGCTATGTCGGTATCTTTAAATGCGACGTTTGGGTCATCAGTTGTGATCACGTTTTCCAAAAGTGGGAATGCACAATCTTCGAGTTCCATGACAACGCCGTCTAGTGCTCCCATCGCAGGCGGAATTTCTAATAATTGAAGGATGATTTTGCGATCTTTTCCCAGCATTGCACCGGAGGCGATCCGAAATAAAAGTGCGTAACCTATTTGGCCAGCAGCACCGGTAACCGTCACCCTTGTTGACTCGCTCATAAATTCATCCTCTTTGATTGGTCTGTTTGGCAAAGGCCGCGAATTCTAACCTGGTGTGCTTGGCTGAAGGAATGGGATTTTTCCTGAAAACTTTCTGGAAACAGATGCAGCGCACTATTCTTTTCGGGTTCGACCCTCGAGGCGTAGGTTTTTTCGGTCCTCTCTTCGCTCCCGTCCTAATTGCTGGAGTCGTTCACGGTCTTCTTCACGTATTTCTAGGTACTTTGATCGCCAGTTATTATTGTCCCAAACGAAGGCGGTTTTTTCGGTTGTTCTCGGCGAAACGGCAGTTTCGAATAGCCGTAACGCGTTTGAAATAATAGCCACTTGCATTTCTTTTTCGTATGGTTTTCCACACGGATTGCCCAGAGGAAAATCGTTGAACATAAACCGGGGTACCCCGCAGTATTCGACGATATCCAGTGCACTCCCTATGATCACAGTAGGGATATCGTGTTCTTCNAGATACCGTGCGATCAAACTGATCGTTTGGTGGCATACGGGTCACAACGGTACAAGCAGGGCTAAATCNGCTTGATCGCGTTGNAGTCGAGATAACAATTCAGGTGCGTCATGTGCCATCGTTCGCCTAATACTGTACTCGGTCGGGGCGCAGTGAAACTGTGGGGTTATACCTTCAATTAAACCTGAATTGATGGCCTCTGATAGTCCATGCAGGGGCAAATAGGATTCGCGATCGTTTAGATGCGTGGCATTTTTGTCCCACGACAAATCGTTGGCGTAAAGACGCTTTGNTGGAGCGGAAGTGGAGAAGGAATCGACAAACCTGGGATCTGAAGCTTCCCGATCGTAGAGAGCTGCTGTAGTAATTAGGCCCACTCTTGATTTAGAGAGCGGTTTCTTGAGCGCAGCGAATGGGACCTCCTTAAACGTGGCCCATTCGTAGGGCTTATCAAATCCTTGGGCTTTGTAATATTTCCTTGTACGTTCCATATAACCGACTGGCTGTGGCATAAGGCTGGACCTCCCATTGAGAGTTGAGAATAGCAATTTTGAATAGACAGATCTTTGATTTGAAGAGCCAAATATTTCTTGTGCGAAATGAGTAGCCTTGACAGATTGTCCGGCCCCTTGAAATATCGGTGGTCTAGAGCGTTAAAAAAGTTGGGAGGTAAACATGGCGGGCCCATTATCGAATCTGACGGTAGTCGAATTAGCGACAGCCATACAAGGTCCTGCTGTTGGACTCTATTTTTCCAACATGGGGGCACGAGTAATCAAGGTTGAGCCGCCTATAGGAGACGGAAGCCGATACCATCGAGGAGTCAAGAATGAACTACCGGAAANCATCTTCCAGTCGCAATTCTTAGCAATGAATAAAGGAAAAGAGTCGGTTTGTATCGATCTGAAGACCGAAATAGGACGCGACTTTTTAGAAGTTTTATTGGGGAAAGCTGACATTTTCATTAGTAACTATCGGGCGTCGGCACTAGAACGAATAGGATTAGAGTTGACTGGTCTTAATGCCCGCTTTCCTCAATTAATCGTTGGCCATGTGAATGGTTTCGGGCCGAGAGGCCCTGATGCGGATAAAGCTATGTTGGACGGGGCAGCCCAAGCTCGTGGTGGAATNGCTAATCTAACGGGCAAACCAGGTGAAACATCGACCCCTCCGGGAGCCGCCATTGCAGATCATGCCGGTGCGATGCAGCTCGCGTTAGCTTGTGTGACGGCTCTTGAGAGCCGTCACACAACGGGTCAGGGACAAGTTGTTCGTACCTCTTCTCTAGGAGCCCAATTATGGCTCCATATGTGGGAACTACAGCATTCATTCTTAACAGGTAACCAGTTGGATCGAGTGGGACCTCACCACCCGAACATAAATGCCCCTTACGGTGTATATACCACTAAAGATGCCGTAGATTTTATGTTTGTAACCGCAATGACCAACGACGCTTGGACCAATCTTTGGATTTTCTTTGATCAACCGGATGTTTTATTGATTGAGGAATGGGACACACCAGGAAAACGTATAGGATCTTCTGGATCGGAAGATGGTGTGGCTGATATTCGTACGAGATTAAAAAACGCTGTTGCGTTGAAAACTTTTGAAGAGTTGGAGGCGTTTTTTGACGAGCAGCCTGAAATTATTTGGGAACGAGTTCGTGATCATGAAGGGGTACGAACGGATCCCCAAAATATTGCGAACAGTTATGTTGTTGAAATGGATTTACCGACTGTCGGTAAAACCGCGACGGTCGGTACACTCATGGAATATAGTTTGACGCCCACGGATGAGGCGGTTCAACTGCCACCAGAGTTAGGGGCCGATACGGCGAGTATCATGGCCGAATTGGGTTTTGATGACAGTCAAGTGGAATTTGTAGAAACAAATGTTACAAATGTTCGACAACGATTGTTATCAGCACTGTTGGGAACCGACTGATTCTGTACAATCCATGCCTGAATCTAATTGAAGAGAGGTAACGATGGCCGTATTGTCAGCCGGTTTGCGGCTTAAGAGTTCAGTTTGTGCGACGGAAATAATGGTTATTAGTGGCCCGGATGGTGACGTCGATTTAACTTGTGGCGGGGCACCGATGACCGAAGGTGAGGGAAATTCTGGCGGTGCGGTAGATTCCGACCACGCGGGAGGTACTGCTCTAGGTAAACGCTACGTAAATGGCGATGGTGATCTTGAGTTACTTTGCGTTAAAGCGGGTGATGGCTCGTTGGCTGCAGATGGCACTGCTTTGAATTTGAAAGATGCCAAAAAATTGCCAAAGACAGACTAAAAAAGGGGAGGGGTCATAAGATCCCGATAAGAATAATAACGCGGTAGAGGGGGAAGAGCCGTGAATACAATGATGCTCCTAGAAATGGCGGCATCGGGGTTCGGTGATCGCATTGCGTTCACTAATCCGGAAACCAATACGTCAATAACTTACCAGGAANTGTTTGATGCAGCTGGTGCTGCNGCTGTTGAAATAAAAAGTTCCGGTGCAAACCGTTTCGCCATGCTCGATGTATCGAACGTCGGAATACCAATTGGTTTGTTTGCNTGTGGCTGGGCNGGCATTCCTTATGTACCCATCAATTACNGGCTTACCGACCCGGAAATAGAAGGCTTATTGGGNCGTATAAAGCCGGCTTATCTGGTTACCGATTCCGAACGTGTTTCCAAATACCAAGGTGAGCCCGATATTCAGGCTTTCTCCAGTCCCGATTTTGTCGCAGCGTCAAGTCAATCGAGTGATGTAGCCGATTCNTGGTCGATGGATCCTGACGAAACTGCGGTTTTGCTTTTTACCAGCGGAACCACTGGTGCCCCTAAGGCTGCTGTTCTGCGCCATAAGCATTTAGTCTCNTACATTCTGGGATCGGTAGAATTTATGGGGGCTGACGAAAANGATGCTTCGCTGGTTTGTGTACCCCCTTATCATGTAGCTGGAATAGCCGCTACTTTGAGCTCCGTATATTCNGGTCGTCGCGTGGTGCAGCTGGCTAATTTTTCGGCCGAAAAATGGATCGAGTTNGCTCGTAGTGAAAGTGTNACCACCGCATTTGTAGTCCCCACAATGCTGGCGCGTATCATTGACGCGTTAGATGGAGAGANGGACGCCGGAATGCCAGCTTTACAATCCCTTTCGTACGGTGGCGGTAAAATGCCGTTAAGCGTTATTAGAAAAGCGATGGACTTGTTTCCTGGAGTCGATTTTACAAACGCCTATGGCCTCACCGAAACCTCGTCTACGATTACTGTCCTTGGTCCTGAGGAGCACCGAGAGGCTGCCGCTAGTGCAGAACCGGANGTACAAAAGCGTTTGGTTTCTTTGGGTGTGCCGTTGCCCGGTATTGAACTCGAGATACGGGATGATGAAGGCGGCATCGTCGCCGCGGGTGAGCGCGGCGAAATATATGTTCGTGGCGAACAAGTTTCAGGCGAATACGAAGGTCGGGGCAGTGTTGTTGATAATGAGGGATGGTTTCCNACTCGNGACGCTGGCTATTTGGATAGCGAAGGTTATTTATTCCTGGATGGTCGGGCNGANGACGTTATCGTAAGGGGAGGAGAAAATATGTCTCCTGGGGAAATTGAAGATGTATTGCTGGAACACGATGCNGTTGGTGACGTAGCAGTGGTGGGGGTTCCTAGTGAGGAGTGGGGTGAAGCAGTTGCATGTGCTGCGGTATTAAAATCGCAGGCTAGTGTTGAGGAATTACAGACGTGGGTTAAAGACCATATGCGGTCCTCTCGCGTCCCTGAAGTAATAGAATTTTGGGATGAACTACCCTACAACGAAACTGGCAAGCTTTTACGACGTGTTGTGAAGGAGAAGTTGTCGGCTTGAGTGGCATCTCTACGACTTGGCGAGACAATCTGGTTTGAAGTCACTGGGTCTTGAAGATGCATGAATATGCCCGAATGACGCTTTAGATTGTTTGTTTTAGTCAATGAGTACATCAACAAGCCCCCAGTCTAAGGCAGAGTGTGCGGTGACTCGGCATCCAGTGAGGGCCATGTAGTTAAGGCGATGTCTGCCTATACGTTGCAAAATACTCGCAGTGCCACCAGCTCCAGGGATTAATCCCATTGAAACTTCAGGTAATTGAAAAAAGGCATTTTGTGTCGCTTCGATTGATCCGGCGAAAGCCGGTAGCTCGATTCCTGCTCCGATGCATGCACCATGGAGATGAACGTGTGTCCGGTCTTGCAGTAAATGCATTAAATGACCGGCNCTTCTAGTCGTCCGTGATAAATGGGCAATGGGAGCATCGAGAGCTTCTCCAAATTCATCTAAGTCTCCTCCGGCGCTGAAACAAGGACCGTGCCCCTTGAGTTGTATCCGAGCTATGGTTTGGTCGATAAGCGCTATTTCCAATGCTTCGCATAATCCATCACGCATCGTCGATGAGTAGGCGTTTCGGCGTTCTGGTCTATTTAGTGTGATTTCAAGAGTTGATCCGGACCGTGTTGTCAAAACACTAGGGACACTAACNTTTTCGCTTATTTTCTTATGCCGATTGGCTAGCCACGATTGAAATTCTACGCCGTGTTGGAGTGTCGAATAGGCTAGAGATTCTGCAATGAGTCTGTGTGGGATATCGAGCTGCTCGTTTACACGGAGAAGTTGTACGAGTGTAGAGGCGGCATGTGGTGCGGCATCGATAGCAGTCTGTAGAGTTTCCAGTTGAGTCGAGTCAATAATCACATCCGCGAAATCAAAGTTTGCATGGTCAATGTAATCCTCAGGATTGGGCACTATCGCCGCAACAACGGCGGAACAATGATGCCTCGGTTGACCAAGCTTCGAGATGTCGAAAGGATCGGACTNTACAGCTATAAGGGGTGTTCCATTGAGNNCNGACCATTCCTCGGCGAGCGATCGCGAGTACAATTGNGAAGTGAAAGATGAATACGACAACATGTCCACACTCGAACCCCAAGCATTTAGTCACCATTATGCACGTAGTTTGCTTGAAACTTGCAGTCACTGGCATCCGAACTCAGCGGCTATAAGTGATGAGTTGGATTGGCTTCAACCGAGACAAATTTCTGGTTTTGGAAGCTGGGTGGCTGATGGTGTCAATCGACCAGGGCTTATTGGGGATTGTGCGCATGGAGCCCTGCAAGCACTAATTGAATTGAGTGGCTCGACTTTACCGGGAGTGAATCACGGATCGAGTTTACTATTCGATCGAGTTCCTTACCTCGATTTAAAAACACCGGATCAGCTTTCAGCCAANCAATCATGCCGATTAATGCGGGCACGTGATGGCTGGATCGCGTTAAATTTAGCTAGGGAGGAAGATCGGGAGTGTATTCCCGCATGGTTAGAGACGTCTGCCTCCTGCTGGTCTGAGATTATTCCTGAAAGACCTAAGAATGATCTGGTTTCACGTGGCCGTTTACTAGGTATGCCGATAACGAGCGTGCAGCAAATACCGCGGAGTCCTTGGTTACAGACGCGATTATTCTCGGCAAATGACCCGATAAAAGGGAGGGCACCGCTTGTTGTTGATCTGTCGTCTTTGTGGGCAGGCCCCCTTTGTTCTCATTTACTCGAAAAACTTTTTGGTGCGCGGGTGATCAAAGTTGAAAGCTCAAATCGGCCGGACTCTTCACGGGACAGTACTCCGAAATTCTTTGATTTATTAAACTCCGGGAAAGAGAGCGTTGCATTAGATCTACCGCGTGAAAAAGACAAGCTGCGAGTGCTTTTGGATAACGCCGATATCGTGATTGAAGCTTCCCGACCAAGGGCTCTTGCCCAAATGGATATTAATCCATCGTCTGTCATTGATGTGAGTCCCTCAACCACTTGGATTAGCATCACAGGTTATGGGCGCAGCAATGAACAGGGTTACTGGGTTGCCTTCGGCGATGATGCAGCCGCTTCGGGTGGGTTACTTGGATGGATAGACGATGTTCCATATTTTTTGGGCGACGCTATTGCAGATCCACTCACTGGTTTGCATGCGGCAGTGGCAGCTATCCTGGCATATCGGCAGGGAGGCGGACGATTAATTGATATCCCTTTAGCCAATGTAGCAGCATTCTGTGCCCGCGTTGGAGAACGGGTTGTGCTGGAACCCGAGCCAGCCATCGAGAAGCCGCGTCCAAACAACGATTTCGCGAGACCTTTTGGTATAGATACAACGGATGTCTTACGTAGTTTGGGATGTTAATTCAGCACGCACAGGTTTCGGGAGGTTTTGTCGATGTTCGTATACAGGGCAAGAAAATTGCTCAGGTAGCTCCAGAACTAACACCTAGATTACAGGAACGAGTGATAGACGCTGAAGGAGCGCTGCTATTACCAGGCCTTCACGATCATCACATCCATCTTCTGTCGTTAGCGGCTCAAGTTCGTTCTGTCGATTGCGGGCCACCGGTGGTTACCAACGCGCAAGAGTTACGTCAGCAGCTGAGGCAAGCAGGTGGGGAGGGATGGATACGTGGAGTCGGTTATCATGAATCCGTGAACGGCGAGCTAACTGCTGATGGACTCGATCAACTGATTTCGAATCGGCCGGTTCGGATTCAGCATCGCTCTGGAAAGGTTTGGTATTTAAATACATTGGCCTTAGAAAAAACGGGTATCAAGTCTGCGACCGGGCAGTTATTTCGAAGTGATTCGCTATTGCGTACTCGGTTGAGTGATACAAGTGAAGAAATATTGGATTCACTAGCCGAAGTTTCAACGACGTTAGCGTCGTACGGCGTCACTGGGGTTACAGATGCAACTTACACGAACGATGAGGAATCGCGGTCTTTATTAAGACGCAGGAAACTCAAACAAAGTATTGTTTTTATGGGATCAGAAGCATTAGAAGGTAGTGGACATCTAAAAATCATGTTGGATGATGCTTCTTTACCGCCCTTTGAAGATCTCGAGTTGCGAATAAATAATGCGCATATGAATAATCGACCCGTCGCGTTCCATTGTGTCACCAAGGTTGAGATTGTCTACGCGTTATCTGCGGTAAGAAGCGTAGGTTCTTTGCGTGGCGATCGTATCGAACATGCCTCTGTGGTGGACAGCGAAAGTATGGCGCTTATTCGAGAGCTCGGTTTGACCGTGGTTACGCAACCGAATTTTCTCTTCGAAAGAGGCCGCCAATATCTAAATGACGTAGACGAAAAAGAAATGCCCTATTTGTATCGTGGGCAAGGGTTTCTTGATGCAGGTGTCCCGCTTGGGGCGGGCACCGATGCTCCGTATGGAGACTGCAATCCATGGGTTGCTATTCACGCGGCAGTTGTTCGAAAGAGTGCAGATGGGTTCCCCATGGCGTTGCCGGAACGATTATCTCCAGAGCGGGCAATTCAATTATTTTGTTCCGCTTCCGATAACCCTGGGGGACCCCCACGACAAATCGTGGCTGGAGTTCAGGCAGATCTGTGTCTGCTCAACAGTAATCGAGATGCGCTATACGACATGTTAAAAAGTCGGGTACCGGATCGGCATGTAAGACTGACGATTGCTGCAGGAGAGGTGACCTATGCGTCTTCACGAGATCGTTGGATACTTAGTCACACTAAATAAAAATCGTCTCTCTATTGAGAATCAAGGATTTCTTTATTGTGTTCTCCTAAATGAGGTGCTCTACGAGTTATGCTCCATTTGCTTTTTTCAAAAGCGTAAGGAGCTCCCGGATAAATAATCTCCAGGTCAATATCGTCATGTAGTACGGGCACTTGATAACCTCGCGCTTTGAAGTGCGCGTCTTCAAAGGCTTCCTCCGGGGAGTTGACCACGCCTACACTTAAGCCGGCCCTCTGACATCCAGTGAAGAAATCCTGGGCGGCGACCTTCGATGCAATAAGTTGTAGGGCTGCTCGACCAGCAGAAAATATAGCCGTTATCTCATCGTCCTCTCCAATTTTTGAAAGTTCAAATGGTCCCTCCCAATTCGCTCCCATTTCGAGGAATATGGCTTCTGGTAGTTCCGAATCGAGTTTGAGTTCGATGAGCCAATCGTAAAGATTTTTGAATTCGTGTGGAAAACGCGGCGGTACTCCAGTATTGGCGTATCGACCGTCAGCGCAAAGTTGCTGAGTTTCCCCTGAGGGTTGTACGGACGCATGTCGGCCGGTTTGCCTTTGAACAGTTCCTTGATTGACTAGCCAACTATACGTTGCTGCTTCTGTTGAAATGTTAGAGGCTGCCGTCATACTCACGTCGATAAATTGACCTCTATCACCTATCCCGCGATGCAAAAGGGCAGTTAGGCCTGACATAACCGCAAAGTGTGAGGCTGTATGAAAAGCCTGTTGTGGTCCGCGTATTGGAGGAAGGGAGTGGTCGTCATAGCCACAACTCCATGGCGGACCTGATGCGGCCATGATGGTCAGATCGGTTGCAGGCAGATCGCTTTTGGGGTTTTTTCTGCCGTAGGTCGTCACGGCTATATGAATCAATCCGGTATTCGTTTTAGCTAGGTCCTTATAGTCGGCGCCAAGTGTTTCTAAGCGTGTTCTAGGTTCAGCCTCCAACAATATATCAGCGGTATTGATCAATGATTTGAGCTGTTGTAATCCGTTGTTGTCATCAAGATCGATGACGACTCCACGCTTGTTCGTATGGTAGTGCCACCAATACAGGCTGCGATTCGGGCCCTGTTTGTTATCAAGGAATGGAGGATAGCTGCGACTTGGATCGCCATTTGGAGGCTCGACCAATATGACGTCAGCACCCATATCAGCGAAAAGCTTGCCAGCATAATTGATTCGTTCGTTGGCTAATTCAATTACTCGAATTCCAGCTAGTGCCGTCATACAACCCCCTCATTATGAAATTGAGAGATTTCTTTGTCGCTATAATCTAGGAGGCGTTTTAGGACGTCGTCGGTGTGTTCTCCTAAACAAGGTGCTCCTTTAGTTATTTTCCAGTCGGTTTCAGAAAGGTGCACTGGTTGGCCATCGACTCTCACCTTGCCCATTTCTGAATGCGTGGCTTCCGGCCAAAGCCCCCAATTTTGAGTGCTCGGCTCGATATCGATACGTTCTTGCGGTTTCAGTACGGCTGAGACAGGTATCTGGGCTGTTTGAAGTAGAGTTTCGCATTCATACTTGGTTAAGGCTCGCGTCCATTGGTCAATAAAAGCGTCCAGTTCATCCTGATGCGCTAATCTTTCTGTCAAGGTTCCGAATCGTGTTTCTTGGCACCAACTCTCAGCGATAATGTCAGCGAGGCGGTTCCACTCGGCATCGGTTCGACATGCGATAGCAACCCACTCGTCTTCACCTGCAGAACAATAAATACCATGAGGAGCCATAGCAGGCCATTTGTTCCGATTTGAATTTGGCGAGCCTTCACGCCGTGTTGGATTCTTGTTGACAGTCCAATCGAGAAGAGTTGGTCCGTGTAGCGACAGTGCTGACTCAGTACAAGCCAAATCAACCCATTGTCCTTCACCGGTTCGTTGTTTGTGTATAAGTGCTAACAGAATAGCGATGGCCATGTAATAGGCCCCGGTGTGATCCATGAATGAATAGCCCCACCCGGCGGGTGCTTCATTCGGTAATCCATTGGTAAATGTGAGACCGGATACTGCTTGGACAATAGGACCCCATGTTCGAAAATCACTGTAGGGACCGATGTGCCCGAAACCACAATTAGAGACATAAATAATATCAGGTTTAATTTGCTTTAATTGCTCGTAACCAAAGCCCCATTTTTCCAAAACTCCTTTGGCGAAGTTCTCGCTTACAACATCTGATATCTGAATAAGTCGAGTGAGTATTTCTTTCGCCTTTTCTTCTCTCAGATTGAGTGTAATTCCAAGTTTTTCGGTATTGTGATTGTTGTATGCTCCTCCGAGATTTATGCCTCGGCGGTCGTCAATATAGGGTGACCCGCCACGAAGTATGTCCCAACGGCCTTCCCTAACAGGGTCCTCGATACGTATTACCTCTGCTCCAAAACTTGCTAGCCATTTGGTTGCGCCGGCTCCAGCGAGTTGCCCGGTAAAGTCGCAAATGCGAAAGTTCGATAACGCTTCACGGGAGAATGACGTTTCTGTCACTGTTGATGTCCTTTTTTATGTTGCGAAGTCCAAAGGCGACGAGGTGGATTCTTAGCGTTCGCTCTATGTACACAATGCCTTATTCGATCTAATGCAGGTATCAAATACATCTGAGATTTCAAAGTGGCCCTCCTGCGATAGCGTCAGGACACCTTAAGCAGTTTGCGTCTTCGCAATGCGTCATGGGTGGGTCAAGGTGAATAGCACCAGTGGCAGTCATTAGCGCCTCGAGGGCNGGTAGAGTCCTCCATTGNCTATCACAAACGACACGCATATCTGCAATAGGATCGAGAAGAGGTTCAAANTTCCGAAAACCTGCAGAACAACTTCCAACACTGCTATTGGTTAGTNTNCCTTCAANATATGCCCAGCGCCTAAATGGTCTTCTTCCTGCNCTCATTTCCGCTAAATGCAGTAGTGTTAGTGNGGTGTANGTAACGCCCATCAGAAGAACAAGCCCATTCAAATTAATAAGAGCATCGAGCGGCGCGTAGACGTCTTGAGGAGACTGTTTGTCAATTAATTCCTTAGCTAAAGGGCCCACTGAAGAAAACGAGTTTAGTGGGTGCCGTCCTCGTTGACTTTGGGGATGTAAAAGAACGGCACGTGTAAACTGCCCCATCTCTCTTAAACTAATTTCTTGGGAGTGCGTCGAGAAATCTCTGCGGCGTTGCGTCACAGTTGAATTATCTGGGTACACNATTCCATTGCGTTTTGGCCGATCTTCAATCGGTGGAGCCGTTTCGAAGTCGTATGAAAATGTAGGAACTAGTACAGTCGCTCCTCGATTCAGAAATACGTCCAGNAGGTCGTTTGCATCGATACTGGGNCGGAATGAACGCATGGAGGAATGTATACAGACTGGACGCCCAGAAAAGTCCATATCGACCATGGCTTCTTTTAATTTCTCAATGCTCACCAAACTTACTCGTCGAGCCAGCGATTAAATTGAGGAGAGCGTTTTTCATGGAAGGCGGATACACCTTCCCGCGAATCGGGATGGTGGTCAGAAATTGCTGTTTTTGCGGCAATTTCGTCGAGACTTCGTTCCCACGTCATTTCAGCTGCGTTATAAATCGAGCGCTTCAGTAGACGCATAGATACCTGTGGGCCTTCCGCTAATTCTTTGGCTAGTGCAATGGTCGTTTCTTCCAAATTTTCTGGCTCTACCACTTCGTGGACGAGGCCTAATTTGAATGCTTCGTCTGCNTCTACAATTCGTTTGCGCATAAGGAAATCTATTGTCTTAGGTAATCCCATCGTTTGGAGGAGAAGGTACTGACCGCCTTCGTCCGGAAGTAAACCGAATCTCAATGTCGCGCTCCCCATACGCGCACCACGAGATGCAATCCGAAAATCGCAACTCAAAGCTAACGAAAATCCGGTTTGTATTGCGACACCATTGATTGCAGCGATGGTAAGTTTGTCTAGGTCTCGAATTGCCGTATTGACCTTTTGCGAGATCGTTCGAAGGCCGTTGTAGGTTCCCAAATTGTTGTCGTGACCGTGGCTGATTGGAGGAGTCAGTGCTTTACCGTCAATGTTGGCATTGCCGTACCCCTTCAGATCGTCGCCGGCACAGAATGCGCGACCGCTTCCTGTAAATACCACCACTCGAACTGCATTGTCCATTTGACATTGGGTAATGATTTCAACGAGATCTCGTTTTATCGAAGCGGTCATGCCGTTCAAACGTTCCGGAGTAGTAAACCTAATCCAGGCGATGCCATCGTCTCCTACTGAGACGTTGAAACCGAGGAAGTCACCAGTATCCATAAAATCTATACCCCTTAAAAAAANTACAGTTATATCGTAATCNGAAGCAGGGAACGAGGACGGATATATTTCCAATCAATGGTGCATTCCCTTTCCGGAAATTCCTGCAGGGAGTAATCTAAAAGTGCTTTGGTTTGGTGTAGGTTACTAAGTCGCCAAAAAAGACTGTGCTTGGGGAAGGATTGTGTTTGAGCATTTTCATAAATGATGATGACGGAAGGGAAAATACCAGTGGCTGTAGTTGAAAATGCGTTCGGTCGCCATCGGTTAAGACGATTCGACTATGAAAAAGCCTCGGATTTGGGAAAAGAAGAGGTTGAAGAGTTAAATCACGGTGTACGAGCCGCTTTAGATCATAGCGGCTTCGTTGTTATTGAAAACGCTGTATCAAAACAATCGTGTGAGCGCGTAATTTCTGAAATGCAGGAATTTATCGATGCCACACCNCATGGACTGCATGGACTTGGGGGCACCCGNCGAGTCGGAGCTTTGGTGGCTCGATCCCCGGCAAGCCATGAAATGATTAGTCATCCAGCAATATTAAGTCTGGTGAAGTATGTAATCGCCGAACAGNGATTGACCGGNGATGTAGTAAGAATTGCCGGNCGTGAAGGTAAAGGAAAGAAGGGATTTCGATATCCGTGGCATTTACATCTGACGCAGATTATCGATGTTGGCCCGGGCGGTGGATCAGAAAAANTGCCCCATCAACTNGGATTACATCGAGCTAATGGTATGTGGGTACACGATNTTCAGGACATGGGGCTCAATCCGCAAATAGAAGTCATGTGGGCCTTGACCGACTTTACGACAGAAAATGGCGCAACGCATGTGGTCCTTGGCAGTCATCAAGATCGTTCGCAGAATAGTGACACNGCNTACAGTGAGCCTACTNTCCAAGCCGAGATGTCNCAGGGTAGTTTACTTGTATGGACGGGTTGGTCNGTGCATGGGGCCGGAGAAAATCGGTCGGACACCCATCGAATCGGTATGAATATCAATTACTCAGCCGGCTTTTTAGTACAAGAGGAAAATCAATTTTTGGCATGTCCACCGCACATCGCTCGTAACCTGCCNGAACAGATGCAANAAATCATTGGTTATCGACAGCCGTCGGGATCTCTCAATTATGTGGCTGAGTGCCAGTCGCCTGCCGATTCTGTTCTCCAAGCNGATTTTGATGTCCTGGTACCTGGTTCACATGGTTACCCGATGGACTCTTTATCGGGTGGTCAGGTGCCACTCACCTCGAAAGCGCTAGAATCTCGATTAAAGGACCTCAAAGATCGAAAAGACGCAGCCATCGAGTTGGATGATCTTGAATTGGCCTTGCAACTCAAAAAAGCGATCAATGTGCTGAAACGTTCGCAGCCGAAAACACGTGATTAACATGACGGTTGTTGTAATGAATGAGGTCGAGTGTAATTCTCGAGGAGAAGCCGACTTTGTATTTGTTCAAGAAAGTATCGATGGTTAGGACTGATCGGATGTGTGGATTAAGGGATTTCGCATGGACATTCCAGCGATTCGGAATCTTTTCTGACAATCTTTTTCCAAATAGATTGTTAGTACCTCTATTTTTTCTCTTGTGCGGCTGTGGAGGGGGTGGTGGAAGTGGGAGTGGAAGTGGAAGTAGTGGCAACACTGATTTGGCGACTCAACAAACTCAACAAACGACGGCTAATCAGGAAACACAGTCACCGGATCCTGTNTGGAGCTTAGAGCGCGCTATCCCTTCATCGGTGGGCATGGATTCTGAGGCCGTTGANGCTGTTCTTGACCACATATATACCGATACAGCAGTCCAAGCTGCCTTGGTTGTGAAGTTAGGAAGAGTGATTGGGGAGAGGTACGCAGAGAATTATGATGGTTTAGATCGGGGAACGAGTTGGTCAGTGGCGAAAAGCTTTTATGCTGCGGCGATCGGAGCTGCGATTGATTCCGGCTTTATCTCATCTCTGGACCAGAGAGCCAGTGANTATCTAACAGAATGGATTGGGACTAACAAAGAAGAAATAACGNTCCGTCAACTCATGGAAATGCGGGCCGGATTACCAGGAGATACGGGTCTTTTTGTCCAGTCTGATCAAACAGCGTTTTCTCTAGAGCTTGAGCTTGATGGGATNCCAGGAGCTAGTTTTGTCTATTCGAACCCTTCCTCGCAGCTATTTGAGCCGCTCCTTCGACGGGCTACTGGGTTATCAGCGCACGAGTACCTTAGGGCAAACATATTAGATCCAATTGGGATATCTTCAGATGACGTGGGATTTTGGTTCGATCCAACAGGGGTCAATCCCCTAACATACTGCTGTCTCGATATGGTTCCGGATGACTTTGCTCGTTTTGGCCTGTTGTTTTCTCGCGGAGGCGAATGGAATGGTAGTCGAGTGATATCGCAGGAATTCGTGACTCAGAGTTTGTCTGCCCAAAGTCCGTATTACGGANTACAGTGGTGGGTTCTCAATAGCAGTTATTTCGGGTCGAGTGTTCCAACAACTATTTCGGCGGCTCANGGTATAGATGGTCANCATATCTATGTGTGGCCAGCGGAAGATCTCGTTGTTGTCGTATTAAGTCTCTACGAACATGAACGGAATCAGGGGTATGTCCTATCCCTGACTAATTGGCCGAATACTTGTTCGGGAAGAAATACCTGCGATTCATCAACNGGTAATGAGGTCGCTAGTTATGATGAACGGCAACTCATAGATTACATCTATGCGCTGCGTTGATCTTCGAACCTATAAACGATTNTGGAGTGATTGGAGCCGAACGTTAAATACCCATTACATGACCGCTAGCCAGCTTTCGAGATCTTCAATCTGTAAGTAGGCGTTGCGTTCCTTTGTTTCTGCCAAAGTGGCATTGGGTATGTGACTGTAATTGTGGCCTGGTAACAACAGCGTGTCGCTGGGGAGTGTCTTTATGTGTTGGAGNCTCCTATACATATCTTCGNTGCTTGAACCNGGCAGATCGACCCTACCGCATCCGTCGATAAACAAAGTATCGCCCGAAACGAGGGTATTTTTTATACGAAAGCATTGTGAACCNGGAGTATGTCCGGGGGTGTGTAAGAATTCGACTTGCACGGTACCGAGTTGGAGTGTGTCACCTGAGTCGACACTATGTATATCGCTGTCTGACAAGCCGGTAACTTTTTTTAAACCGTCCACTTCGAGTTTGTTGGCATAGACTTTGACGGGATTTTTGCTCATGAGTTCGGCCACTCCCGTAATGTTTTGATTGCCCATACCACCGCCCACATGATCCGGGTGGTAGTGTGTTGCTAGTGCGGCGGTTAACTTGTAGTCACGTTGGCTTATGTGATCCAAAAGACCATCGATATCCCACGCGGGATCAACGATAGCNACTTCTCTCGAAGATCGAGAACCTACAATGTAGGTAAAGTTCTCCATCGGGCCTATCTGAATTTGTTCGATGATNAGTTCACTTTCATCATTACTCATGGACAAATTCCNTTTTAATAAACGGTTTTCGCTGTTACGAGATTCATTTCCCTATGCATTACTATGATACGGCATAAGAATATTTTCGTTGTAGCGATGTCGTGTATTCTAATTATGCAACTCGATCGGGNGCAGTTGTGGGTCAGGAGCTAATGTATTACACGATTATTTCTAGTCCAATTGGTCAATTAATTCTGGCTGGTACTTCCCGTTCTCTGCAGCTAGTCGGATTACCTGGTGGGGAGAATCCTGAAGTATTGCAGGATCATTGGGTACGGAATGATGAACCATTTATNGGTGCTGCGAGTCAATTGAGTGAATATTTTCGAGGCGGTCGTCCCCAATTCGATTTAGCTCTCGAGCCCCACGGCACGCAATTCCAAATTGATGTACTTAATAGTGTCGCCATGGTGCGCCACGGAGAAAGGTGCACCTATGCAGACATTGCTGAATCCATAGGGAGGCCTAAAGCTCTACGGGCAGTTGGAAATGCAATCGCGCGTAATCCGTTACCGATAGTTATTCCTTGTCACCGTGTGGTTGGACGACATGGAGACTTGGTGGGATTTCGCGGTGGGCTGAGAACGAAACGGTATTTGCTAGATCTTGAGAGACGGAATTCGGGCCTGTTTGATCCTACCGTGGGCTAATCGACCTGGTCACGTAACATATTGAAACTAAAGGCTAATTATTCTTTCGTAATTCGGTCCATCAGAAGTAACTAAATGGTTACTTTTAAGAGATATAGGTTTGGTATATGGTGTACTAAAGTAACTATATATTTACTATCATCGTACAATGCGCAGACAAATTAAGGGTAAAACAGCGAGCGATATTATTGAGGCAGCCTGGNGAGAGTTTGCTGCTGGTGGTTTTTATGGAACTCGAATCGATCAGATTGCAACTGCTGCGCGAAGCAATAAGCGCATGATTTATCATTATTTTGAAAACAAAGAAGGACTCTATAAGCATTTATGTGAATCGGTTAGGCGCAATTTTAGTGGGAAACCCGATGCTCGAAAGATTATGAGTTGGGCTCTATTAGAGGCAGAACCGCAGATACGAGATACGTTTGAGGCGATTGTGAATGAGCGAGCGAACGAATTAGGCGTTGATACTGAATTTGAAAAAACGGCCGTTGACCTGCAAAAAGATATAGCTTGTTTGCAGATCTGTTCACAGTTGCTCCTCTCCTTCGGTATAGACATCGATGAACTAGTGACAAGACTAATCGAGATCGTAAAAACCAAGACACCTACTGGANTGGCAGTGACGGAGAAGCCCCGTATTAAGTTGAAAGCACGGGCATTAGAGAGGTGAGTGAGTGCTCTATCAGCGGGTGTTTTTAACGGGGACCACGGCGGCGTTCCGGATGTTTTCGCTCACGGAAGGGAAGGGTTCTTCTTTGTGCTTGCTCTACAAACTGAGCCCGTTCGTCATAAGTCATNCTTGANATGTCTTCCACCAAAAGCCTATGGCTTTGTTCTTGACTAATTCCGAGAAGNTTTCGAAAGTCGAGAAACGCTTGCTCTAAAGCTTGTTGATCATAGGGTCGAGCCAATATAGCCATCTCGATACTGTCTTGGACTGGTTGAATCTCGGCGAGTATCCCGGCGAGTCTAGTCCGCATCGCTGCTTGTTTGTGTCTTCTTTCCATAAATATTTTGCCGTCCATTCGATCCCGGTGGAGATTTGTATAGGGAGGCAGTCCGATAAGAGATTTGGTAGGTGTTAGCGCCTTTTGGCCACTGGTGTATTTTCCGATGACGAACCCCACAAATATGAGATTTACCGTGATAGAAATCATTATTCCCAAAATGAGCCATTTCTTTTTCATGGTATTTCGGAATCCTCCTCGGTAGACATGAAATCAGCGAAGGCAAGCAGTGCAACTGTTTCGTTTAAGTCGTTTTGTCCGTTATCGATTGACTCTCCTATATTCGAAAGCCCGGTNGAAAACCCGAGTACCAGAGGAACAATGGCACAGAGAGTTGGGCGCCATACAGCACCCATCATCCATTGCGCGAAGCGGTCAGAAANACTGTTGTCGAGAGTCTTCGGCGACTGAAAGCGTATTCGGTTTAGGATAGATTTCTTTAAACCATCAGACGCTGGAAGTTGTTTAAACCCGTCTAGGATTTTTTCCATCTGCTTGGCACTTTCATGCAGTTTCCGAGCGTCTTTAGAATCGCTGTTGATTAGCAATAAAGCGGCTTTGGAAAGTTCCTTTGGCCAGTTGTCAATATTAGCTCCGTAACGGTCGAGATGATTTTCAAATTCGGTAATGTTCATGGATCTAGTTCTACTAGGTGTGACCTGAGTTTCTTGCGAAGGGCTCGGCGCGCCCGGGCTAGCAAAGATTCAAGTGCCTCGGTGGAAACATCTAGTACTGTAGCGGCTTCTGCGTTTGACCAGCCCTGTATATGACACAGAACGAGTGCCGTCCGCTGTCTCTCGGGCAACTCGTGTATTAGTGAATTTAAGAGTGCTGAGTGATCTTGCCGGTTGGTTTCTGATTCGATAGTAAGCGCGCCGTCTTCGTTGTCGACATTTCGTTCTTTGTCTTCCGGCTTATAGCGCCTCACCACATCGATGTAGTGGTGGTAGCCAATACGATACAGCCAGGTGCTAAAACGTACCTTGCCCGATTTCCAAGTTTTCGCCTTATCCCATATTCGAAAAAAAGTCTCTTGGACAAGATCTTCGGTTTCAAAACGGTCATGGCACAGTCGATAGAGGTAGGTGTGTAAGCCATCAACGTGACGGTCTAGTAGGACAGCGAACGCGTCTCGATCCTGTAGGGCGACTCTTTGCATTAGCTCCTCATCGGTAATCTGTTTAAGTAAATTCACAAGCGAAGGGTCCGAAGGAAGGTAGTCCTCCTTACTGCGGTTCACTCAGAAGTGTTTTTCTTGAGTGCTCTACGAGAGTGCGAGCCTGCACGACGTTCTTCAACGGATAAAAGCCCATCTTGGTTAGTGTCAAGGTTGTCCCATTCCACTAAATACGGCGGGAACTCAGTGTTATCCAACTGGCCATCTTCGTTCCGATCCAGGCGAGCAAACATTTTTTTCTTTGCCTCTGTAGCAAATACTTTGCGTCTTCCGTCGAATTCTTCTCGTGAGAGCGCACCGTTGCCATCGATGTCAACGAGATCAAAACTTTCATTCGCCTGCGGTACTTTCCCGGGCTTATGCGGTGGTTTGGGGCTGCGCCTGTGTTCTGGGCGTCCCATCCTATGTCCGTTTTTTCCAGTGGGTTTACGGTCTCCCTTCATGTGTTTCCCAGGATCGTCCAACGGTCTGCCTGGACGACCATTTTGTCGTGTTTTGCTAGGGACGGAATTTTTCCGGTAACGCTGTTTTGCAAGAGCCTTGCGGGGATCANTTTGCTGAAATTCTTCGGGTGAAATTAGTCCATCTCCATCAATATCGACGACATTAAAAACATCCTGAGACTCCGCCCGCGCCACTTCTAGGTCAATTGTACGGTTAGCATCATCTGCGTGTGAGGCTAGAGAAAAACTACCGAGGATGATGGCACTTCGAAATAATTTTTGCGTATCCATTACTGTCTCCCTTGGACAAAAATCAGTAAACCTATGACCTTATACGCAGAAACTATTATTTCCCGTCGTAATAAATTGCTGATATTTCAAATTTGGAATTTGTGTTGTTGATTCGTATGTTTGCGTGATCACCCAGTTGTTTTCCAATTAGGTCCTTGGCAACTGGAGAGTCGCAACTGATGTATTGCGAGGCACGATCGAACTCATCCGGACCGACGATCCTGTACTTTACGCGAGTGTCATCTTTTCGGGTTAATTCGATGTGTGCCCCAAAAAAAATTCGATTGGTGTCTCCGGGTATTTTGTCGACTACGATTAACTCGTCGAGTCGTTGCGATAGATAACGAATGCGTCGATCGATTTCACCCAGTCGGCGCTTTCCGTAAATATAATCGGCATTTTCAGAGCGGTCCCCGAGGGCAGCAGCTTCGGAAACTTGTTCTACTATCTTCGGTCGATCTTTCTTCCATAGCCGCCGAAGTTCATCGTTCAAGAGATTATATCCGGTGGGAGTGATGTAAGGAGCCGATTTTTTTTGTGGTGGTCGATAACGGATCACTTTACAGCCTCGTCGATGGACTCGAACAAGCCGTGTTCAGTTAGATAGCCGGTGACTAGTTCGTTTGGTGTCACATCGAAAGCAGGATTTCTAACAGGAACATCAATGGGGAATGGTAAGGAAGTTGTCACCTCACTAGATGGACGTTCCTCTATTTTTACATCAAGGCCTTGAGCGGTCTGTGGATCGTAAGTCGAAGAAGGGAATGCAACATAGAAAGGGATACCATGGTACGCACAGGCAATGGCCAAGGAGCGAGTTCCAATCTTGTTGACGATATCTCCATTCGCTGTGACCCGATCCGCCCCCACGATGGCAATATCAATATGTCCGAGAGCCATAAGATGGGCGTCTGCACTATCGCAGATGACCGTGACATCGATCCCGGCGGCGTTGAGTTCCCAGGCTGTTAATCGAGCTCCTTGAAGGACCGGTCGAGTTTCTTTTGCGAATACTCGAAAGGAGACGCCTTTGCTGTGAGCATGATAAAGAGGTGCGGTGGCGGTGCCGATTTCGGTTACCGCGAGGCCACCTGCATTGCAATGGGTCAATACTCCACTATCAGGTTGTATGAGCGCAGCGCCGTGTTTGCCGATATTTTTGCACATGGAGATCTCTCCAAGGTAGATCCCGACAGCACGTTTTTCTAGACTCTCGACTAAATCGGATGGCTTTTGGTTGACGATTACAAGCATTTCATCCACGGCCCAACTTAGGTTGATCGCAGTAGGACGTGACTTTTTAAGTATTGCACCGGCCAGGTAAAGGTCGTCTTTACGGATTGCAGCTAGCACCATGCCAAAGGCGGCAGTAATCCCGATTGCTGGTGCGCCGCGCACGGTGAGATTTTTGATGGCCTCTGCAGCCGATTCCGGATCTTTAATTGTTAAGTAAATTTCCGAAGTCGGTAATTGTCTCTGATCTAGAAGTTCGAGTGTTCCGTTGTCCCATCGAATTGATTGTGGGGTGGTTTTCATAGTGGATTACGTTTTAGTGCTCGAGCATAGGTTGTTAATAGCACGGACCCCACCTCATCGATGTCAGTTCCCGCAACAAAAATACCGTCTTCGTGTCCAAGAGTGGCGAAAATCAATGGGCGTGCGGCATTTTCTTGGCTCAAGTTTCGAACTGCGGACATCATTTCCGGCGTGCCGTATGGAATATCCTTGTCTATACATAGAAGCGAGGTGGAATAAGCGAATAATTCAGGAGAGTGTACGTGAAATACATAATTGATCTTTGGATCGGATTGATACAGTGCAGCGTGTGTAAATGATTCGGAAGATGGTGAACAATCGCCGTTGGCGACTAGTCGAAAATTTTGGAGGTCTGCTTTTTCTATCCTAACATATTGATTTAACTTCAGATTTGGAAAATGCCCCGTTTGAGATCCCGTGATAATGAAGTTTGTCGAGTAGGAGGTTGATTCTCGCGCTGAAATATTTCCAAAACCAAGACCCTGATATCGGTCAAGTCTACCTCCAATAAGCTTGAGGCAGAATAAGATGTGGCGCCATGCATTCAGTTCAGCGATGATCTCGGGGCTCATCCCCTGTCGACTTTTTTTCTGTTCAAAAGAGAACCGTATCACGCCTTCCTTTTGCTCTTTCGTTTCCAATTTTCTTTTCTTAATTACTTTGGTTTGGGATTATTAGGTTACCGAATTGCTGAATCTTATACACAGTGGGTTTTGAGTGTACGTATGNGTATCACANCAGATAGTAAAAATGGTTTTCTCGAGACGAAAGTGCAAAAGGCGTCTCCAGCGATAGGAGCATACGTTGATGTTGATTTAAGCCAAGTGAATTTGGGCAATTGGCTGCGTGACCTTTTGCATAATTACGAATTACTTGTATTTCGTAATCAGCACTTAAGTATGGATCGTTTCCTGAGCGTTGCGCAGCTGTTCGGGTGCGTAGAACCTCATCCAGCATACCCAACGGTCGCTGATACCCCGGAGGTTCAGATATTGGAGAGCACGCCGGAGAAACCAAGCAAAATCGAGTTATGGCACTCGGACATGACGTTTAGAGTAAAGCCACCCTCCACGACATTGCTGTACGCAGATACGTTGCCGGAGATTGGAGGAGATACTTTGTGGACGAGCACCACGACTGCTTTTGAAACCCTGTCAGAACCTTTGCGTTCCTTCGTCTCGGGACTGCAAGCAGAACATGACTTTGCGTACGGTTTTAGAGAAAGTCTAGAGGAACCCGGCGGNAGAGAAAGATTAGCTTCCGTTCTTGGCGATAACCCGCCGACTCTTCACCCGGTAATACGGCGTCACCCTGTAACTGGCAGATCAGCCATATTTGTTAATCCCCTCTTTACGAGAAGAATTGCTAATCTNAGTAGAAACGAGGGGAAGGTGGTTTTGCAAATTCTGAATGAGCATATCGTAAAAGATGAGCACACGTTTCGATTAAAGTGGTTTCCCCGTACCCTCGTGATTTGGGATAACCGTTCCACACAACATAAGCCCATTAATGATTTTATGGGACATCATCGCAAAATGTTTCGTATTACATTGCAAGACGATGCCTTAGCTGAGTGATGTAACTGTGTTATTTGAGGTTGGAAATATAGGCGACGGAACTTTTATTAGGAATCAAGTGTTAGGATCAAAGTGTTAGAAGGTCCTACCTTCAAACGTTCCAAATGAAAGTGGAAGATTGATTTGATTATTGACTCCATCAATGAACACTTTGGCGACGATGCTTCTTTTGAGGATGCAGCGGTAGTGCCGGGCCTATTCGTGGCGTTTTGTGTCAACTTAGATTTGATTAGCGACACACTTCGAGAATCGTCAGGACGCGACTTTTTACGACTCAAATACCGAGAAATTACTGGGCCGGAGTTCTTAATAAGGTCTTGCGGAGGAGAATTATTGGAAAACCACCTAACAAGTGAAGGATGTAAATTTGCAAAACAATACTATGTGGACTATGTGTCGAGATTAAAGGAAACCGTCGAGACGCCCGATGCCAAATGGGAAACCTACGATCGTATAGCTCCTTGGTTGACCGGATGTTATTTTGAGGGAAGAACAAAGAAACCGAACGCTTTTTCGAAATCGAGGTGGTGGAAGTTTTGGAATTAACTAAAGCTGTTGTTGCTCAGCGCGATAAGTGGGAGTACCGCGGTCAAAAGCGCCCTCGGTTTGCGGTCGAACCTGGTCCCGAACAGGAGTCCGTTTGGGATTATCCGAGGCCGCCGAGGATCGAAGAAGAGGGTCGTGAGGTGCTGGTTCGAACAGACGATATCTTGATTGTTCTTTCCAAAAAAGCGATTCGGATTTTAGAAACTGCAGGCGCGCCTACGATTTATGTTCCACCAGAAGATGTCGAGCTCCCACAGGTGGGATTGAATAGGAATGAATATTTTTGTGAGTGGAAAGGAATTGCACAAGGCGTGGTTGGTTGTAATGGCAACGAAATTGGTTGGCAATATGTCGATACCTTTGGAGAGTATGAAAGCATAAAGGGTTGGTATTCATTTTATCCCGGTCGCGTCTACTGCTATCTCGGGAAAGAAATGGTTCGAGCTCAGGCGGGAGGATATTACGGCGGTTGGATTTCACCTGAAGTGGTGGGGCCTTTTAAAGGGGATCCGGGCACGGAAGGGTTATGACTGTAAGGCTTTTTGAAAAACCTCGAGATGTTCCTATCTTTCGCCCTTCGACGAGTGACAGTTTATCCAAAATATTTGGCGTGAGTACTTGTCTGAATGATCTGACATATGTTCGTGTCGCTAAGCTAGATAAGGAAATACTTGGCGGCTACCAGATGCGACGCGAGGCTGATACCGAGTTTGTTATTGATAGAGTGCGAGTGACTTCCATCGCTCAGGGAAAAGGGTTGGGAGGTTGGCTATTGGGCCACGCGCTTGGCTTGGCCGAGGCGAAGGGTGGTCGACGGGTGTCAATTAATGACGATTTGAATGTTGAGTTCTATTTAAAACATCGTTTTGTAATAAATGACGAAGGACATCTACGTCTTGAATTGACACCCGAGTAGAATCAGAATTCTTTTCTCGAAGGAATAAAATATGGCACAAGAAGCTCTTGATTTAACCCAATTACCCCAACTACCGGATGCTCGAATAGCGATCCTACTTTCTAAGTGGTATCCAAAGCAGGTTAAATCTATGTGTGCAAAATGCGTAGAAGTACTTCGTGATTGCAGCATAAGGGAAATCGATACACATACGCTCCCAGGGACATTTGAGTTTCCCTATGCCGCTGGTGAACTGGCAGTTCTAGCATCCCCGCCAGATGCAATCATCTGTTTTAGTGTCGTGTTGAAAGGCGACACGATGCATTTTGAGATGATTATTGATGAATGCGTGCGGGGTCTCGGGGAGGTTTCCAGAGAACACCGTATTCCTATTATTAATGAGATCCTTCCCGTTACCGATATTGGGCAAGCCGACTCTCGATCAGCTAACGATGACTTCAATAAGGGGATCGAAGCCGCCGTCGCTGCGATAGAGATCCTTCATTGGAGGGCGGGATTGGGGATTTCGGATAACGCATAATCGTCAAAAGGACACTGCTTCTTTATCAAGATAGAGTCGAAAGAAAGGGAATTAACACGCATGGTTACGATTTCTTCGAGATCTTTCGATTTGTTGCCACAACCATCGATGGTGAAACAGGAACGGTCGTTACGTGTCACATGGAATGGTGGAGAACTCACTGGAAAGTGTCCCCCTAGAGTCCAATCTGCTTATGCCCGGCTGCCCTTTTGTGTGCCCTTGCTAGTGGAGTGTAATGACGAAAGTTCAGGTTACCCAGCCCTTAACGACCATGCTGCCTACACGCTATCGATCACCGAAACAGGTGTAGAACTAAAGGCCAAATCTCAATGGGGATGTTTGGCGGGCCTTAGCACTTTGGAGCAGCTTGAAGACAATGGAACCTTTCCGGTTGCGATAGTCGAAGATAAGCCCCGCTTCCCTTGGCGTGGTTTAATGCTAGATGTCGCTCGACATTTCATTGAAATAGGTACGTTGAAACGAACCATCGATGTGATGGCTTACTTTAAATTGAATGTATTGCATCTGCATTTGACCGATGACCAAGGCTTTCGTTTTTGGTCATCTCGATATCCGGAACTAGCCTCGTCGAAACATTATAAGCCGGACGAACTCCGGGACTTGGTTAACTTTGCTGCTGATCGTGGAATCCGTGTCGTTCCCGAAATAGATTGCCCGGGTCATGTGACTAGTTGGTTGGTGGCTCATCCCGAATGGGGAACGGAATTGGTTGAAGGGCCTTCAAATAAATTTGGTGCGCATGACGCATGTTTGGATCCGACAGGGCTATTGGATAGGCCGTTAGAGTTGTTGTTTGAAGATCTTGCGGAGGTATTTCCAGACGACTACGTCCATTTTGGCGGTGATGAAGTTCAATTCAGCTGGTGGAAAAAATCTTCTTCAATTCAAACGTTCATGAAAGACCAGAACATTTCGGACTTGGTGGATGTTCAGGCGGTCTTTAATAAACACGTGACGAAGATATTAAGAAATTTAGGGAAACGACCAATTGGGTGGGATGAAGTATTACATAGAGATCTTCCTTTAGATGTCGTAGTTCAGTGTTGGAGAGGCGTACATGCTCGTGATGTGGCAATTGAAGCGGGGTATGACTCCTTACTATCTGCGCCATACTATCTTGACCTTTTTTTCCCGGCAGATGCACATTATGGTTTCGATCCTGGGGCCAGCGGAAGCGCTCTGCAAAAGGCTAATGGGTCCCTAAAAAGAGATGCTCGGTTTTCCCACGTGGGAGATAGTTTAGATTGGTTGGAAAAATCGAGTAGTTTGCCATCACTCCCTAACAGGAAAGCTGGTCGAAATTTGGGTGGTGAAGCGTGTTTATTTTCAGAATTGGTCAGTGACGATATTGTCGATGTGAGGTTGTGGAGTCGATTACCGGCGATAGCGGAACTATTTTGGACTACGTGCCAGTATTCAGGCGTTGATAATCTTTACGATCGGATGGAATATCACCAAAAAAAAATAGTGCGATTTGGTGTTGAGATTCCAGACCCGCGACTCGGCGTTTACGAAGAGGTAGGTTATCTCATAGAAATGCTTGAGCCTGTGAAATGGTACCTCCGTTTGTTAGGACCTAGTGTGATGAAGGCTCGAATAAACGGCATTGGAGAAAGCGATCTGAAGCGGCCCTATAACCTAAACACCTCACTAACCCGTGTTATTGATAGGATTGCTCCAGAAAGCATAGCAACACGCAGGTTTTCGGCTGATGTACGACGGGGATCAGATATCACGGGGTGGTTAACAAACTGGCAATTACAACGAAAAGCTTTTTCTTCGATTGCTTCGAAATATCCAGAAATTAGAGAGTTGGAAGCTGCATCGATCGCATTAAATCAGTTGGCAAAAAATTGGTTAGATGGAAAATCTCCGCGTTTGGACTTGCTGGGACCTTATGGTGAGTACATATTACCCGTAGTGCTTGTTAGACCTCATGCAACCTAGAATTGCCGCTTCTCATTGGGGAATCACGGGGAAGATAGAGCCTCTAGACACCGGNCATATNAACTCNAGCTATATCGTCGATGATGACGGTCNNTGCTATTTTCTCCAACGCGTAAACCGNAATGTGTTTANACGTCCGGAANCTGTTATGCGCAACCTAGAGATTGCGTTATCTGTATTGCAAGAGCTAGCAGTCAAACCTATTCAGGATAAAGAANGGAAGAAATATTGGTTGGATGAAAACCGAGATCTGTGGCGCATTTATCCNTATGTCGAACATCGTTCGTTTTCAATGCTACCGTACGACTTGTTGTGGGAAGCTGGAAACATGTATGGAAGGGTTTTGAGTCGTTTAAGAACTGTCGATGTCGTCCCNGAAATAGTGATAGAAGATTTTCATCGCATGGATAAGTATTTAAGAGAGTTCGATGAACAGATAACAGATGGGNACGTGTCTGAAGAGGTGGCATTTATCGAAATCCAGAGAAACAATCTGATAGACGCAAAGACAGAGNTTCAAGTAATCCACGGCGACTGCAAAACGAACAATTTGCTATTCGACCCATCTGTATTGAAAGCTACACATGTGGTGGATCTTGATACGATCATGATAGGCGATCCGATATGGGATTTTGGGGACTTGCTACGCTCGACGACAATCGGGGGAGAGGAATCGATTTCGGCGTCGGTAGACGTTGGGCGACTGGGTAAAGTGATTGAAGGTTTTTTTTCTGCATATCAGCCAAAAAGACTCAATAAACAAGTCGTTCTATCCTATGTTCGATCTCCTGCCTATATGAGCTTTATGTTAGGTNTTCGATTTCTGACGGATTTCCTGAATGGAAACCGGTATTTTAAGGTGGACTATTCGGATCAAAATTTGAATCGGGCTCGAAGTCAATTTGAACTGGTAACCATGTTTCAGTCGAAAGAAGACCAGTTACAAGCAATTATTGGTGAGTGTGCGACAGCTCTAGTATGTTAGTACTCATTTTCGATGCGGGTGACCCAATAATCTGCATCAAACGCTTCATCACCTATTAAATAGCGCCAGAGATGAATTCGATTGATGTACTCGATTCGCCCCGTATCTTGCTCAAACCACGGTTCAGGTTTTACGAGGATAGAAGACACNTCTTCAGGGTTTGATTTGTTTTTTTTAAAAAAAATAGGGCGTTGTTTGTGATCCTTAACTTGTAGATCAGAGGTGTCCCATAGTCTGTACTGTCTAGACGACGGCGCCAGACGGATTTTGAACATATATCGCGGCTGGTCGGAGTGGTTGTAACCTCCGCCGTGCCAAATTCCGTGATGCATAGCAATAATTGTACCTGCAGGACACACGACGTGCTGCTGACCAAGTATGTTTTGATATCGCCCAATTGCCGCTTCACTAACAATACGTAAGTGGGTTCCAGGGATAAAACGTGTACCCCCCATATCAGGGGTCACTTCATGAGGAAAGTAGAAAAGTTGTATATCAAATGCAGTTCGAGNATCGATCGTAGAATCCTGGTGAGTATTCTGGGATCTTGGGGGTCGGTTGGTAGCCTCATAATATTCTTCGGGAAAGGTCATGTGTAAGAAGTGATGGTCTAGGCGAGATTGACTACCTACCAGACTTTCAATCATTCCTCGGACTTTGGGTAAATTAACGATGGATCCCAGTGTCGAGTCTTTAGGATAAGCGTTGTTGATATTGGTCCCTGCTGGCACTTCAGGAATACCATCTTCAGACATAGAATCGGCAGCATAATTCGCTTTGTCAGATGTCGAATGGTTTTTGTGTGATGGACTGGAGTTGGCGGCGTCCCGGAGAAATTGATTATTAAGAGTCTCAGGTACTATGCCGTCGAATCTTAAAAAACCACGAGCTACAAACGTTGCCATGGCTCGTGTGTCAAGCTTCATTGATTCAGTCACTCTTCACGATCTTTTCAAAGAAAAATTCAAACTTGAGATATCCGGTGCGAAATTCGTCACCTCTATGGTGCGGCGTCAATGGAGATGCTTGTATCAGTCTCCAGCCATCCTTCAGCGCTTCTAATCCGCTCGAGTATGGGGGCGTGTCGCTATCACCGGCCATACGATTGGAGCGCGCCGTGCCGTCGTAAAGTGCCCAGGCTTTCACATCAGAATCCAAGGCTGAACTACCTAAATACAGTACGAGCACTATTTGCCTTTCCATATAAGAAGCATAACAGTGTTAATCTAAGCGGCGTGAAATATCGATTATTTGGCTTACTCTTTGTCTGTCTCGTTGCTGCCTGTGCATCATCAATGCGGCCAGCGGTTTTGTCTGCAACTCCCAATCTTTTGTATCCATCTGNCGCCAAGGAAAAAGGCATAGAAGGGTCAGTGGTTCTGCAATACGACGTCACAGTGGAGGGATATGTAGAAAACGTGGAGGTTATCTCGGCTCAGCCGGAAGGAATATTTGAGAAATCNGCGCAGGGTTATGTAAGACAATGGCACTTCAGTCCAGCAAGGAAAGATGGTGTGGCGGTTCCCAGTTTCGCTCAAATTAGCACGGTTACATTTCGATTAGCCGGAAAAGACCCATATCCGAGTTACTAGAGTAGGTAAATAAAACCACCTGTTCGTGTAGGCAAAGCAATTACATTGGGATAAGAAATAAATTGATAGGTGTGACCTTGATCGAAGCNACCNCCGAACGCAGTTCGTACGAAGTCGTTGTTGGTACTCANNGTCAAATTCACTACCGAGTGTATTTGTCCTCAGTTTTTTACAAGCGTGTCTCAGGAAGGCAGTTCACGCACGAATGGGTGATCGTCCAAGCTTTTCAATACCTGCTTGAGCAAGAAGGGAATATTGTTCTGTCAGAGACTTTCGATCTCGAAGATCTTGCAACTCGTTTTCCAGAATTTGAAACTTCAATCAAAGAACGATTGCACGCTCCAAACAGGTAATCGTTATCTTCATGAACACAATACGATGTACGGATATATTTTTTGATTACCAACTATTCCAGTGAGTGATTTCCTCGATAGGNGGACGTGAGGCNGCCTTGAAATTTGTGCCTAACGTATAAGCCACTGGTAATAGTGCAGTTTGTGTAACGTCCTGCGGAATATTGAGCAGCTCGGCCGCCTCCTCCGCATGGGCAAGATGTAACGTCGTTAAACAACTACCAAGACCTCGGGCACGCAGTGCAAGTTGAAAACTCCAAACTGCTGGATAAATGGATGCAAAGTAACCTGCTCCCATTGCCCCAGAGGGAGCATTTCCGGTCAGACATGGAATCACATGGACCGGTACCTCGTGTAGATGGTCCATGAGATACACGGCAGAGTTGAAGACCCGCTGTGTTTGTATATCGTCGCCTTGGTTTGCTTGCTCGCTTGCGCCGGTAAGGTATGGTTCGCCTGCCTTTCGATATAGATCGGCAAGTGCTTTGCGTTTTTCTGGTTCATCTACGATTAACCAGCGCCAACCTTGACTGTTGGAGCCGGTAGGTGCTTGAACAGCGATTTCGAGACATTCCTGGATAATTTCCTTCGGCACGGGACGCGTTAAGTCNAGACGTTTTCGTACCGCACGGGTTGTTTTTAGAAGTTCGTCGCAAATTCCGGTATCTAGCTCCATGTCTTTTCCTCTCTTGATCTCATGGTCGTTTTAATAGGTTCATGTATACGAATTATGGTTTGTTGGTCTACATCCCGATATCGGTCTAAATTAAAGTCNCCAGCATTCTAGCTCGCCACCGAAAATTAAGGCGCCTTCGTAGATAGATTCAATCGCTTTTTGGGTGATTGATTCAACCCCTTGCGTGCGGGTGTGACGTCCCCCCAACAAAAGAATCCGAGCGTTTGCAGCTGCCGCAATACGGCCAATTTGCGAAGGCACTACATATTTATCCCGTGCGGTGCCGCGGGCACCTTCCGGAATCGCATGGGTTACCACGAGNAGATCGCTATCTATGGCAAATTTAGCAACAACATCTTTTAAGTTGCTGAATCCGCCAGCGAAAACGATAGATTTGTTGTCCACCTCAATGCGCCACGCAAGAGTTGGCACGTCGGCATGATGAATCGGTATTGCAGAAATCTTCATGTCGCGGCTATTAAAGCGAGACCATACTCGATTACCTTTAGCTGGGACTTCTCTGACGGAAATTTTGTAGCCGCTAGGGTTACGGGATGTTAGGAACTCTGCTAGATGACTAAAAGCTCCTTCTGGTCCCATCAACTGCTCTACGTGGAGTTTGGTTGAAACATTAACAGAACTTGCCACAGGACCAAGTATAGGTAGAAGGCGTTCACGACCGAGATTTTTGGAGCCTGCAATGAGGCTGGCCAGATCTCCCGATCTATTTATTTGGAGATTCGATAAAAGAATCGCATCAAGGTCGTTGAAATCAGCACCGCTTTCGTCATAACGCAGTGTAGTGCCAGAACCGGCATCTACAAGTACGCGTGCTCGATTATTTATCCATACCAGGTATGCTGCCGCTGCTCTTTCGTTATCAAGCTCTAACCCGCCTGATCCTAATGTTTGCACCCACACGCCTTCATCACCACAGTAANGTAGATCTGAGCTGTGTGCGACAGCAGAATAAAAACAAGTAATAAAGCAGTAGATGAGTCTTTGCATACAAGTATCTTTAGAGTGAATACATTAATCGGTGGATATATTTGAGACGGCGTCCAGAAGAGTTGAGACGTTCACTTCGTCAGGCATTCTCCAATCGCCCCGTGGGGATAAACTGACAGTGCCTACCTTTGGTCCGGGAGGCAAAGTGGTTCGTTTGAACTGCTGTTGATAGAAGCGTTGGATAAATACGCCGAGCCACTTTTTGATTTCCTCCGATGAAAACTTATCCGCAAAAGCTAAGCCTGCCAATATAAATATTTTTTCAACCGAAGCACCGGTTCGTATCATGTGATAAAGAAAGAAATCGTGGAGTTCGTAAGGTCCGATAATGTCTTCTGTCACTTGAGAGATTTGACCAGTTTTTGTCGGAATAAGCTCTGGTGTGATAGGTGTTTCCAGAACTCGTATCAGAACCTTTTTTAAGGTTTCGCTAGCCTTGTGATCTGCATACCACTGGACTAGATATGAGATGAGAGTTTTAGGCACACTCACGTTGACGTTGTAATTCGACATATGATCGGCGTTAAACGTGCACCAACCGAGTGCGAGCTCCGACAAGTCGCCAGTTCCGACCACCAAGCCTTTCCTCATGTTTGCAGTATCAAAAAGAAGTTGTGTTCGTTCTCTCGCTTGAGTGTTCTCAAATGTGATATCCGGTTCGCCCGTATGTTCGAGGTCTTCGAGATGTTGTTCCACCGCAGCGTGAATCGGTATTTCTTGTAGGGGTATTTTAGTTGTTTCTGCGAGTGCCCGGACCGTTTCTAAGGTATGTTCGGTTGTTCCAGGGCCTGGCATCGTAATGGCATAAATCGCTGTTAGCGGGAGATTTAAACGATCAGCCGTTTCTAAACAGACGAGTAGAGCAAGTGTGGAGTCGAGCCCGCCGGAAAGTCCGATGACTAACTGGGAGCAGTCGATGGACGCCATTCTCCTAGCTAATCCGGTCGTTTGTATAGCAAGAATTTCAGAAGCTCTATCCACGAGTTCTTCAGATTGACGGGGTACAAACGGTCGCATCGAATACTCTTTGTTTATCGCATTGATGGGCACGCTTTCGCTGGTAGGGGTGGTGACATAGTTCATAGTTCGAGGAAGCTGGTTGAATGTGGTATTGATCAAGCGTTCGTGGCGTAATTTTGCGATATCGATATCGCAAAAAATGGAAGATGTACTCAAAGTGAAGCGTTCACTCTGGGCTTGTAATACGCCATTTTCTGCTGCGAGCAGATGACCACCGTAAACTACATCTTTAGTGGATTCGGATGAGCCGGAGCCGGCATAGATATATGCGCTGAGGGTCTTAGCGCTTTGCATTTTTACAAGTTCGCGGCGGTAGTCGGCTTTTGCAATAAGTTCAGTGCTTGCTGAAGGATTGATAATAATGGTGGCTCCGGCAATCGCATGCTCTGAACTAGGCGATCTTGGGCTCCATAAATCTTCACAGATCTCAATCCCAAAAAATATTTCGTCGCCGTGAGAATTTGGTACNGCAAACAGCTGATCCCTCGCTAAAGGAAATGAACCGAGTTCTCTATCGGCAATTTGTACGACTACGTCCCCTCCGGATGAAAACCAGCGTTGTTCGTAGAATTCTCCGTAATTCGGATGTGCTGTTTTGGGGACCGCTCCAACGATTTTGCCGTTGGTACAAACGAAGGCGCAGTTCAGTAGTCGTCCGTCGGTCAATTGCCATGGAGCACCGACGATAAGAATGTTCTGTTGGGTATGTCTACTTATAGTCTTCAGTGCAATTCGAGTTGATTCGAGAAGATCGCTTGTATGGAATAAATCCTCGCAGCTGTAGCCCGTCAAAGATAATTCTGGAGTGACGATGATCGAGGCATCTCTTTGTCGAGCGTCGTCATAAATATTGCATAGAAGAGATGCATTCTTTTTCGGGTTAGCTAAAACCACCCCTGGCGCAATCGCTGCAACTCGTATAAAACCAAACTTTGTAAAGTCCATGGAGCTAAGTGTCGCGGCCAGGCACCAAGTGTGCAAGTGAGTCGTCATAAAGAAGGGGTTCTTTTTAGGAACTCGCAAAGTTATAGGTTCGCGTTACAATCGAGACATCACTACTGAAAACCAGACCTGGAGGCGGTAAATGAATTTTGAGTTCTCGGAAGAACAAAATTTGCTACGTGAACAAGCAAATGGTTTTCTCAAAGACAACTGTCCGCCGAGTGCGGTCCGAAAAGTACTTGATGGGAATGGATCCCACGACGGGGAGTTGTGGAAAAAAATAGCGGATATGGGATGGATGGCCACTGTGATACCGGAGGAATACGGTGGATTAGGGCTAACCTATCTTGAGCTGTGNGTAATTGCTGAAGAATTAGGTAGAGCTGTAGCACCAATCCCGTTTTCGTCTTCTGTATATCTTGCGACGGAAGCCTTATTGCTAGCTGGGAGTTCAGCGCAAAAGGAACGGTGGTTGCCGAAATTAGCCACTGGTGAAGCGATAGGAACATTTGCGTTGTCTGAATCTGGAGGGCGACCGTCACCCCATACGCTCGAGACGAATCTTGAGGGAGATAANGTGAACGGCATTAAAGTGCCNGTTCCAGACGGAGANATAGCGGATTTTGTGGTAGTGGTTGTCAGAAATGGGTCCGGTGATGGGGCAAGCTTGCGGTTGGTGGATCTTGCGGATATGACCCCGGTCGTCGTGCAGACCCTTGATCCAACNAGGTCGCACGCATCGATTAATTTCGACAGCACAATATCGGAGCCTTTGGGTGCNGCTGGAGAAGGNTGGTCCCTTACGCAAACACTCTTCGATCGGGCTGCAATACTGATCGCGTGGGAACAAATCGGTGGAGCCGAGGCGGCTCTGGACCAGGCTAAGGAGTATGCCCTTGGTCGTTACGCGTTTGGACGCCCGATAGCGGGATTCCAAGCGATCAAGCACAAGTTAGCGAATGTCTATGTAAAAAATACACTGGCTCGATCGAATGGTTACTATGGTGCTTGGGCTCTCTCAACAGGGGCTGCAGACTTACCCATAGCAGCAGCGACATCCCGTGTGAGTGCGATACAAGCATACTATTTTGCGTCNAAGGAAAATATTCAAACGCATGGGGGCATGGGATTCACCTGGGAATTTGATTGCCAGTTCCATTATAGGCGGTCGAAACTTTTATCGGTGTCGATAGGAAGTGAGGGCTGGTGGCAAGATAAATTGATAGCGGCAGTTGAACAACGAAACGTCGCTGAAACAATATAAGGAAATCATTATGGACTTTAGTGATACGAAAGAAGAACGCGCATTTCGAGAAGAGGCTCGCGAATGGTTAGGCGCAAATATACCAACTACTGAAGAACTTGAAGGTCTGGATGAAATCGCGCAAGCCAAGCTATGGCAAAAACGCAAATATGAGGCTGGGTGGGCGTGTATTCGATGGCCGNAAGAATACGGTGGTCGAGATGCAAGTCCCATTGAACAAGTCATATGGAACCAGGAGGAGAGCAAATTTTCTCTGCCTGGGGGTGTGTTTGCAATAGGTCAGGGTATGGCCGCTCCGACTATGATGAGTTGGGCGTCGGAAGAACATAAACGGGAGCATTTACCTCCCTTGGCCTCTGGTGAGCACATATGGTGTCAACTATTCAGTGAGCCAGCCGGAGGGTCTGATTTAGCAGCGCTGCGAACGAGATCTGAAAAGAATGGCGATGAGTGGATTATAAATGGACAAAAAATATGGACCTCCGGAGCCCACTTTAGCGACTACGGAATNTTGGTTACGCGATCGGATCCAAGCGAACCTAAACACAAGGGTTTAACCTACTTTTTTCTTGATATGAAGTCCCCAGGAATTGAGATCAAGCCCATCAAGCAAATTTCTGGTGGAGCGAATTTCAACGAGGTTTACTTTACCGATGTGCGTATACCAGACAGTCAGCGTCTAGGCGCGGTAGGTCAAGGATGGCAAGTNGCAATTACAACCTTGATGAACGAACGAGCTGCGATCGGCGGAGGGGGAATGGGAGTTGGTTTTGAACAAGTATTCCGATTGGCTCAGAAGGTGACGATAGATGATCGGCCGGCGATAGAAGACACCAATGTGCGTGCTAAGTTGGCGAATTGGTATTGCCAGGAATCTGGCCTTAAGTATACGGGTTATCGATCGATGACTGCCCTTTCGAAAGGGGAAACACCTGGTCCCGAGAATTCAATCGGAAAATTAGTAGGAGCNTCGAAAACGCAAGATATGGCTTCTTTTTCCATCGATTTGTTAGAGATGTCCGGNGCTATTTGGGATGCAGACTTTGACGATTACGCCGGTCTTTATCCAGGGACTTTTATGGGGGCGCCGGGAGGACGAATTGCCGGTGGTTCTGATGAGATCATGTTAAATATATTGGCAGAGCGAGTGCTTGGTCTTCCACAGGATGTTAGATTGGATAAAGGTATACCTTTTAGCGAAGTACCAACTGGATCAAAATAGTCTCTGGTGGAAAGGCGTACGGTTCAATAGTTTTTGGGGCTTATTTTTTAGTACTAAATCATTGAAGCTATTTATAGGTGANNGCCACTTTAAATTCAGTTGTCTAACCCCATCTTATGGGGAGAACCATGAATTAGGCGACATCCTATGCGTATAGATAAGCTGACCACTAAATTACAANTGGCGTTAGCAGACGCGCAAAGTCGGGTGGTGGGCCTAGAGCAACAATTTGTNGAACCTGTACATGTTCTGTTAGAGCTACTCCGTCCGTCAGATGGAGTCAGACGGGTTGTCGAAAAAGCNGGAGCCTCACTAGATACGCTTTTGGTTTCGCTAGAAGCAATATTGGGCCGAATTCCTCAAGTGGAAGGAATTGATGGGGACATACAAGTCTCAAAAGATTTGCAGCGGGCTGTGAATATCAGCGATAAGTTAGCGCAGGAACGACACGACACGTACATTTCTAGTGAGATTTTCCTTCTTGCTGTTCTTGTTAAAGGTGGGGTGGAAGCGAAGGCGCTAATTTCTGCTGGTTTAACGGAACGTTTAATTCAGGCGACTATAGATGATGTTCGAGGAGGATCCACCGTCGGGACGCCCGATCCTGTGTCAGGCGCGGAGGAGATCGAGAAATACACCGTTGATCTTACTTCGCGTGCTGAGCGAGGACAGCTCGATCCCGTAATAGGACGAGACGAGGAAATTCGGCGAACCATTCAAGTATTGCAACGCCGTACCAAGAACAACCCGGTTTTGATTGGTGAACCTGGTGTTGGTAAAACTGCCATTGTGGAAGGNTTAGCGCAACGCATAGTCAATGGCGAAGTGTCAGATGGTTTAAAGGGTAAACGTCTTCTCTCGTTNGATCTGGCAGCGCTGATTGCCGGAGCGAAATTTCGCGGTGAGTTCGAAGAACGGCTTAAATCTTTANTTAATGAACTTGCNAGGAGCGAAAGCGAAGTCGTTCTTTTTATCGATGAGATTCATACTTTGGTAGGAGCGGGTAAGGCAGAGGGTGCGATGGATGCTGGTAATATGCTGAAGCCGGCATTAGCCCGGGGAGACTTGCATTGTGTTGGCGCAACTACGCTGGATGAATATCGAGAACATATCGAAAAAGATTCAGCTCTGGAACGTCGTTTCCAGCGCGTACAGGTCGATGAGCCAGATATCGAAGCTGCTATAGCAATCTTGAGGGGGTTAAAAGAACGCTATGAAGTTCATCATGGGGTAGCGATTACGGACAATGCGTTGGTCTCTTCCGTAGTACTTTCGGATCGCTATATCGCTGATAGGCGTCTGCCGGACAAGGCGATTGACCTAATGGATGAAGCGGCAAGTCGAATGCGGATAGAAATGGACTCAATGCCGGAATCGATGGATCGTCTGTCTCGCAGACTAGTTCAATTTAAGATCGAACGTGAAGCTTTGGGCAAAGAGACGGATGAGGAATCGAATATTCGACGTAACGAACTTGATGTTTCCATAGCCAGTCTCGATAAGGAGTACGNTGATCTAAACGAGATATGGACCTCAGAAAAATCAGCGGTCCAACAATCTCAACAAGTGAAAGAGGATTTGGAGTCAGCTCGGGTTGAGTTCGAGACTGCTCAGCGGTCTGGAGACTTGCAACGTATGTCTGAGCTTAGATATGGGACGATTCCAGAACTTGAGAAACAAATGAATACACGTGAACTCGATGGAGAGAACGATTTCAAACTTCTTCGAAGTGCGGTGACTGATGGAGAGATCGCAGAGATTCTTTCCCGCTGGACAGGGATTCCTGTGACCCGAATGCAAGAGGAAGAGAGATCAAAGCTGCTCTCGATGGAGTCTACTCTGCATGAGCGAGTGGTTGGACAGGAAGAAGCGTTGGTGGCGGTGGCCGATGCTGTGCGAAGAGGGCGAGCAGGGTTATCTGATCCGAATCGACCGAACGGCTCTTTTCTATTTCTAGGCCCCACAGGGGTTGGAAAGACCGAGCTGACTAAAGCACTAGCGAATTTTTTATTTGATAGAGAGGACGCTATCGTTCGCTTGGATATGTCTGAGTTTATGGAGAAACACTCGGTGTCACGGNTGATCGGAGCGCCTCCTGGATATGTCGGCTTTGAGGAGGGTGGATACCTAACGGAAAAGATTCGGCGTAAGCCTTACTCCNTAGTTTTGTTGGATGAGATCGAAAAAGCGCATCCGGATGTTTTTAATATTTTACTTCAAGTTCTCGATGATGGCCGTCTTACCGATAGTCATGGTCGAACAGTGGACTTCAGAAATACTGTAATTGTTATGACTTCCAATCTGGGTTGTGCTTCCGGAGAAGAATCTGCTTGCCCGGAAAGTTACAACGAAATGAAAAGCCATATAATTGGTGCGGTCAAAGTGCAGTTTCGGCCTGAATTTATAAATCGCATAGATGAGCTTGTCGTTTTCCGTTGGCTTAATAAGGAGCAAGTGGGGGCAATCGCTGATATGCAGTTGGATCAATTGTGTGAAAGAGTTTCGACTCAGGGGATTCGATTAGAATTTACATCTGACATTCGCGATTATATTTGGCGGGTGGGCTATGATCCTGAGTATGGAGCACGCCCAGTTAAGCGTGCGATACAACAGAATATAGAAAATCCGCTAGCGCGCTATCTCTTAAGAGAAGAACTTGTTAGACCTATAACTATTAAGGCTGACATAATGTCTGGCGAAGTAAATTTTGAGTCATTAGGNGAGTCTCACGTCAATCACTGATGACTACCGTGTCCCCAATAGATATGACATCTTCGGAGGAAGAAACTACAGACGCGTATACTCCNAGGTTGCTGTCAGTATGCTTTCTCAGCGTGTTTAGTACTTCATCGTCAGCAGGAAGATTGTCGACGGGAAGAGTAGTCATTATGCATCGAGGGCAGGCCATGTGAACTTTCACAAGGATGTTGCCGAAAATGAGTTCTTTGCCTATCCAATCGAATTCAGGAAAGTCACCTGGTCCGGAATTGGCAATAACTAGATTTGGCCGAAACCGACGCCAATCAATTTTTGATTGCGGCAAAAGTTTCGTAATAGAGTTTAACGAATTTGTCGTCATGATCAGCAAGGGAAAAGCATCGAAGTGATGTCCTGGGACCGTCTCGTATAGATCTTGTCTAGCAATAGTTTCGTGCGGTCTTTGGAACGCATCAACCAGATCCGCATTGCTGGGNTTGTTGCGCACCGCGTTGGGAAGTATTGGCCATATTGAGACCTTCTTTTTGAGGCGCTTCGTTAATTCAGAGTCAACATCACCAGAGCGCGTNTCTAAGGATGTTCCATCTGGGAATTTCAGTACAACGGGGGGTATAGGAGCATTTGCGGTCGGGTTTTGAACATAGCGAGAGGAAACATGCATGAGTTCCGGGAATCGTTTGGCTCCTCGATGTACCCCTATATTTTCCTCGCGTATCGCCCAGCCGCGATCGCCGGGAATACCTTTTTGAGTCAGTACAGTGGATTCAAGTGACTCTCCGAGAGTACTNTTTACGGGATAACGAAAAATATTATGTACAGTTGATGGCATGNCGGCGGTTAGTGTAGAGACGTGGGGCGCCTATTCATGAGAGCTGTCACGTTATTCACTTTTTGCAGGATCCTTTCTAGAAGAATGACAGCTTCATCGGACAGATTAAAACCAACGTAGATCGTTGAATACAGATTTTTTAAAGACTGCGTAAGTTCTCTCTCGTATTGGGCCGATTGGAGGCCTTTTTGGATGTGAGAGTAGATCGCTCGTTCCGTAGACCGTCCCTCTGTCGCTAGCTGTTGAATGAGTACGTTTAGGAGTGGTTCGATCTCGTTTCTAGCGAATGTCGCCGTAATCATAATCGCTCCTTAACCAGCTTGTGTCTCCATTGTGCGCTTCTACAGTCGAAGGCGCAAAAAAAATGCTTTGAACCATCAATGAGTCAGCGATGGGGCGGTGTTATAGTTACTTACATGCGAATAATCAAAAATAAATCTAAGCAAAAACAAAGGGAGCAAAAAAATGGCGATCACAGGATATGATCATCTCGTTGTGCGAGTAAATGACCTCGATGAAGGAATAGCGACATACAGAGATCGGCTAGGACTTGTGCTTGATCGAATAGATGAAAGTGACGCGTTAGGTATAAAACAGGCGTTTTTTAATTTGCCGAATGGCGGATTTATTGAAGTGGTAGCGCCCACAGACGAAAATTCGGCAGTCGGTAAAGCGATTGCTGGGCGAGGTGAAGGGATGCACACCATCGCTTTTGAGGTTGATGATCTCGCCGCTACTTGTGCCGATATGAAAGATGGCGGCGCGCAATTAATTGGCGAAGGAGCCCCAACAGTTTTTGTTCACCCTAAGTCGACACATGGAATCTTATTGCAACTATCGGAGAAATCGTAGTTGTTGTTCGCGTCCTTATTTTGAGTTCAGGTGCAAAGAAGAGAAATACAGGCTTACTACAATACTCGACCGGCTAATTCGGAGCCGCGTCGGTAAGGTTCCAAATAGTAGGTTGGTTTGGTGTGATGACATCAATAACATGTTCAATGCATAAGAGCCCGAAGTGGTAAGCCTGAGCATTTGAGTCGAGAGATGTGGCGCGAACATAGTCAAGAAAGTGTGACTTTGTGTATAGCCGTGCCAGGGTGCCCGTAAACTGTTCGTCAGTAGTGTTCCGGGCCCCTGATTCAGCGCGAATGCTATAGGCAATATAGGGCTCGAATTGAATGTGAATGGTCTGGAGTTCGAGATTCAGTGAGGTGTCTTTGTTCGCTTGTTTGATCACTCCTTCAGTATCGTCGTCTAAATAACTGGNAGGTTCTTCCTCTACGGTCAGAATCAACGTCTGTGCTTGAGGCTCGGAAACGGACGTCAGAAATGCACAAGCTAAATTATTTAAATCGTTCCAGCTCGAATTCATTTTTTCTCATTCTTCTGCATCGTATGAATCGTTTGAAACCATGTTCTTGCTGGTTTAGTCGTAAACAACGCAAGGGCAATAATCCCAATAATCTTGGACAGCAAGTCACCTGCACTCGACCCGATGCTCAGGGATGTAAGTCCTGTGTCGCTATTAATGATGCTCCAAACTGAACCTATCATAATGAGAGCGATAGCAGCCCGTACAAATCCGGCGCCGAAATATGCTGAATAGGCTAACCAAGCCCAGAGTACGATGAAGAAAACCTGTCCACCATTACTGAGTACTGAATCCGGAGCGGCTATCCACGCAAAAACTAGAATTATGGAACAAACGCCAAGTAGAGCTGCTCCGTACAGAATTACCTTTGGACGCGGGGGAAGACTTGTATCTCGCAAACTATTTCCTTAATTCGATCCATGACAGTTTTGTGTCGGTGTAGATATCAATTTTTGGTTTCACACAGTCNGGGTTATCTAGGGAGCAAATTGTGACGTCTATAACGTCGGGATGCGAATCTATTACGCAGGCGACCGGGGTGCCACACCTATCACAAAAGTAGCGGGTGCCATGTAAAGAAGACTCAAGTGTTTTAGGGATATGGGCGGTGTATCGGAAATTAGTTTTTGGTACCACGATCCACGAAACGAAGGCGGCGCCGGAAGTGCGGCGGCACATCGANCAATGACAATTAGCCGTCGGAAACTGGTCCCCAGTAAAAACATAACGGANCTGGCCGCAAAAACACCCGCCGACCATCTTCTTACCCATCAAGCACTCCTATCGTTCGTTATCAGACCTGAACGATTAATCATGGAGCGTATAGTACGAAAAAAAACGAGCAATCTAGTACGGTAAGATGAAATGGTTGGATGCCACGGACTGACTACCCTCATTACGCTTGTATTGGCATTGCTTTGACAGTATGCAAAGAAAGTAAGAAAAATAGCGCAAAAAACACCGAAGACCTTGCTGTTGGAATGCGGCAAAGGTATCGTGACGCCGGCTTTTTTGCCACGATTTCTATACTGGTTCGTTAACTCCTCGGAGGGTCGGAGTTCATGGCCGACGCGGTGGTTGCGGAATCCGCAACAGATATATTGCCATTTATTCTATACACGCTCGTAGTGGCAGCGCTTCTGACTGTCACGCTGGTGGCGTCATGGTTCGTTGGTGCAAAGGCTAGGCATGGGCGTGCTCAGGATATTCCCTATGAGTCGGGTATTGTGCCTGTCGGTGATGCGGAGAATATGCGGTTTTCCATCGAGTTTTATCTCATTGCTATTTTCTTCGTTATATTTGATTTGGAGACGATATTTATTATTGCTTGGGCTGTTGCATACGATCTNGTGGGCTGGCCGGGTTATATAGGCGTTGCTTTTTTTATAGGTATTTTACTAATAGCGCTTGTCTATGAATTAAAGACGGGCGCGCTAGAGTGGGGTGTAAAGTCGCGACATACGGATCCGGCAGCCTATGCTCGGAGTCCAAAACCGTCGGAGGTTGAATAATATGCAGTGGCGTTTGATTAAGACCGAACCTGGTGCCTCGATGGGCACNGTGGACNAAGCGTATAATGAAGATGCGTCCAAAAGTTTTTTAACTGCGAAATTAGAGGACCTTGTGGCTTGGGGTCGCTCTAACTCGATTTGGCCNTTTAATTTCGGGCTTTCCTGCTGCTACGTTGAGATGGCCACNAGTTTTACTTCTCGGCATGATATTTCCCGATTTGGTGCTGAAGTAATACGGGCAACNCCACGGCAGGCTGATTTGATCGTTGTGTCGGGAACCGTATTTCGCAAGATGGCTCCTGTATTACAGCATTTGTATGAGCAGCTGCTAGAGCCTCGTTGGGTCATATCCATGGGATCATGTGCGAATTCTGGGGGTATGTTTGATGTATACAGTGTGGTNCAGGGTGCTGATAAATTTCTTCCCGTAGACGTTTATGTGCCNGGTTGTCCTCCGCGGCCTGAAGCTTTTATGCAGGGGTTGACGCTACTACAGGATTCGGTCAAAAACACTCGCCGACCTTTGTCCTGGGTCATCNGGGAAGATGGCAGTGTTTCCAAATATGATGTTAGTCAGCGCGACTTAAGAACTGCTGACCGTATGAAGGCGACAGATTTGGCCGAACCGGATACCGTGGGTGATGCTCCTTTGTCGGACTCGTTACTTGGTAAGAAGCGCGGTAGTTAATCGGTGGCAGAAGTACTTGATACAAAACCAGATTTGCACAGCGATGTTGCCGCTTTGACGGACCGCTTTAGCGGTTCTCGAACGCAGCCAACGAAAGACGGCATCCCTACAGTCTGGATCGATCGAGACAATATTCAAAATGTGATGCGTTTTCTGAAGCGAGAGGTCGACAATCCTTACGAATTGCTGTTCGACCTATCGGGNATAGATGAACGAGTTCGNCAAAACAAGCAAGACCAACCGGATTCGGATTTCACTGTTTTCTACCATCTCATGTCTCTTACTGGCGATAAGGACATACGGATTAAAGTGCCGTTGNCGGAAAGTGACGCTAAATTAAAAAGTATTGAATCCATCTATCCAAATGCAAATTGGTATGAGCGCGAAGCATTCGATATGTTNGGAGTTCACTTCGAAGATCATCCGAATCTCCGACGTATACTTACCCCACCACTTTGGGAAGGACATCCATTACGGAAGGATCATCCGGCTCGGGCGACTGAGATGGAGCCGTATCGTTATACCCCGGAATTTCAAGATGCGCAGCAAGAAGCGTTGAAATTTGTTCCTGAGGAGTGGGGTATGAGTCTGGAATCCAAACACACGGACTTTATGTTCTTGAATTTGGGTCCTAACCACCCGAGTGTTCACGGAGTTTTTCGGATTGCATTACAGCTAGATGGCGAGGTAATTGTCCAAGCGGTTCCTGATATTGGTTATCACCACCGAGCGTCTGAAAAAATGTCGGAAAGACAGTCTTGGCATACGTATATTCCGTATACCGATCGGATCGATTATCTCGGTGGGGTGATGAATAATTTCCCCTATGTGATGAACGTAGAGAATATGGCAGGCATCCAAGTTCCAGATCGTGCCCAAGTGATTAGAGTCATGCTCTCGGAATGCTTCCGAATTGCCAGTCACCTCCTGTTCTATGGAACCTTTGCTCAGGATGTGGGTCAAATGTCTCCGGTGTTCTATATGTTTGCTGATCGTGAACGACTCTTTTCGATTATCGAAGCNATAACAGGTGGGCGCATGCACCCTAGCTGGTTTCGAATTGGGGGTGTTTCTCAGGATCTGCCAAAAGGCTGGGATCGAATGATTTTGGATTTTTGCGATTACATGCCTAAGCGACTTGACCATTATCAAAAAATGGCCATGGACAATAAGATTCTGCAACGTAGGACAAAGGGCATTGGTGCATACAATACCGCTGAAGGGTTAGATTGGGGGATAACAGGGTCGAGCCTAAGAGCTACGGGCCATGACTGGGATTTGCGAAAAAATCGTCCCTACAGCATGTACGAGGAGTTTGATTTTGAGGTTCCCATCGCCCACGGAGGTGACTCATATGATCGCGCGGCGGTGCGGGTTGAGGAAATACGACAGAGTCTGAAGATAATTAGACAATGTGCTGAAAATATGCCTGCGGGGGATTATAAGTCCAATCACCGTCTTGCTACACCGCCGCCAAAAGAACGTACGATGCAGGATATAGAGACGCTTATTCATCACTTTCTTAATGTTAGTTGGGGACCGGTGATTCCACCTTGTGAGAGTGCGACAACTGTGGAAGCAACTAAAGGTTGGAATTCATACTATTCAATTTCAGATGGTGGAACGATGACCTATCGGACACGCATTCGTACACCCTCTTTCCCGGCACTGCAGCAAATACCTTTTATCAGTAATGGATTTATNGTGTCCGATTTAATCGCAATTATTGCGAGTATAGATTTTGTAATGGCGGACGTAGATCGATGACAGGACCGGATCTGATACCAATGTTGTCTGAAGAGGAGACGGCAGAGATAGAGGCTGAAGTTGCCCACCTTCCGGATCGAGAATCAGCGGCGATTGATGCGTTATTGATCGTTCAGAAATACCGGGGTTGGGTTTCGGATGAGAGTCTTTATGCAATCGCCAACCTGTTGGAGATGTCAGCCGAGCAGCTCGATAGCATCGCCACCTTTTATAATTTGATTTATCGCCAACCAGTGGGTCGGAATGTGGTGATGGTATGCGACAGCGTGTCTTGTTATGTGATGGGGGCGGATCCGCTCAAGAAAGCGATCGAACGACACTTAGATGTTTCCTTTGGTGAAACGACCGAAGATGGTCGGTTCACTTTGCTACCGATTGTTTGCCTGGGAGCATGCGATAAAGCTCCTACGATGATGATTAATCAAGACCTGATCGAAAATGTTGAAGCGCAATCCTTAGCNGAGATCTTTGGGAGGTACGAATAATGGGTCTTGTGGATACCAAACCAATACTGGGTCTTGTCGAGGAGGTAGGTGGCCNGGTTGATATGGAAGCTTACGAATCAGGAGGAGGTTACGAGGCAGCGCGAAACGCTTTGACCCAAATGACACCCGAAGAAATCATCGGTGTGGTTAAAGATGCCAACTTAAGGGGTCGAGGTGGCGCAGGCTTTCCTACTGGATTGAAATGGAGTTTTGTTCCTCAGGGCGATGCGGCAGGCGAGGGTGTTAAGTATCTGGTTTGTAACGGCGATGAAATGGAGCCTGGGACTTTTAAAGATCGTTATATTTTAGAGCACAATCCGCACATTCTAATAGAAGGCATGATCATTGGGGCGTTCGCAATTCAGGCATCGAAAGCCTATGTGTTTTTGCGAGGCGAGTACCATGCACCTCACCGTGAACTAACAAAGGCCATTTCAGCTGCTGAGGAAAAAGGTTATCTCGGGAAAAATATTTTCGGCACGGGGTTTGACCTAGAGTTACGGATTCATAGCTCCGGTGGTAGGTATATATGTGGAGAAGAGACCGCCCTGCTTAACGCACTAGAAGGCAAGCGCGCACAACCGAGGATGAAACCTCCGTTTCCGCCCGCTAGCGGCGCGTGGGGTCGACCGACGATCGTGAACAATGTAGAAACATTCTGCAATGTTCCTGGTATTTTGAGAAATGGAGTTGAGTGGTATCAGAATCTTGGGGCAGGCGATGATGCTGGCACCAAAATTTACGGTGTTTCTGGGAGAGTAAATAAACCGGCATTGTGGGAATTACCGATAGGAACCACTATACGAGAAATCATCTGGGATCATGCTGGTGGTATGCGGGACGGCTACACATTACGTGGTATTTTACCTGGCGGAGCTTCCACCGATTTTCTAGTAGAGGAACATTTCGATTTGGCGATGGACTATGGGACCATTCAGGCAGCGGGTAGCCGAATGGGAACTGGGACGATGATTCTTATGGATGATTCGGTCTGTCCTGTAGATATTTCGCGCAATCTTCAGCATTTTTTTGCACAGGAATCGTGTGGCTTCTGTACACCCTGCCGTGAGGGGTTACCTTGGGTAGAAGAGTTGCTTTCCAATATAGAGAATGGAAAGGGAAAACCGGGTGATCTTGAATTGCTAGATCGCAACGCAGCCTTCATTGGCGCCCCCGGTAATACTTTTTGTTTACATGCGACTGGAGCCATTGAGCCGTTACAGTCAGCTCTTAAATATTTCCGAGAAGATTTCGAAGCGCATATCCGAGATGGAAGGTGCCCGATAAATGGGGGTTCTAACTGATGGCTACTATAGACGTTGATGGGACAAAATTTGAAGTAGAGGACGGCGAGAATCTACTTCATGCGGTTTTGTCTGAACAATTGGACCTTCCCTACTTTTGTTGGCATCCCGCGATGGGATCGGTGGGTGCTTGTCGCCAATGTGCAGTGATCCAATACGCGGATGAAAATGACGAGCGCGGGCGGCTTGCTATGGCGTGCATGACGAACGTGGCCGATGGTATGCGAATTTCGATCAAAGCACCGCATGCGTCCGATTTTCGTGAGTCTGTAATCGAATGGCTGATGGAGAACCATCCGCACGATTGTCCAGTCTGTGAAGAAGGTGGAGAGTGTCATTTACAAGATATGACTGTTATGACTGGGCATTCCGTTCGCCGTTACACAGGGAAAAAACGAACCTGGGAAAATCAAAACCTTGGCCCATTTATTGGTCATGAAATGAATCGCTGTATTACTTGTTATCGGTGNGTGCGATATTACCGAGACTACGCAGGTGGTACCGATCTCACAGCTCTCGGTTCTCGGAGTCGGATGTACTTTGGACGTGTAGAAGATGGGACTCTAGAGTCGGAATTTTCAGGGAATTTGGTAGAAGTATGTCCGACGGGAGTGTTTACGGATAAACCNTTTTCGAAACACTACAGCCGAAAATGGGACCTTCAATCCGCTCCGTCAATTTGTCCTGGTTGTTCGGTAGGTTGCAACATTATACCGAGTGAACGTTACGGAGTNTTGAAGCGAGTTCACAATCGATACAACAGTGAAGTTAATAGCTACTTTTTGTGTGATCGAGGCCGGTTCGGTAGTCCTCACTTTGTTAACAGTGAAAAAAGAATTAAACAGTCNGGAATTCGAGCCACAGATGGGGTTTTTGAGGTTCGTGGTTCCCAAGCCGCTATAGCAGCAGCAGGNANGGTGATAGACGACCGCACGATTGGTATCGGCTCTCCTCGAGCCAGCCTGGAATCTAATTACGCGTTGAAGGCTCTTGTTGGAGCTGAGAATTTTTGTACGGGTCTATCCGATANTGAATCAGAAATGATAGATCTCAGTTTGTCTATTTATGGAGAAGGTGTTGCCCGAATTCCTAGCGTGAAAGACGTGGAAAGTGCGGATGCGATACTCATTTTGGGCGAAGATGTGATGAATTCCGCTGCACGTGTCGCGTTAGCGGTACGACAGGCTGTTAGAGGAGTTTCTTTTGAAATGGCCCGGGATGCTGCGATACCTGCGTGGCAGGACGCAGGTGTTCGGGGGCATGCGCAAGGTGCGAAAAGCCCATTAATGATCGCGTCTGTAACATCGACTAGATTGGACGATATNGCTAGCGCTACTTACAGCGGTTCACCTGGTGACCTCATCCGNTTGGNAAATGAAATATCAGCTTCTATAGATAGTGAAAAAAAACCGGAGGATGAATTCGTTTCAAATGCTGTGCGAACACTATCGCAAGCGACAAAACCGTTGGTAATTACCGGTATGACCTGTGGTAATTCCGATATTTTGCGCGTAGCCAGCAATATCGCTCGAGCTCTAAAAAGTAAAGGAAATGACCCGGCATTGTTAATAGCAGGGTCTGAGGCGAATAGTTTTGGAGCTGGTTTGCTTGGTGGTGATTTGTCGATGACTGACGCGTTGACCACCTTGAGTCAAGGGGGTAGTGGAATCGTTCTCGAGAATGATTTGTATCGCCGAGCAAATAGAGAAAGCGTGGACGACGCACTGCTAAACGGGTCGCTAGTGGCTTTAGATGTGCTCGAAAACGAAACGAATGAGAAAGTAGATGTCGTCTTGCCCGCTGCTTCTTATGCGGAGACGACGGGTACATTTGTTAATTACGAGACTCGAGCGCAACGTTTTTACCAAGTATTCGATCCAGATGAACAAGTTTTACCCTCATGGCGCTGGCTTACGGATATTTCTGAGGCTCGAGGAAAGCTTGGATATACCAATGTAAACGAATTGATCGACGCCGTTTCGACGGTTGATGGATTGAAAAGCATCAACACCATAGCTCCTGGTGCCGATTATCGCGTGGAAGGTCAGTCTAAGATACCTCGTCAAACCCACCGTTATAGTGGACGAACAGCCATGCGAGCCAACCAGTCGGTACACGAACCGAAAACTCCGGTTGATGAAGAAACGCCTTTTTCATTTTACATGGAGGGGCAAAATCTTGGCCACCAGGATGGGGCCACGGTACCCTACGTATGGACTCCTGGGTGGAATTCGAATCAATCAGTCTTTAAGTTTCAAGAAGAAATTGGGGGTCCCTTGCACGGCGGCGACCCGGGAATTCGATTAATTAATCCGTCAGAAATAAGCGGTAGTGCGTTTAGTGTCTCCCCCGAAGAGATAGCAGAAGGCTCTGGCGAGTCGTTTCAATCTGTACCCGTGCGAGCGATTTTTGGTAGTGATGAGTTAACAGGAGAGTCGTGGCCCATTCAACAGAGGACACCCGCACCTTTTGTCGTCATGAACCCTCTCGATGCGAAAAAATTGAATGTAGTTGAAGGAGGTGGTGTCACCAGTAAATCAATCCCCGAGAGTATTGAGGTCCGATTAGATCATCGGGTGAAAGAAGGGGTTGTGGGTGTCTCGACCGGTATAGGGGGAATTATGGCTCCCGTTGGCGACATTGACATCGTAGCTGACCCGGGCTTCGTTCGACGCCCTGGAGGTGACCCCAACGTGATTGCAAAAGGTTGATCATGGACTGGATTAATTGGTCCTACGTTTTAATTGTTCCGATTGCGGTGGGCTCGCTTATTGCCGCGTTGGTGCTTGTTTGGTGGGAACGGCGTTTGCTCGGTTGGTGGCAGGATCGTTTAGGTCCTAATCGCGTTGGTTGGTTCGGAGTGCTCCAAGCACTAGCAGATGCGATAAAACTTTTTACAAAAGACGATTGGATCCCTCCATTTGGTGATCGTGTCTTTTTTGTTCTGGCACCTTTTATCGTGACTGGATCGATGTTGATGGCCTATGTGGTATTGCCATTGGGTCCGGGTTTGATAATTGCTGATTCCAATATAGCGGTTCTTTGGTTTTTAGCGATGTCATCGCTGGCAGTGTATGGAGTCTTATTGGCTGGTTTAGCCAGTAATAACAAATATGCTTTGTTAGGTGGCTTGAGGGCTGCTGCGCAGATGGTTACGTACGAAGTATTCATGGGTCTGTCGCTTATGGGCGTAGTGATACATGCCCAATCCTTCAGTCTGGTAGATATCGTTAATGCCCAAGAGGACGGATGGTTTATTTTCCCGCAAGTAATAGGATTTTTCATATTTACTATAGCGGGTTTGGCTGAATCTCATCGTTTGCCGTTTGATTTGCCGGAAGCCGAGCATGAATTGACAGCCGGATTCCACACTGAATATTCCGGAATGAAGTTCGGTCTCATCATGGCCGCCGAGTATCTTGCACTGATCTTGACCTCGGCGATGATCACCGTACTTTTTTTTGGGGGTTGGCACGGACCAGAAATTCTTCCTCCAGTCGTGTGGTTTGGTCTGAAAGTATTCTTGTGCATAAATTTCTTCATATTGCTTCGCGCCGCGATTCCGAGGCCGCGTTACGACCAATTGATGTCGTTAGGATGGAAGATATTACTACCGCTGTCGTTACTTAATGTCCTCGTTACTGGCGCCGTGGCGCTATCAACTTAGGGAGCTATACGTTGCTTAGTCAACTAAAAACAATTTGGACCATTATTCAGCATAGCTGGATGCGCAATGAGACGGTTCAATATCCTGAAGAGATGCCGTACCAAGCACCTCGCTATCGTGGACGCATTGTGCTTACGAGAGACCCAGACGGCGAAGAGCGGTGCGTAGCTTGTAACCTGTGTGCGGTAGCTTGCCCCGTTGATTGTATCGCTCTGCAAAAGACGGAGAAGGAAGAAGACGGACGTTGGTATCCCGAGTTTTTCAGAATTAATTTCTCTCGTTGCATCATGTGTGGAATGTGTGAAGAAGCTTGTCCGACTTACGCGATTCAGCTTACTCCAGATTTTGAACTGTGTGAGTACGATCGCCAGAACATGGTGTACGAGAAAGAACATCTTCTGATTAGTGGGTCGGGTAAATATCCTGGGTACAGTTTTTGGAATGTGGCGGGTAAGACTATCGGAGGCAAGAAGAAAGGAGAGGCGCAACGAGAAGCGCCGCCAACAGATGTGAGGAGTTTGTTGCCTTAGGTCGTTGTATCGTTTTAGGGTGTGAGTGAAACAATGGAAAATATCCTATTTTATATAGCAGCGGGAGTAGCAATCGCATCGACGGTTCGGGTTGTTACGCATAACAACGCGTCGCATGCGTTGATATATTTGATAGTTTCGTTGTTGTCCGTCGCCGTAATTTTTTTCTTGTTAGGAGCCCCTTTTGCCGCGGCCTTAGAAATAGTCGTATATGCAGGTGCTATTGTAGTGTTGTTCCTGTTCGTGGTGATGATGCTGAATTTAGGCCGTGGATCTATTCAGCAAGAGAACAGATGGTTGCGACCAAGTATGTGGATCGGACCAGGAATACTAACGAGCGTTCTGTTTTTAGTGATCGTGTATGTGTTGTCGGGTCGGCCCGAGGATGTCACTTCGGGCGTGGTGGTTGGTCCGAGAGAGGTTGGAGCGGAGCTTTTCGGGCCGTACTTATTGGCTGTGGAATTGGCGGGCATTTTGTTGCTGGCATCGTTGGTTGGTGCCTACCATCTTGGTAGACGGTACATGTCGGATAGACGGGGAGACAACTCGTGAATTTCGCATTAACCCTTCCTGTCGAGCACGGTCTCGTTGTAGCTACCGTTTTGTTTTTGATCGGCTTTACCGGTGTACTTGTTCGACGCAACGTGATGTTTGTGCTTATGTCTCTAGAAATCATGATGAACGCATGTGGATTGGCATTCGTAATAGCGGGTGCAAAATGGGGTCAACCTGATGGACAGATAATGTTTATGTTGATTTTGGCGTTGGCTGCCGCTGAGGTGGCGGTAGCTCTCGGGATTGTGCTCCAGCTTTCAAGACGCTTTGACACTTTAGACGTAGATGCTGCAAGTGAGTTAAACGACTGATGGATTACCTGCAATACATACCTGCTTTGCCGTTACTCGGATTTTTCATCCTGTTTTGTTCCCAAGGCCGGTTAGCGAGATGGCCATCGGCTATCGTAGGAGTTGGTTCTATTGGTTTGGCCGCGCTCTTCACGTTAATAGTCGGGATGGATTACTACGCACAAGGAGCTGAGCCAACGACTCTGTTCCTCTGGACGTGGATGCAGGTGGGTGATTTCGAACCAGCTATTCGATTGTATTTGGACGGATTGTCCCTAGTTATGACGGGGGTCATCACAGGCGTAGGATTTTTAATTCATATGTATGCCTCAGGATACATGTGGGATGACGAAGAAAAAGGGTACGCACGTTTTTTCGCATACATGAATCTGTTTGTTTTTGCCATGCTGATGCTGGTATTGGGAGACAACCTACTCACTTTGTTCCTCGGTTGGGAAGGGGTCGGATTGTGTAGCTACCTACTGATCGGTTTCTATCACAGAGATCCAGCCAATGGTTATGCCGCACGCAAGGCTTTTGTAGTAACTCGTGTGGGCGATACGTTCATGGCACTGGGATTATTTTTGCTTTACCGAGAACTAGGCACTATAGAAATACAAGAAGTTTTAACGCTCGCACAGCAAAATTGGCCGGATGGGGGCAGTACCGTCACTCTGGTAGGTCTATTGCTATTGGGAGGCGCAGTCGGTAAATCAGCACAGGTGCCTCTACAGACATGGCTTCCAGATGCGATGGCCGGCCCAACTCCAGTATCCGCCCTCATCCATGCGGCGACCATGGTGACAGCAGGTGTTTATTTGATCGCTCGTATGCATGACATTTACTTGTTATCACCGGACGCGCAGTTGTGGGTGGCTGTGGTTGGTTTGGTGACCTTGTTTATCGCGTCGTTTACGGCACTGTGCCAAACTGACATCAAGCGCATTCTAGCCTTTTCTACTATGAGCCAGATTGGATATATGTTTCTGGCGCTTGGTGTTGGAGCATGGTCTGCGGCGATTTTTCACCTGATGACCCATGCCTTTTTCAAGGCGTTGCTTTTCTTAGCAAGCGGCTCCGTGATATTAGCTCTGCATCATGAACAGAACATATTCAAGATGGGTGGTTTATGGAAGAAGTTGCCGATCCCGTTTGCCAGTATGTTGATTGGGTCCATCGCCTTGGTGGCTTTACCAGGAACTTCAGGATTCTTTAGTAAAGATGCGATCATGCTAACGGCGGCTGAAAATTCGAAAGCTGGAATGGTTTTTTGGAGTGGTGCTGCACTAGCTGCATTTATGACCGCGCTATACACCACCAGAATGATGATGATCACGTTCTTTGGCCAAACCAAAACTGAGCCGCATGACCATTCCAAGTTAAACATGTCTGCACCACTGTTGATTTTGTGTGCATTATCAATTCTAGGTGGGTGGTTTGGCCTGCCTGCAGTGCAATCTGTCTTGCCGGATGGAGGACTGCCCGAGATTAACCATTTTGAGCCGGTTGCTATAGTAACCATGGTGATTCCATTTTTCGGCATTTTGGTTGGATGGCTGGTCTACGGCCCGAAAGCGATCAATGTAGATGGCATAAGAAATTCGCAATTGGGCGTTAATCTGACGAAGTTTTGGGCATCCGGCTGGGGTTTCGATTGGTTATATGACCGTTTGATTTGTCGACCATTTATGTATCTTGCGGAAATCAATAAAGGAGATGTAATTGATGCGATATTCCGTTTTGTAGCAGCTATTGCACGAGGGATGCATGCCCTGATGACCTTAACCCAGACGGGTCGCCTACGTTGGTACGCTGCAAATATGGCTGTGGGATTGTTACTTTTATTAGTCATCGTTGTGCTGGAGGTTGTATGAACGTTATAGCGCTCATTAGCTTCTTGCTGGCGGCAGGTGTTCTAGCGTGGGTGTCGGAGCGGATGCATAGGAACGCACCACGATGGGTTTCCCTCGTAGCGTTTGTCGTGGCGACTATATGGACGGGATTGGAATGGGTTGGTGCGCCGGCTGGAACGGAAGAATACGCCCGCCAATTTGTATCGTGGATTCCGCGTTTTGGAATTAATGTACATTTGGTCGTCGATGGATTATCGATGATGCTCTTGGTACTGACGGCTTTTCTTGGTGTGATCGCGGTAGTGTCGTCGTGGAATGAAACAGAGCACAGTCAAGGCTTTTTTCAGTTCAATATCCTCTGGGTTATGGCTGGGGTTGTTGGGGTCTTTTCAGCATACGACTTGTTTCTTTTCTTCTTTTTTTGGGAAGTCATGTTGATTCCCATGTACTTCTTGATTGCGATATGGGGACACGAGAAAAAAGCTTATGCGGCCATGAAGTTTTTTCTGTTTACGCAAATAAGCGGCTTGTTAATGCTGTTAGCGATCTTGGCTCTGGTTTACGCAAATTACGCTTCGAGCGGTGTAATTACTTTTGATTACGAACAATTGTTGGGCGCGAATATTGATTCAACGATTTCCTTCTGGTTAATGCTTGGTTTTTTTGTCGCGTTTATTACCAAATTGCCGAGTTTTCCTGTGCATACTTGGCTTCCGGATGCGCACACGCAGGCCCCCACCGCTGGCTCCGTGATTCTTGCGGGAATCTTGTTGAAAACGGGTGGGTACGGGGTTATTCGATTTGCCGTAGGACTGTTCCCGGACGCTTCACGAGATTTTGCGACCTGGGCGATGTTGTTGGGCATGATTAGTATTCTGTATGGCGGATATATGGCCTATAGCCAGACTGATTTCAAGCGTTTGGTAGCGTATAGCTCCATCGCTCACATGGGCTTTATATTGTTAGGTGTGTATGCGTTCAACGAGGCAGGAATGCAAGGAGCTATAGTCACCATGATTGCGCATGGTTTTTCTACCGCTGCGCTATTTATGATGGCGGGAGCGATACAACAGCGGTTGCACACTAGAGAAATGTCGAATATGGGTGGTCTTTGGATACGGGCACCTCGTATGGGCGTCATGACATTATTTTTTGTAGTGGCGTCGGTCGGTATGCCAGGCCTCGGGAATTTCGTTGGAGAGTTTCTTGCTTTGTTAGGTGCTTTTAAAGTTCATGTGCCTATCACTATAGGTGCTGCAGTGGGGATCGTGGTAGCAGCCGTTTACGGTTTATCGCTGATGCAACGAGCGTTCCAAGGTGTGCCCAATCCCGACGTATCCTCGATGGAGGACTTTGGAATTCGCGAGATGTCGGTGATGGTTCTCATGATGGTCGGGTTGATTTTTATAGGTATTTATCCGCAGCCGGTACTTGATATGTCAGTACCGCTCTTGGAGCAACTGGGAGTAATTGAATGACCTCCGAAGTTGTTGTCACACTGATGCCTTATTTCGTGCTTACGGCCGGATTATTAGTCTTATTACTGACGACCGCTTTTTTACGAAGTCATTTAGTAGCACTTATCGTAACCCTGATCTCGCTATTGGCGGTCCTCTATGTAACCCCTGCATCGATTGAATCCGGGCCGCAGACTTTGAGCGATCTCATCGTGATCGATGGTGTGGCTCTATTCTTTAACGTACTTTTTATCCTTGCAGCTATAGTAACGACTGTCACTGGTTATCGGTATTTGGAATCGCGTAGTCGATCCTACGAAGAGTTCTACATTCTGGTGGTCACCTCGACTCTGGGGGCGATGACGATGGCTGCAGCAGAACATTTTGCGTCATTTATCCTTGGATTAGAGATTCTTTCCATTTCGTTGTATGCATTAATTGCCTATCCGGAGAGAGGACGTGCCTCCTTAGAAGCCGCTACAAAATATTTGATTTTGTCGGGTGTTGCTTCGACAACGATCCTTTTTGGTATGGCGCTTGTGTATGTAAGCACTGGTTCAATGACGTTCTCTGAAACGCTAGCCAGTGATAGTAGCGGTACTATCTATGCGTTAGGCCAATCGATGATTCTCTTGGGATTGGCGTTTAAATTGTCACTTGTACCGTTTCATATGTGGACGCCGGATGTATATGAAGGCGCTCCATCTCCCATTACGGGTTTCGTTGCGACAATCTCCAAGGGAGCGGTATTTGTTCTTTTATTACGGTATGCGATTGAGACGCAGTGGTTATCAAATGCTTCGGTCACGTGGGCTATCGGTCTGATTGCCATTGCCTCCATGGTGATCGGAAATCTTCTTGCGTTGCTTCAGGAGGATATAAAACGACTCTTAGCGTACTCTTCGATCGCTCATGTAGGCTATCTACTCGTTGCTCTTGTTTTTGTGTCGACATCTGATTCCGCCGGTTTTGCTCTAGAGTCAGCTATGTTTTATGTCTCCGGCTACTTCTTAATGACACTGGTTGCATTTGGGGTTGTTACGGTGATGAGTACTGGAGTGGATGAAGACGCAGGATCCCTGAGGCATTACGAAGGACTTTATTGGCGCCGTCCCATGCTAGCTGCAGCACTGACTATCGCTGCATTGTCACTGGCTGGGATACCACTAACAGTAGGATTTATTGCCAAATTTTATCTCTTTGCTGTTGGTGTGAGTGGGGCGCTATGGACGTTGATATGGGCGTTAATATTGGGTAGTGCAATTGGTATCTACTATTACCTGCGTATTGTAATCTCCATGATTAAACGAGAAGCGGAAAAACCGGTTGAGCGGTCGCAAGATCTCAATGCCGTTGGAACGGTGACAGTGGTGCTACTCGGTGTATCTATTGTTATTTTGGGAATTTATCCGACGCCGTTGATCGCGGTAGTACAGCAGTTAATACAATCTTTCGGGGCCTAATTTTAGGCTGACTTTTTGGACTATATAAGCTTATGGGGGCCCGTATGACTATTCGTATTCTCTTTCCACGTGCTTTTGGCGGGAATCATCAGGTTGAAATTGACGCGGTTGGAGATGGTGTGGAGTGTGAGTTTGCAGGTGGTTTTGACAAAGTTACGGAAGAACAGTGGCAAAATTGCGATGGAATCGTCGGGACACAACTGCCACCAGATTTGATGGAAAAGATTGGTAGCTGTCGAATATTTGTAAAACCGGCTGTGGGCTTTGATGATGTTGATTTAGATTCATGGTCTAGTCGTGGAATACCAGTTTGTAATACTCCGGACTACGGCACACGTGAAGTTGCAGACCACGCGATAGCCCTCATGATGACTCTGACTAAAAGTATTGCTTTTCACGATGAGGCGTTGCGTGAAGACACCATAAAGAATTGGCGCCCGGCACTCAATCCCTATGGCAAGCGGATGGCCGATTGCACTTTTGGTGTGGTGGGGTTAGGTCGAATTGGTACAGCCGCCGCATTGCGGGCAAAAGCGTTTGATATGGATGTTGTTTTTTTTGATCCGTACAAACCAAACGGATCGGAATTAGCGCTAGGAATTAGACGAGCTGATTCTTTGGAGGAACTACTGGCTCAATGCGATATTGTTAGTGTCCATGCCCCCTTAAACGAAGAAACTCGTAACCTAATTGATGCCAAATCGCTGGCTCATGCCAAGAAAGGGATCATCATTATTAATACTGCTCGCGGAGGGATTATCGATGTCGATGCGCTCCATGATGCTCTGCAGGATGATACGGTGCTTGCAGCAGGGCTCGATGTTCTTCCAGAAGAACCAGCGAAGCTCGACCGTCCCTTAATTGAAGCGTGGCGTAACAATGCAGAATGGATTAAACATCGTGTTCTAATCACCCCTCATTCCGCTTTTTTTACTCCGGAAAGCGTGCGTGATATTAGAGCTTTTTCTGCTCGAACTGCCGCGCGCTACCTGCGTGATAATCGCTTGGAAAACTGTGTCAATGAAGGCAGTCTGAAAAACAGGAGATGACCATTTAGTCCAGTTTGGACCGATAGGCGATACGGGTAACACTCACCGTAATTGACTTTACTTATTATCAATAAAGTGGTTTGGAGGTTATGTGACTACTCCGTAGCTACCTCCGTCGATCATAATATTTTGACCGTGTATAGCATCGGCCTTGGTGCTGCATAGTAATAAAATAAGATCAGCCACCTCTTCACGTCGTGTGATGCGTCCAATTGGAATGTCCCCGGCGATTTTTGGCTCGACCTCGGACCATGTACTACCCCAATCTTTCTGGGCGGCGCGTTTCAAATAACTGGATTTCACTTCAGGAGTCAATATAAGTCCGGGAGATACTAGATTTACCCTAATGTTCGTTCCAGCGACTTCTCGAGCTAAACCGATGGTCATATTCGAAAGAGCACCTTTTGAGGCATAGTAGTGAGGATTTGAATTATTGGGACGAGACGATCCCACAGTACCTAGATTGATAATTCTTGCAAATGGCATACCTGCCATATGCGGTAAGATAGACTGGATCAATCTCTGGGCCGAAAGTACATTTTTCTGGTACATGTCTAACCAATCTTCATCTTGAGATTTTTTCCAAGACCCGCTACTAGCTGTCCCAAAATTGTTAACGAGTATTTCAGGAGTTCGATCGAGCTGGGCTAATAGTTCTCCGGTGCCTTTTGACGTTGAAATATCTCCGGTTACCGGATCGCCACCGCCAATTTCGGCAACAGCTTTTTCAGCTTGCCCTGACACTAAACCATGTACGAAGACCCGACACCCTTCGTTAAGAAAGTGTTTTGCGATAATGAGTCCGGTGCCCCTGTAACTCCCTGTCACTAAAACTGTTCGATTAGTAAGTTCTAAATCCATGAATCCCCCTTTCAGCGACATACAGAATACACTCCCTGTATGGATACGACCGACTTTGTGATTTTCCTGATTGCCGTTTTTCTTGGTAGCTATGTACAGAGTATCACTGGATTTGCGCTGGGGATTATTGTGATGGCAATTATGGCCGTAGCCACTACGATTCCAGTTGCCCCCCTGGCTGCAGCCATAAGTTTGTTGGCGTTATTCAATGTTTTGGTAGCGCTTCCGGGTCAACATAGAGATATTGATTGGCGGTTGTTTCTTGGTTTGACGATAGGCCAAATACCGGGAATCCTTATTGGTCTTTGGTTGCTAGATTTTCTTTCAAGTTCGGCAGTCGAAATACTAGAACTTATTCTCGGAATCTTCATAGTCGCGGGAAGTTTGACCTTAGCGTTGCGCTCCAGAATGCANGCTNAAAGATCCAGAGGATTTACTGCATCTATCGCNGGGTTTTTTGGTGGACTTGCAGGGGGTATGTTCGCTGCCTCAGGTCCAGTTACTGGCTGGTATGCGTATAGACAGCCAATGTCAGTTTCTGTCATACGATCTAGTCTGCTAGCAGGTCTCCTAGTGACAACGCTCTGCCGGACGACGCTGGTAGCCTTCGNTGGTCAAATAACTACAGAAATACTATTTTTGGTAGGGCTCGCGGTGCCAGTAGTGGCATTGGGAACCATGTTGGCTCGTCGCTATCGGCGTGTGTTGTCGGAATCACAGANGAGACGATTCGCTTTCGGGTTCCTGTGCNTAGTCGGATGTTGGATCATAGGNGCTCAGACCGTGAANCTTGTATNCGGCTAGTGGTTGTTTGTAGTTTNGGAAGAACAGCTAGACNNCGTCCAAAGAGTCCTACGGAATGCAGTATCATCGGTATTATTGTCAANNAGGAATAGAAACGGCCTAGTCATCAGGAGAGACTTAAACCCCACCAATGGAAACCTATAATGACATCAGGCCATATCGAGACGATGAGGTAGCCTCGGTTATTGCGCGTCTTGTAGCAGATCCTGAGGTCATAGATAGCACGGCAGCATTCCTGTTCCCCCAAGGTAATCGTTGGATCCCTTTTCTCACTCGGTTCATTGCCCGGCGCGTAATACAGAAAGCTACAGCCCCCTTAAAAAGTGTGAAGGATTTGCAAGTATTCTTGTCTGGCTATTTCGAAAGAATGGTTCGGACGACCACAGACGGACTTTCTTGTGTGGGTCTGGAGAAGTTAGATAAAGAGAAATCGTATCTTTTTATTTCCAACCATCGAGATATTGCGATGGATTCAGGCTTCATCAACTATGCATTGTGGTCAAACGGTTTTAATACCTCACAGATAGCGGTTGGAGATAACTTATTTAGTCAGGGCTTCCAGGCCGATTTAATGAGATTGAATAAAAGCTTTGTGGTAGTCCGTAAAGCGAAAGGGGTAAAGGCGCAATTCGCCGCATTGACTCGTACTTCAGCTTACATTCGATATGTACTAGAGAAAGGCGAATCTGTATGGATTGCGCAACGTGAAGGTCGTTCTAAGGACGGCATTGATCGAACTGAACCAGCGATTTTAAAAATGTTTATGTTGGCCCATCGAGCAGAAACTAGATCATTTCGGGAATGGTTAGATCAAGTAAATTTAGTGCCGGTTTCAGTAAGCTACGAGATTGACCCGTGTGCATCCAGAAAGGCTCGAGAACTTTATATGCTTGATCGTTACGGCCAATATGAAAAAGCAGTTGATGAAGATGTTCAAAGTATTGTGGAAGGGATTACGGGCTATAAGGGAAGAGTACATGTTAATTTCGGTGCCCCGGTCAGAGGTGACTTCGATGATGCTGATTCATTAGCGCGGGTATTAGATCGTGAAATTGTCGGGGGCTTAGCAACATTTCCCACGTTTCTGGAGGCCGATGCTCTTGAAAAAGGCGAATTTGGCGGGCAACTAGTTGGTCGGGTAAAAACAAGTTTTGAGTCGGCTTTAAAAATTCTCCCCCAAGACTATCAACAACATTTTCTGTTGCAATACGCAAATCAATTGCGAAACAAGCAGAAAAACTTCGAGACAGATTAGTAACTTATGAACATAGGAGGCTCATCGAGTAGGGCGAGTTGTTCCCGTAAGCTTAGAATATGGTCGGACCAGTACTTTTCGGTTTTAAACCACGGAAAAGCCAATGGGAATGCAGGATCTGACCAGCGACGACCAATCCAAGCGGCATGGTGGATCATGCGTAGAGATCGTAAAGGTTCGATTAACTTTGTTTCCCATTCAGGGAATCTGCGGAACATCTCGTAAGCTTTAGCCAGTGTCGTAAGTTGAATCTCCTGTTCCTCGCGGCTCCCCGACAGTAGCATCCATAAGTCCTGAATCGCTGGTCCCATCACAGTATCGTCAAAATCGACGCAGTTTGGTAAATCGTAACGCCAAAGTAAATTTCCGAGATGGCAGTCACCGTGTATCCGAATATGCTCTGTGTTAGTGCTTGCGAGAATTTCGTCTATGCGTTCGAGTAGGTGCTGGGACGTAGTCTCGTATGCNGCATTTACAGATTCNGGTAGCAAGTTGCTTTCGAGTAAGAACGAGCGACTTTCCCAGCCGAATATTTCAGCAGTCAGCGTTCGGCGGTGTTCAAAGGTTTGCGCGCTTCCGATAGCGTGCAGACGCCCCATGGTTCGACCCATGATGGAAAGGACTTGTTCATCTTCGACGTTGGGTGGATGTCCTGCTCGTCTGGGAAATAACGCAAAACGATAGCCGTGTACCGAGTCCGTGAATAGCGAAGTACCGTGTTTGACAATAGGAGCCACACAAGGAATCTCGTGTCTTGTTAATTCAATGGTGAAATCGTGTTCTTCAAGAATTGCTGCGTTGGTCCATCTTTCAGGTCGGTAGAATTTAGCTATAAGAGGTTCGGCACTGTTAAGACCAACTTGATAAACGCGGTTTTCATAACTATTGAGGGCATGGAGTACCCCGTCGGTTTCAAATCCGATCGTGTCAATCGCATCGAGAATGACGTCTGGCGTTAGCTCGTCGTATGGTGTGTCAATCAAGTAATTTGGGTGTGTAATGGTTTTGTCTAGTCTAGCTATATTGTTTGTAGAAACCTACTTGGGTAAACCAGTGACGCTTGTTGAGGCAACATTTAGAGCCTGTTACGGTTGATTCTGAAGAAGTGATAGATTTCACACAAATTTACTTTCGCTCCGTGTTAAGTGTGTTTTTAACTAATAGTGAGGTCGGGATGACAAATTATGTAGCTCCCACAGAAGACATGGAATTCATCCTCTTCGATCTTCTTGATGCCGAAAATGAGTGGTCACAAATACCTGCGTTGCAAGGATTAGAGCGTGGAACCGCAAAGGCTGTGTTGCAACAAAGCGCAAAAGTTGCACAGCAAACTATGGCGCCACTGTCGCAGACTGGCGATGAAGAGGGCGCGCATTGGAAGGATGGTTTGGTCTCTGCCCCCGCTGGATTTGCCGAGGCGTTTGCGGAGATAACTGAGGGTGGTTGGTTGGGTGTTTCGGGGAATCCTGAATTTGGAGGTCAGGGACTTCCAAAAATGTTGAGTGTGTTCGTTGAGGAAATGTTTTGGGGGGCGAATACGAATCTATGGCTATACGGAACGCTGACGCTGGGTGCTGGAATTTGTATCGAAGCCCATGCGGATGAAGATACCAAAGCTCTTTATTTGCCGAAGTTATATCAAGGGGCGTGGACAGGAGCGATGGCTTTAACGGAATCGCATTGCGGTACTGATTTGGGACTTATCAAAACAACAGCTCAGCCGAACCCGGATGGCACCTATGCCATAACAGGCACTAAAATTTTCATTACGAGTGGCGATCACGACCTAGCAGAAAACATTGTACATCTGGTGCTGGCAAAGCTACCGGATGCCCCCGGCGGAACTCGCGGCATTTCACTGTTCTTNGTTCCNAAATATANGCCNGATGCTAGCGGAATGATCGATGCACGCAATGGATTTGAAAGTGCCTCTATAGAAAGCAAAATGGGAGTCNGGGGGAGTGCTACTTCGGTAATTAATTACGACCGGGCTAGAGGAATAATGCTTGGAGAGCCNAATCAAGGGTTNGCCTGCATGTTTACGATGATGAATTATGCGCGACTGTCGGTAGGCCTTCAGGGTCTTGGACTTGGNGATTTGGCTTATCAAGTATCTTCCGCCTATGCCAAAGACCGAGAGCAAGGTCGTGCCCCAACGGGACCAACGAGTCCAAATCAATCGGCTGATGCGATCTTGGTGCACCCCGATGTCCGAAGAATGTTGNTGACGCAGCGAGCTTATGTTGAGGGAAGTAGAGCATTTTCTGCTTTTGTTGGAATGATGTTGGACCGTTCGCAGTTTTTACAAGATGCAAAAGCCACTCGATTTGTAGAGTTACTAACGCCGGTTGCTAAAGCGTTTATGACTGATCGTGGTATGGATGGCGCGTTGCTAGCCCAACAAACTTTTGGTGGCCATGGCTATATACGCGAGTGGGGAGTAGAGCAAATAGTGCGTGATGTAAGAATCGCCCAGATTTACGAAGGAACTAACGGAATCCAAGCTCTAGATTTGATCGGCCGAAAAGTTTTGAAAGATGGNGGAAGAACCGTAGCGGAGTTAATAGCTGAGTTGAAGCAAGAAGCAGTTTTGGAGGCGTTTCAGAAAGAGTTAGATGANGCGTTTGCCTGCTGGCTAGATTGTACTGANTGGTTGGTTGCCAATGCGAAGGAAGATCCAAATCTCGCTGGATCGGCTTCAGTAGATTATCTTGACCTCGCTGGTCACGTATTGTTTGCCTGGTTGTGGTCGCGGATGGCATTGGTTGGCGATGACTCGAAACGCAATTTAGCTCGGTTCTTCTTCGATAAACTCTTACCGAAAATAAAATTTTTGGATGNGACAATCCGAACGGGCTCTCGNACTCTCATGGAACCGAAACAGGAGTGGTTTTGAAAAATCTATTTTGATTACGCTTTTTATCGANTTGATCNGCTTATTCACTAAATATCAGGCAAATCTTTTTTGCAACTTCTCGTAAATNCCTTGGAATCCTCCGTTACTCATAATTACTANGTGGCAGGGCTCAGCCATGTGGGATAGTTCCATAACGTAATTGATAATGGGTTCAATANTTGTTTGAACCGAGGAGGGTATGGAGCTGTTCTCTATCAGTTCGTGGACGTCCCAACGTACTNTNTNTGATTTAAACCAAATACTTTCATCAGCTTGATCAGTACAGTGATCTAATTCCTCTCGCAGCGTACCTAGAGACATCGTGTGTGTTCCAGGCTCGATAATAGCGATTATTTTTTCTTTTCCGACGCTATCTCGAAGTGCTTTAAGTGTTTTCCGGATCGCTGTCGGATGATGTGCAAAGTCGTCATAACAAGTAAAGTTTGGACGTTCTATAATAACCTCCATACGACGTTTGACACCCTTGAATTCATTGAGGGCCGCTAAAGCGATTTCTGCCGAAACCCCTGCATGGCGTGCGGCTGCAATTGCCCCCAATGCGTTTTCCATATTGTGTTCACCAATNAGCCTCCAATGAATTCTTCCGACGGATCTGCCGTTTAACAGGACATCGAAAGCGTTACCCTCTTTGTTAGTGTTGGAGAAGCTCCACAATTCCCCATCGATGCGGTCTGNCCCTTGGCCTATTTGGGTTATTGGTGTCCAGCAACCTCTTTCTAGGACTCTATTGACCGAATTGGATTCTTTTGGAGCGATTATTAGTCCTTCGCTNGGAATAGACCGAATGAGAAGGTGAAATTGATCTTCAATAGCNCCGATGTTTTCAAAAATATCAGCGTGATCGAATTCGAGATTGTTAATTACTAAAGTACGTGGGCGATAGTGAACGAATTTTGAACGGCGATCAAAAAACGAAGTATCGTATTCATCNGCCTCTACAACAAAAAAAGGTGCCGATCCCATACGTGCGGAGTGATCAAAATTGGTGGGTAAACCTCCAATGAGATATCCCGGGTTTAATCCCGCGTATTCAAGAATCCATGCGATCATACTACTGGTAGTNGTTTTTCCGTGTGTGCCGGAAACAGCGATTACCCAGCGATTCCGAAGAATGTTTGTTCCTAACCACTCGGCACCGGATGTATANGGAATTTGCCGATTGAGNACGTATTCTAGGGCGGGGTGGCCGCGAGGTAGGTTCGCATTTCCAACGATAACCTGGTCTGGTTGGGGATTTAAATTTTCGGGGTGGAAGCCTTCGTCTACTGTTATATTATTTGTTCTGAGCAGGTTGCTCATAGGTGGATATAGTTTTTCNTCGTTTCCGGAAACCTCGTANCCNGCTTCTTTCGCAAGTATAGCGATGCTTCCCATNAGCGTTCCGCCGATACCCAAGAAATATAGNTGATTCGATTCTTTGTTGCCTGTAGTCATAACGATCTAAGCTTCGTGCCCTATGATCTCGCATCGNTGCTCATAATGCCTGACAATGTTGGAGATAGGCACCTGNGGACAGGTGCTTGTTTACTTCGCAAAAANCAAGTACGAGTTGANTCGGTCTAAGGGAGGCTGTAGTGAAAGACAATGCNTTTTACGCTCAATCGGGTGGTGTAACTGCTGTAATCAATGCCAGTGCATGTGGTGTGATTGAAACAGCACGGAAGCACAAAGATAGGATTTCTAAAGTGTTTGCAGGTCGCAACGGGATTATAGGCGCGCTGACCGAGGAACTTATCGATACGAGTAAGGAAACTGTTTCGACTATATCCGCTCTTCGATCGACCCCTAGTGGGGCTTTTGGATCGTGTCGATATAAATTGAAATCTATTGNGGACAATGAGCGTGAATACCGTCGCATTATCGACGTATTTAAGGCTCATAATATTCGTTATTTTTTTTACAATGGTGGTGGAGATTCACAAGACACAGCCAATAAGGTGTCACAAATCGGTAATCGTTTGGGTCACCGAATTCAATGNATCGGGATCCCCAAAACGGTTGACAACGATTTGCCGCTGACCGATACCTGTCCTGGATTTGGGTCTGTAGCCAAGTATGTAGCTGTGTCGACCCGAGAAGCGGCTCTAGATGTGGCTTCGATGTGTGAAACATCAACAAAAGTATTTGTTATGGAGGTAATGGGGCGTCACGCTGGTTGGATTGCAGGGGCTGCCGGTTTGGCGAAAGAGCAACCTGAAGACGCTCCACACATAATTATTTTTCCAGAAATACCTTTCGTGAAGACAAATTTCCTTAAGCAAGTTAAACAAACCGTTAAGCGGGTAGGNTATTGCGTTGTCGTCGTTTCGGAAGGAGCTCGTTACCGAAATGGCACATTCTTGACGGAAGCGGGCGCTAAAGACGCATTTGGTCATATACAACTTGGTGGTGTGGCGCCAATGTTAGCCTCGATGATAAAGGATTCATTGGGCTATAAGTATCATTGGGCGGTTGCTGACTATTTGCAGCGTTCAGCTCGGCATATCGCTTCTAAAACGGATGTTGAACAAGCGTACGCAGTTGGAAAAAATGCCGTGAAGTTTGCATTGTCGGGCAAAGATAACGTGATGGTGACAATCGACCGTCACAGTGACAAACCCTATAGATGGTCGGTGGGGACAGCACCATTAGCTCGGGTGGCAAATGTTGAACGCAAAATGCCGAAGTCTTTCATTACTCGGGATGGGTTTGGGATAACAGCCAGCGGGCGACGTTATCTATCACCGCTTATTAAGGGCGAGGATTACCCCAGTTTTAAAAATGGTTTACCAAAATACGCCCGGATCAAGGGGTACTTAGCACCTAAGAAATTGCCATCTTTTAAAATATAGAGAACTTTTGGTAGTAATATTTCCCTTAATTACATAAAAAAAGCGCCCTAGGGCGCTTTTTTTACATTCATGAAGTCGAGGATATCTATCCTGCGCCTATCGCCGCCAATAATAGAATTGCGACGATGTTGATGATTTTGATCATCGGGTTTACAGCTGGTCCAGCGGTATCCTTATAGGGGTCACCCACTGTATCGCCGGTTACGGCAGCTTTATGCGCTTCCGACCCTTTGCCACCATGGTTACCGTCTTCAATGTATTTCTTGGCGTTATCCCATGCACCACCTCCAGCAGTCATCGAGATAGCGACGAATAAGCCTGTCACGATGGTACCGAGCAACATAGCACCTACTGTNGTTAGAGCGGCAGCCTGATCGAGTAAACCATATATTAGATAATAGACTACGATTGGTGCGAGGACTGGAAGCATGGAAGGGGCGATCATTTCTTTGATAGCTGATCGGGTTAACAGATCTACGGCCCGACTGTAGTCTGGACGAGTTGTACCCTCCATTATGCCGGGCATTTCTCGAAATTGCCGACGGACCTCCTCGACGACTGCACCACCGGCTCGCCCTACCGCCTGCATACCCAGAGCACCGAAAAGGTACGGAAGCATGCCGCCTATGATTAGACCGACGACAACGAATGGATCAGATAGCTCGAAGCTGATCTGTAGATGCGGAAAGAAGTGATCTAAATCGTAGGTATAGGCTGCAAACAGAACGAGCGCTGCGAGCCCAGCAGAGGCAATAGCATAACCTTTAGTTACTGCCTTAGTTGTATTTCCGACAGCATCGAGAGCGTCCGTTGTTTTTCTAACTTCCTCATCNAAATCAGCCATCTCTGCAATTCCGCCAGCGTTGTCGGTCACTGGACCGTATGCATCTAAAGCCACCACCATACCAGCGAGAGCTAACATGGTCGTTGCTGCTATGGCGATGCCATATATGCCGACAAATTGATATGCGACGATGATACCTACAGAAACGATGATTGCTGGAATAGCGCATGCTTCCATGGAGATCGCTAGTCCTTGGATGACATTAGTCCCGTGCCCTGTCTCGGACGATGCCGCGACTGATTTTACCGGTCTGTATTCGGTAGAGGTGTAGTACTCAGTGACCCAAACGATGAGACCGGTCACCACCAGGCCGACCAAGGCGCAATAAAAATACGGCAGACCTTCAGCACCAAACATGTGGTTGGTCGCAAAATATATCAAGATCGCTGACAAAACCGCGGTGACAATAAAGCCTTTATATAGAGCGCCCATAATGCTTTGACTACTGCCGAGTCGTACAAAAAAAGTACCGACAATAGAAGCAATGATACATACTCCTCCAATGAGCATTGGTAATTCCATCGCTGCCTCGACTGAGCCCGCTGTAATAAAACTTTGAGTAATCGTTGCTAGCAACATGGTCGCGACAATCGTTACGGCGTAAGTTTCAAAAAGGTCAGCTGCCATTCCTGCACAGTCNCCGACATTATCGCCGACATTATCAGCGATCACTGCTGCATTCCGAGGGTCATCTTCAGGTATTCCAGCTTCAACTTTACCTACCAAGTCAGCTCCAACGTCAGCTCCTTTCGTGAAAATCCCACCGCCTAATCTTGCGAATATGGAAATCAAGGATGCACCGAAGGACAGTGCGACGAGGGCTTCGATAAGGTGTCGCTGATCTAGACCTATATTTTTAAGAAATAGGTAGTAGCCAGCCACACCGAGTAGGCCTAAACCAACCACTAACATTCCAGTCACCGCTCCGGCTTTGAAAGCGATTGAAAGGGCGCCCATTAGGCTCGAAGTGGCTGCTTGAGTCGTGCGAACATTAGCTCGAACGGACACATTCATACCGATATATCCAGCTACTCCAGAAAGGACAGCGCCGATTACAAAACCAACGGCAACCCATATTCCCAGCGTAGCTAATAAAACAACGGCAACAATTAAACCGACAATGCCAATAGTGGTGTATTGACGGTTTAGGTAGGCGGCAGCGCCTTCCTGTATTGCGCCAGCGATTTCGCGCATGCGATCGCTCCCTGCGTCAGCCGAAACGACTGAACGACCAGCCCAAAGGCCGTAAATTAGTGCTAACACACCGCAACCGACCGTAATCGTAAGAACACTCATGAAAGAAAATCCATTCTTGTTATAGGGAAATTGACAGCACCAAGTCGGAGGTTTCTACCGGCTTTGGATGGGCTGGCACTGTACCTCAGCTGGACAACNTGAACAAGCCAATTAAGGTGTCGAAACNAAGCAAAAAATATTTTAGTAAAGCTCGCTATAGGTTATTTCTAAAACATGAAAAGACATGGGGAAGNATTTGAGTATGAATCGTTTAATGGTGGGAAATATCTTCAATAGGCACGACATCGAAACTTACGGGAATCTCCAGTAATTCAGTTGAGCCCATGGGTTTGAAAAGGAGGGTCATGTGAGGATTGTCGAGTACTTGNTCATACAGAAAAATCATGAGGTGCAGGCCGCCGGGACGGAATTTTATCGTTTGGTCGGGATCAATACGGATGGAAGTGACTGGCGCCATAGACATTCGCCCCTCCACCGTTGAAGTTCTATGTATTTCAACTTTACCGCCTTTGAACGTCACACCGNTCAGTACGAGAGCATTTGGAGTTAAGTTAGTAATATCGAGGTACCCAGCCGTCGTGTACATCCCTGCGATAGGTTCACGGATAATGGCGTCGTCAGTTTTGACAACAGGTNGTGTACATCCGCAAAGAAGTAACAGAAACCATATTGTGTAACGAGTAAACAATGTTGACATCTTTAGTGACTTTGTAGTTCCAGAATGCGGACCATGGGGGGACGACCAATTTGAATCTCGCCGCGGATGATGCCATCCCCTTTTGATTTGTTGAGTTGCTGAAACATCCAGCGACCTACGCGATCATCAGATGCACGGACAAACACACGAGTTTTCGGTAAGCGCGCCAGCTTGCCAATATCCTGGAGGATTTTTGCGGTAATACCGTCTCTTGATTGCATTTTTTGTGGATCAAACTTGAATTCATGGACCTNGGCTGAAGATAGCAATTTAATCTGCTGTTTCATGGTTTGAATACCGGGTTGCGTCGGATTTACCAGGTAAGCTGTATCCAGCATAGATCGAGCAGTTGCCCAATAGTGCTTGCTAATCGCATCCGCTGCCTTTTCCATAAAGAATTCGGCTATTTTCCCAATACCCCTTTGAGCTTCGATGTTTCCCGGATCTGCAGTTAGGACTTTTTCATAGTACGTGGAGGCATTGAGACCTGGGGGATTTACCATATCCGCGTTAGTAAACGCACGGTATGCTGCCTCGAGCCATTCCTCTATTTGCTGTGAATCTACAGTAATTGCCGGCGTTGGTTTTGAATCNGGCACAGGCGGTGATATGGCAGTTTTGCACGAAGTGATGGCTAGGGTAAAAGTGGCAACTAGTGCAANTCTTGCGACTTTCACGCTAATTTTCGTCGCCAGAGGGACAATGTAGTAATNAGTCACGTTGCTTTAAATTCACTTCTACGGTGCCCTATTGCCATAAGTTTACAAGACTGTGTTGGTCGCTCTGCTCGGCACANTACTAAAGCGCCGTATTAAGATGGCTGTAATTTAGAGAATATAGGATCATGCNTGGTAGCGGCTAGGGGTAGTGTTGGTTCGCGTTNCTGCGGATATAAATGGGTGTATTTCATGATTTTCGAACCGTTTCGATGTCGTTCTACAATTTTCTCCGGGTGGAGATCCATTATCTACCTGTTAACGGTATTTTCTGGTCTCTTCGCCCAAGCAGAAGAATTCAAAACTTCCGATCCCCTTCGTTCCTTAACGTCTCAAGAGATTTTAAAAGTTGATGAGGCGTTTTCTCTGTCCGTGCACGTGATGGATGGCCATATCCTGGCCGATTGGCAAATAGCTGATGGATATTACCTNTATAGACATTCCTTTAAATTTGCGGGCCTCGATGGAACGGCGTTAGGCAATATCGATATTCCCGTTGGTTTAGCGAAAGTGGATGAGTTTTTCGGTGATGTAGAGGTCTACTACNGGGCATTAGAGGTAAAAATTCCGGTCGTNGCACAATCAGGACCATTAACGCTTGATGTCACTTATCAAGGTTGTGCTGACTATGGTTTCTGTTATCCGCCCAAGACTAAGCGCTTTATTGCGTCACACGCGGTTACTGGACCGATGCAGGAAATTAGTGTGGCGAATGAAAAAAATGATTCGAGAGTAGTACTGCCGGGTAAGGATCTCGCTAATGAATTTTTGATACANGAGTTTGCCATTGTTTTGTTTTCGGCTCTGATAGCAGGTCTCCTGCTCAATCTGATGCCCTGTGTTTTTCCCGTTCTCTCTATTAAAGCGCTGTCGGTACTAGGCGCTACGGAAGATACGANCCGGGTTTCTCATGCGTTCAATTACACTGCTGGAATAGTCGTCGCATTTCTCGTCTTGGGTNCCGCTGTGGGNGTCTTACGAGCAGCCGGTGAGAGTATAGGCTGGGGTTTTCAGCTACAGACCCCGGGCTTTGTTGCTGCAATGGCTCTCCTTTTCTTTTTGATCGGCTTAAATCTTTTGGGGTTTATGGAAATTCCTGGTTTTGGCGTGACTATTGGTAACACGAGTGCTTTTGGTACAGGTGTGTTGGCGGTCATCATTGCNAGTCCCTGTAACGTTCCCNTGATGGCAGGTGTTCTGGGATACGGTCTCAGTGGGGGCCTGCCTGTTTTGCTGCCAGCGATGGCGTTTATGGGGATCGGCCTAGCCCTGCCCTATGTGGTTATTACACTTACCCCTCGAATCGCGCGGGCTCTACCGAAACCTGGAGAATGGATGGTGACGTTTAGGCAAGCAATGGCTTTCCCNATGTTTGCTACTGTTGTTTGGTTAGTGTGGGTTTTGTCGCGCCAGAGTGGTCCGAATGGTGGGCTACTAATCCTCGCCAGTATGCTTGGCGTTGGTTTTATAGCATGGGTCGCTTCCCTGAAACCTGGGCGTGGAGTATGGGCATGGAGTTTGGCTTTTGTACTGTGCATCTCCGCAGTCTTAACGATGCCGTCAGGCAAAACAGACCAAAATATCGGCCAGCCCTTTGATCTTGCATCGTTCGATGAAGATGTCCGCTCGAATCGGGCGATTTTTCTTAATGTCACGGCCGCGTGGTGTATTACTTGCCTTGCAAACGACCGATCCACATTAGGGACAGATCTAGTACGCGAATTCTTTCAAGATAACGAGATAAAGTATGTTGAGGCGGACTGGACCAATAGTGATGCATCAGTGTCGGCACTGCTAGACCGTTATGGTCGGGCGGGTGTTCCCCTATACGTGTATTTCCCACCCGTTGGTGAAGCCGTCATATTACCCCAAATACTCACTCCAAATTCGGTAATGGACGCGATATTGGCATCTAATGGAGCATAAATTGCAATTTGAAAGATCCATTAAAATACTTAAAAATGCAAATAAAATCTTCTAACGTGCAAATATCTGACATAATGTACAGGTTGGCTACATGATCTATTAGGGCTTGAGTAAAAATAGCAGGAGATATGTAATGGCTACCAAAATACTGGTGTTGAATGGTCCTAACCTCAATCTCCTTGGAACCCGAGAGCCGGAGATGTACGGACACGATACTCTTGCGGATATATCTGAACGTTTGAAGAAGCAGGTTGAATCGCATTCTTTGCCATTCGAGGCGTTACAGAGTAATTCTGAACATGTTCTTGTTGAAGCTATTCATCGAGCCAAGACGGATGGTGTCGGATATATAGTTATCAATGCTGCGGCGTTCACTCATACCAGCGTAGCCATTAGGGATGCATTACTTGGAGTGGATATACCATTCATAGAAGTTCATATATCAAATGTGCATGCGAGGGAGCCCTTCCGGCATCGGTCGTATCTTTCAGATATAGCCCGAGGTGTGATCGTAGGGTTTGGGATAAAAGGTTACGAGTATGCAGTCAATATGGCTGTGGACGAGCTCACAAACCATTAATTAGTGGTAAAGAGAAACTATGGATTTACGAAAAATAAAGAAGCTCATTGAATTGGTTAAAGAATCGGGGATTAGTGAGTTGGAAGTTACCACTGGGGATGAGAGCATTCGGGTGGCATTACAAGGGACCTCCCCAACGTTCACACCTTCAAATCCCGCTGTAGTGGTTAATGCCGAACCGTCTATATCGGAAAGAGAGCAACAACCCGGACAGCTTGTTGAAGCACCTATGGCTGGTACGTTTTATTGTGCACCTGCGCCGGGGGCAGAACCGTTTGTGCGGGAAGGACAATCGGTATCAAGCGGTGACATTTTGTGCATTATTGAAAGTATGAAGATGATGAATCAGATTGAGTCTCCAGGTTCTGGAACTATCGTGCAAATTTTGGTTAAGGATGGTCAACCGATCGAGACGGGGACACCTCTGCTGCGAATAGAGTAGTTGATTGGCTTGGTTGCGCGTATCTATTCCTGTCCAACTGGCAGACACTGGACGGTCTTGGACGACGGACTTCGATACCGATACTGAAGTCTTGGTTGAGAAGCTATCCGAGGATTTGATGACCAGTGGTGCTCTCTCAATTAGCGTGGTGCCTGATCCTGCCGACCCTGTGCTTGAACCGGGTCCCGGACAGACGCCTCTCGCTTACGCGGCTCGAGTTGAGGCCTTATATAAGGTGAACCAAGACATCGGATTAATCCGATCTGCGGTCCTAGCGAATGGACTAACTGTTGAAGAGATTGATTTTGTCGAAGAGAAAAATTGGTCGCAGACCTGGAAGGATCTTCAGAGGCCTAGGCGACATGGAAAACTATGGCTCATACCACGAGAGATGCGTCGATCCGAACTAAAGGAACGACCCGATGAAAGTGACATTCTGCGGATAGAACCTGGGCTAGCTTTTGGTAGCGGAACACATGAAACCACTTCGCTCTGTCTAGACTGGATAGTAGAGAAGGAATTCAGGGGAAAGACAGTATTAGACTTTGGTTGCGGTTCCGGCATTTTGGGTATTGCTGCTGCTAAATGCGGAGCAGCAAGGGTATTGGCGGTAGATTACGATGCACAAGCCCTGGTTGCTACCGATTCCAACAGTGCAGTGAACTCTGTGGTCGTCGAGACCTATCTACACACTCACGAGCAGATCGAAAAATTAGGTAGCGGATTCGTCGATGTCATAGTCGCAAATATATTGGCAACTACTCTCATCGACATAGAACCTATCTTGATGACCTTATCTAGAAGTGATTCTGATTTCGTATTGAGCGGGATATTGGTAGACCAGGTCAACGAAGTGATTGAAGGATATCCGGGGCTGGATTTCTCCACTCCGTATTTGCGTGGTGAGTGGGCGATGTTGCATGGCCGAAGAAATTTGGGTGCGATATGAGCGAAGAGTTATCTCGGAGTGGTGAAAATTCTTTCTAATATGGCTTTGTTAAGCCCCATGGAAATGATTTGTCCCGTCGTCGAAGTAGCCTTAATAATAGGGGGCATAGGCGCGTTCGAGGTATGATCTAGGTGAGTTCATATTTGAGATCAATTTCCCGTGGTATCTATAGGTTCTATCAATCTTCGTAATCCTGTTTTACTGGCACCTATGGCTGGCGTCACCGATTTACCGCTACGACGATTAGCCTGGCGCTTAGGAGCGGGGCTTGTATACAGCGAAATGATAGGTAGTCGTCCCGAGCTTTGGGACACACGCAAATCCCAAGAGCGCCGGGAAAGGGACTCGACAATCGATCCGTGGGCCGTACAAATCGCCGGTAGCGATCCTGAGTTTATGGCCACAACCGCGCAGCTCTATGAACAGACAGGGGCGGATATAATTGATATCAATATGGGATGTCCGGCCAAAAAGGTATGTAAAAAGGAAGCCGGCTCAGCTCTGTTACGAGATCCAGGACTAGTTAAAGAAATTTTGGAGGCTGTGGTTTCCGCTGTATCTATTCCCGTAACGCTCAAGACAAGGACGGGTTGGTCCCCTGATAAGAAAAATGCAGTAGAGATTGCCTGCTTAGCCGAGACTGTGGGCGTGCAAGCACTGACACTACACGGGCGTACACGAGCGTGCCGATTTGAAGGGATAGCCGAGCACGAGACTGCAGCATCTGTGGTGTCATCCATTTCTATTCCTGTTTTCGTCAATGGAGATATTCGAACCACTCAAGACGCGCTATGTGCTCTAGAAATAAGCGGAGCGGCAGGTGTCATGGTTGGTCGAGCAGCTTTAGGTTCGTGCTGGTTGCCCGGTCAAATTGCGAAAGCCCTGCAGAGTGGAAAGGCAGAGGTTTTAGGTAGGGAAGACCGATTGTCCATTGCTCTGGAGCACTTGAGTTCGCTGCATCGTTTCTATGGCAGCTTACGAGGTGTCCGAATTGCGCGTAAACACATTAAGTGGTTTTTGCAATCCTGCAAAGTGGACGATTCCGTCATAAAGAATTTTAATAGGATTGTCGATCCAGCTGAACAGAAAACTCACCTCGAGCAAGTGTGGGCTAGTTGTTAATCAGTGGTGAACAACCCTCGTTGTGTAGCGACAGAGTAAGGTCAGAAAACTATGAATGAATTGAAGTTATCTCGAGCCATAATTAGTGTCTCGGATAAAAATGGAATAGCCGAACTAGCGGTGGGTTTGGTTGGCAACGGGGTTGCACTCCTGTCCACCGGCGGTACCCATAACGCTATTGCATCAGCTCAAGTAGCTGTATCGGAAGTATCTTCACATACCGGCTTTCCTGAAATGATGGATGGCCGAGTCAAGACATTGCATCCAAAGATCCATGGTGGAATCCTTGGACGGCGGGGGCTCGATGATTCAGTAATGAATGAGCATTCGATCGAGGGTATAGACTTGGTGGTCGTTAATCTTTATCCCTTCGAAGCAACTCTTTTACGCGATGACTGTACTCGCGCTATGGCTATAGAAAACATAGATATAGGTGGGCCGGCTATGGTCCGATCGGCAGCGAAAAATCACCAAGATGTTGTGGTGATTGTTGATCCGGATGATTACGCTGATCTGCTGGACCGCATCAAGAATAATAAGATCGATCTCGCTTTCCGAGAACGTATGGCGGCTAAAGCATTCCGACATACTGCTGCCTACGACGCGGCCGTGGCGGAATATTTGTCTCAGGATGAGCCTTTTCCAGAGAGCCTGACTCTAAAATTTCGTCATCGCCAATCCATGAGATATGGAGAAAACCCCCATCAGGCAGCAGCTTTCTATGTCGAAAGTAACCCTCCTCGGGGCTCTGTTGCGACCATTGACCAAGAACAAGGAAAAGAACTTTCTTACAATAACGTTGCTGATACGGACGCAGCCCTCGAGTGTGTGAAGTCTTTTCAAGATCCTGCTTGCGTTATTGTGAAGCATGCGAACCCGTGCGGCGTTGCCACTTCAAATTCTATTGCCGACGCCTATTCTGGCGCTTTTGCCACGGATCCCACCTCGGCTTTCGGTGGAATCATTGCATTTAATCGACCACTCGACCAAGCCACTATGGCGGCGATCGTGGAAAAACAATTTGCTGAAGTTGTTGTCGCTCCGGAAATCGGGGATGGTGTTCGAGAGATTGCGCGAAAGAGGAAAAATCTACGTTTACTCTCGACCGGTAGCTCTGAAAACCATTCAAGGGGTAGAGAATTTAAAAGAGTAGGTGGTGGGATTTTGGTTCAGCAGGCTGACGAAATTTGTATGAATTCTGGAGAATTAGAAGTGGTTACTGCACGTGGGCCAACTCCAGCAGAACTGGCAGACATGGAGTTTGCTTGGCGAGTGGCTTGGTACGTAAAGTCAAACGCAATCGTATTTGCTAGGGATCAACGGACTATAGGTGTCGGCGCTGGGCAAATGAGTCGTGTGGTTAGTGCAAAAATCGCTAAGCTTAAAGCAGATGAAGAAGGATTAGAGGTCGCTGGGTCCGTGATGGCGTCAGATGCCTTTTTCCCGTTTCGAGACGGTATTGACACTGCTGCGGAGGTGGGAATTACGGCTGTAATCCAGCCGGGGGGGTCTGTTAGAGATAAGGAAGTTATTGAGGCGGCAAATGAAAACGATATCGCGATGGTTTTTACAGGGGTGCGTCATTTTCGACATTAGTAGAAGTAATGATCGTACTGAAGGAGGCACCAATTGAACATTTTGGTTGTTGGGTCCGGAGGCCGCGAACATGCCTTGGCTTGGAAATGTGCTCAATCGCCTATGGCCGAAAAAGTGTACGTCGCTCCGGGAAATCCCGGTATAGCGGCGGAGAAAAAATGTGTGAATGTCGATCTGAATCCGCACGATTTTGATCTGTTGGCCGAGTTTGCCAAGACAAACAATGTGGGACTCACCATCGTTGGCCCCGAAGCCCCACTGGTGGAAGGAATCCGAGATTTTTTTGATGCTAAAGGATTGAGCTGTTTTGCCCCGAGTCGGGCGGCCTCGCAGTTGGAGGGATCAAAGTCTTTTACGAAGGATTTTTTGGTCCGTCATGGCATACCGACAGCAGCTTACAAGACATTCAGGAAAGTCGATGACGCAGTCGCCTATGTACAGAGTCAAGGGGTGCCTATTGTGATCAAGGCAAACGGATTAGCCGCAGGCAAAGGGGTCGTTGTCGCACAATCACAAAAAGAGGCAAATGATGCGATTCGTGGGATGCTGATAGAGGATCGTTTTGGGATCGCTGGAAACGAGATTGTTATTGAAGAATTTATGGCTGGGGAGGAGGCAAGCTTTATTGTTTTAACCGATGGACGAAATATTGTTCCTTTTGCTACGTCACAGGATCATAAAGCTCGGGATGAAGGTGACACTGGTCCGAACACTGGAGGGCTTGGAGCCTATTCCCCAGCGGCTGTAATAACTGAAGAACGCTATCAACGCGTTCTTGAAACCATAATCGAGCCTACAGTCCAAGGAATGGCAGCTGATGGCCATCCTTATATTGGGTTTCTTTATGCTGGACTTATGATCACCCCTGATGATGAGATCAAGGTTGTTGAATTCAATTGTCGATTCGGGGATCCAGAAGCCCAGCCGATCATGATGCGGATGCAAGACGATCTTGTTGATATTTGTCTAAAAGCATTGGAAGGGAAGCTAGAAGGAGTGGAGCTCAGTTTTGATGGCAGAGTGGCTGTGGGGGTAGTGATGGCTTCTGGAGGTTACCCGGCGGATTATGAAACTGGGTTTGAGATAAAGGGTTTAGCGGAAAAAGGTTTAGGAACCAAAATATTTCACGCTGGTACAAGTGAGGAAAATGGGAAGATTGTTACCAGTGGTGGGAGAGTACTTTGTGTAGTTGGTCTCGGATCGACAGCGTCGGTAGCACAACAGCAGACTTACGACAGAATCGCAAATATCGAATGGAAAGGTGCGTACTTTCGGCGTGATATAGGACATCGAGCGATCGCTCGAGAAAACGTTTAGTCGATTAGATAGAAGATAGGATCGATTCAGAATAAACCCCTTTTTCAAAGGGTTAGCTGTTCGAAAAATATGCCAGGAGTCAAAATGAAAATTGATGCTTCCGCCACTTCGAACATGTCAAATATTGGCGGCCATGCGCAACAACTAGAGGGATTGGGTTATGACGGCTTGCGTGTAGCGGAACTAAATCACGAACCGTTTATGCCTCTTGCGCTGGCTGCATCTCAGACTTCAACGATAGAGTTAGTGACTTCTGTAGCTGTAGCTTTCGCAAGAAATCCGATGTCGTTAGCCATTCAAGCTCATGATCTGAATGCTTTCTCACGTGGCAGATTTCTTATGGGTATTGGCTCTCAAGTAAAACCGCATATCACACGTCGATTCAGTATGCCTTGGCATAAGGCAGCGCGTCAGATGCGAGAATTTATAGAAGCGATGAATGCGATATTCGATTGTTGGTACGAGGGTAAAACACTGGATTATGTTGGTGAGTATTATCAACACACACTTATGCCGAAGACTTTTACACCGCAAAACATCGAATTTGGTAGGCCGAAGGTGCTACTTTCAGCTACGGGACCTTTAATGACCAAGGTAGCGGCGGAACTCGCCGATGGCATGATCATGCATCCTTTTTCTTCAGAGAAATATATGTCTGAAGTCTCTATGCCTGCGATTCAAGAAGGCTTACGCAGAAGTGGAAGGACGCTCGATGAGTTCATAATCGACTATGCACCCATGATCGCTACTGGTACGACGGAGGAGGAATTGAATACCTCGATTGCCGTGGTACGTGATCGGATCGCTTTTTATGGGTGTACCGTTGCCTACAAACCGGTATTAGACATACACGGTTGGGGGGAATTACAAGATGAGCTCATAGTTCTCAATAGACAACANAAGACAAAGCAAATGTCTGATTTGATCACCGATGATATGGTAAGAACGATAGCCATAGTCGGCGAGCCTTTGGAAGTAATTGAGTCCATGCGTGATCGATTAGCAGGCNTAGTGGGCCGAACTGGCTTTAGTGTTGANGGGTTTNCCGATCACCAAATATCGGAACTTTTNGAAAGGCTTCGAAGACCATACGTTTANAGAAGCTNCGAGTTGCATTGAATACGAAATACTTGTTGGAGCAGGCAGTTTGACGAAGCCTATTGTTGAAGAAATGATCAAGATTTTTGATCGAGGTCTACGTACTCTAACAGGTGTTGAGTCAGAACATCCAATGCCTGAATCTCCATTACATACGCCTCTTTCGGAACAAGACAGACGTCATTCNGTCGGAATGATGCGTGTCAATCATACTGGCGAAATTTGTGCCCAAGCACTCTATGATGGACAAATGCTAACGGCGAAAACGACAAACCTAAAAGAGATGCTTTTACGAGCNTCCGAAGAGGAACAGAAACACCTGAGTTGGTGCAGGAAACGACTCCAAGAACTTGGAGCATCGCCTAGCATTCTCGATTCCGGCTTTTATGTGGGGTCATACGCGATTGGTGTATTCGTAGGCTTACTTGGTGATCGTGCGAGTTTGGGATTCGTGGCGGCGACCGAAGAACAGGTCATAGCGCACCTGGATAAACACCTTGTAAATCTGCAAAGTGATCAGCGAAGCGCAGCGATTATTTTGCAAATGCGCGCTGATGAACAGCAACACGGAACTGAAGCGATTCGATCAGGCGGTACACAATATCCTCAAGGCATTAAAAGATTGATGACGTTTGTTTCCAAAGTGATGACCAAAACCAGTTTTTGGATTTAGTTTTTTGCCAGGGGTGGATGGTAGATCATCTGAACTAATGTTCCCTCAGGGTCTTTGAAATATAAACTACGCGCTCCGTCCCGATGGGTTCGCGGTGGATTTACTATTTCCGTCTGAAGCTCTATAAGGTATGCGTGCCATTCGTCTACTTGTTCTATTTCTCCGAGGGTAAAACCGATGTGATCAAGTGTTTGAGCATTTTCGACTATGTCACCCTCCGCACGATGCAAAGCTATGTTATCGGTTCCGGAAGTGAGGTAGACATTATCTGAATCGGGTTCCCATTCGATCTGTAAGCCAATTTGGTTGATGTAGAACGCACGCGTTTCCTCATATTTTCGTACCTGTAGTGCAACGTGATGCATCCCATTCATTTTTGGACGTTTATGTGTCATGCCGAAGATTCACTTTCCCCGGTGGTAAACGAATGAGTGACATTGACGCCCGCTCTTTGCATTAACAGAGAGGCTGAACAGTACTTTTCGGCGCTCAGTTCGATTGCCCGTTTAACCTTTTGTACATTGAGCTTATGGCCGATTACCTCAAATTGGATATGAATATCCGTAAACACTTTAGGTTCAGTATCAGTTCGAATAGCCGATACTGATGCTTTACAGTCGGTAATTTCCTGACGACTTTTTTTGAGGATGCTAACCACGTCAAAGGAAGCGCATCCTCCGATCCCTAGAAGCATAAGCTCCATTGGACGTGCCCCAGTGTTTTGTCCACCCTCTTCTGGTGGTCCATCTATTTGAATTGTGTGCCCTGATTCAGAAACACCTGAAAATGAGACTTTATCTAACCATTTGATAGTAGTTTTCATTGCATACAACGCTGTATTGGTTCCGCTATTCTGCCAGAAGTAGAGTAATACTTGGTATTGAAGGCTTTATGTAGTTAGTAACTATACACTTTTTGTCTTTTTCCCTATCCGGCTCTTTACTGTCGTTTTCTCGATTCTAGGATGGGTGGGAATAACAGGTCGGATCGTCCGAGTATAGGTAATCGATATTTACATGCGACTTGCAAAAGAAACACGCAAATCATTCTTTGTCCGGCCGTACTGCTCGGTTGGTAATTCGGTTAAATGTNGGGCGTGTCGAATTGTTTCGTCCATGATGTCGTCGGGTTCTACGACTGTATCAAGATAGCCAGCGTCGACTGCACCCATCGGGTCGTAGATTTCTGATTGGATAACCGCAGCGGTGTGATGTCTTTTTGATATTCGGTCGTCAACTAGTGCGAGAGCCCAAGCGGGCAGTCCGAGTCCTATAGCCGTTTCATTTAAGCCGATTTTGAAATTACCGGTAGCCCCAACACGGGTGTCGCCTGCTAATAAGAAAAGTGCTCCGGCAGCTAAAGCGTGGCCAGTGCATCCTATNACCACGGGTTGAGGATGTGTGTATATNCGTTTCATCATAGCTCCCCCTAGCTGGCTTAAACGAGCCGCTTCGGGACCGGGTTGACGAACTACTGAAAGATCAAACCCGGCGCAAAAGCGACCTGGGCGCCCAAAAAAAGCGATAGCTTTTGCTTCTTTAACTGCATTATCCAACGCGATATTGACGGCCTCGATNAAGGCAAATCCGACAGCGTTGGCTTTCCCGTCGTCTAGCTGTGCCACTGCGACATCATCTTGGAGTNGATAGTTCAGCATCGTGTATTCCTTATGTGAAAGTTTCCCTTAGTGCNGTTCCTGGATCTTCTTCCCGCATGAACGTTTCCCCAACGAGAAAAGAGGTAACCCCAGCGGCTCGCAATCGCTGAACATCNCTGGAATCTTTTATTCCGCTTTCTGTTACGAGCGTGGAACTTGCTGGAATTTGATCCATCAATGAAATAGTAGTATCGATGGTTGTCTCGAAGGTGNTCAAATTTCTGTTGTTAATGCCGATTAGCGGAGCGTCNAAAGATGCCGCTCGATTTAGTTCGTTCTCGTCGTNGACTTCAACAAGCGCGTCCATACCAATTTCTATAGCGATTGAGTGAAACTCCTGCAATTGCGTATCATCTAAAGCAGAGGCGATCAGTAATACACAGTCGGCTTCGAGGCAACGCGCTTCATANATCTGATATGGATGGACAATGAAATCCTTGCGAAGTACGGGTAATACAGTCGCGTTTCGTGCGGTAACGAGGTATTGGTCATGGCCCTGAAAGTATTTCTCATCAGTCAACACAGACAAACAGGTAGCACCGCCGCGTTCGTAACTTTGGGCTATCGACAAGGGATCGAAATCTTCTCGGATTACCCCTTTAGACGGAGATGCTTTTTTTATTTCTGCTATGACAGCNGGGTTCTTTTGTCTTAAGTGNGCTAGGAAACCGCGCGATGGGGGGGCGTTATTAGCGACGGCTTGGATAGTCTTTAAGGATTTTTGGGACATTCGAAAGGACACTTCCTCAACCTTGTCTTTAAGGATGTTATCTAGAANNTTCATTTAGTCTTTCGTGTCCGTCGTTATTTCAGAAAACCGAACGAGTTCTGAAAGCTTTTCGCCTGCTTGACCTGTACTGATGAGATCTTCGGCCATGGCTACGCCATCGCTGAGAGATCTTGTGATTCCGGAAACATATATTGCAGCACCCGCGTTAAGGGCCACGATATCCGATGCAGCACTGTGGTTGCCTTTCTTAAGTGAGCTTTTAATGAGTGCTAGACTTTCTTTTGGCGAATTGACGCGTAAACCTTCAACGGATTGATCGGGAATACCAAAATCATCGGGGGTAATGTTGAATTGGGATATTTTGTTATTTTTTAGTTCTACTACTCTAGATTCACCAGTGATCGTTAATTCATCNAGACCGTTGGCGTGGACAACTAGCACATGCTCAGAACCTAGTAGNTGGCACACTTCAGCAATAGGCTNTTGCCACTCTGGTGCAAATACCCCAATAATCTGNCGCTTAGCACCAGCCGGATTTGTCAGAGGACCNATGAGATTGAAAAGTGTTCGAACNCCCAATTCTCGTCGCACTGGACCAGCAAATTTCATTGCAGGGTGATGTGTCTGGGCAAACATGAAGCCCACACCTATTTCCGCTATGGCACGAGCCGTGACATCTGGCGGCATTTGAATGTTAACTCCTGCAGCGTCAAGTACGTCCGCACTGCCACTGCTNCTCGACATACCACGATTCCCATGTTTTGCGACATGAGCGCCTGCAGCAGCAGTAACGAACGCGGCTGCGGTAGAGATATTGAATAATTTNTTACTGCCGGATCCGCCGGTTCCGCAGGTGTCAACGAGGTAGTCTACTTCGATGTTTACTTTGGTTGAGACNTTTCTCATTGCGATGGTGGCTCCAGTGATTTCNCTCACTGCCTCGCCTTTCACACGAAGACCTATAAGAATTCCAGCTATTTGTGCAGCAGTTGCATCGCCGGACATGATCTCATCAAANACCTTCCTTGTTTCTTCCTGTGAAAGATCGTTTCCGGCAATGATTTGAGTCAGTGCTTTATCAATCGTCATACTGTGCCTTACCGTGAAGTATCTATGTTTAGAAAGTTAGCTAATAGCTCATGCCCGCTCTGACTCTTTATAGACTCAGGATGGAACTGGACGCCATCGACCGCGTACTCTTTGTGCCGTACACCCATTATTTCATCAAAATCCCCTGAGTCCGTTTTGGTCCAAGCGGTTACTTCAAGGTTCTCAGGTAACGACTCGGTTTGGACAATGAGTGAATGGTAGCGCGTCGCCATCAGTGGATTAGGAAGCTTAGAAAAAATACCTAAACCGTTATGGTAGATACGAGACAGTTTTCCGTGCATAACCTGTCGCGCGTGGGTGATATTTCCGCCGAAAACCTGGCCCACACACTGGTGACCTAGACAAATACCCAGGATGGGTATCGATTCTCGAAAATCGCGTATGACTTCCATCGATATACCTGCTTCGCTTGGCGTGCATGGCCCAGGGGATATGACGATCTTGTCAGGCTGTATAGCCTCAATTTGTTTCGGCAGAATCGCGTCGTTTCGATATACATCAACTTCAGCACCGAGTTCTTGAAGATATTGCACTACGTTGTATGTAAACGAATCGTAATTGTCGATCATAAGTATTTTCATGTCGTAGTCGAAGCGCTTTGGTTCTGTGTCGNAAAAAAGATTGGATTNCCTATCAACTGAAGTTTATTCCTAGTTAGTGAGACGATTGGGTGATGCACATAGGCTAACCGATGGTTTAGCCCAGCCACTACGCTAAGACTATCACCACTTCATAGCTCAGTGGAGGTCGTAAGCTNATTTCGGGATAGTTCTTGGAAGCNTGNCGTAGTGATATTTTCTTTTTGGCAAAGAATCTAGATAAACTGGCTTGGATAGTTGCGAGTAGATTCGTAGTATTTGTTTTTGATTTTGTTGTGGACNTTTTGTGGGGAACCTTAACCATCTTTTACAAGCTAATGCTGATTGGGCTGCGAAAGTCGAATTGGAACGACCGGGCACCTTTGAGCAAATGAGTAAAGGCCAAACACCACGATATTTATGGATTGGTTGCGCGGACAGCAGAGTACAACCAAGCGAGATGATGGGCCTGGCACCGGGTGAACTTTTCGTCCATCGCAATGTTGCGAACCGTGTTTCCGGTGATGATCCCAACGCCATGTCGGTCATTGAGTATGNCGTTAATGTGTTGTTGGTAACAGATATTATCGTGTGCGGACATCATCGATGTGGTGGGGTTATGGGATCGGTAGATGGAGAAACAGTCGGGCACGTGAAAGATTGGATCCATGAGATTGGTGAGNTGGCCTCTAGAACGAGCTTAGATTTTTCAAAGACTGAATCCTTTGATCGTTTAGCTGAACTAAATGTCTTGCTGCAGATTCTCAGCTTGTGCGAGACACAAGTAATCTCTGAAGCGTGGTCTCGNGGTCAAGAAATTGCTGTNCATGGGTGGATTTATCTTATGTCTGACGGCTTGTTAAAAGACCTTGGATGTACTCTAGAATCTTTCGAGTCCCATAGGCAATTACAAGAGCGATGGCCTGGTATTGTGAATTCGAAATATTAAACTACGAGGTCGANGACGCCGCGGCAGCTAGTTACGGCGATCACTATTTTTTTGGAGAATGTTTTGTTAAANCCGGGAACTAACGAATGGTTGAATCAAGTGCACGAAGAAATATTTCAGCCGGAACAACCGATAATTGATACCCACCATCATTTGTGGGACAAGCCATCCCCGATGTGGGGTCGATATATACTGANTGATCTATGGGGCGATACTGGATCGGGACACAATGTTGTCAAAACAGTTTTTGTCGAATGTCATTCAGCATATAAAGAAAGTGGGCCAGAGCATCTTCGACCGGTAGGTGAAACGGAGTACGTGGTTCAGGTTGCCCGAGAGAGTGCTAACGATTCGACGCGGGCTACCATTTCGGGAATTGTGGGGCATGCNGATTTGACGTCCGATAGCCATAATCTCCAAGAAGTTCTGGCAGAGCACGAGGCNGCCGGAAAGGGGCTTTTTAGAGGNATACGTCACGCTGGACCATCGGATCAGACGGGTACTCTAACAAATGCTGGTCGTGGCTNTCCGTCTCCGTATGGGCGGACCGACTTTCGAGATGGANTNCGCTTGTTAGGTCNATTNGGTTATACATATGATACGTGGCATTTCTTTCACCAGAATAGAGACTACCTGGAGCTCGCCCGATCTGCGCCAGACACCATAATGGTTTTAGATCATTTCGGAACTCCATTGGGCGTGGGTGCTTACGCAAATAAACAGGAAGAAATCTATCAAAAGTGGAAACAGGATATAGCTGAAATAGCTAAATGTCCGAATGTGGTTGCGAAATTAGGGGGTCTGGCGATGCCGGATAACGGTTTTGGATGGGATAAAAATGATAGGCCACCAACTTCGGACGAATTTGCGGAAGCACAGAAAAAATATTACCTGCATACCGTAGAGTGTTTTGGGCCTGACCGATGCATGGTAGAGAGTAATTTTCCCGTGGACCGACTATCGCTCTCGTATCAGATTCTCTGGAATGGGATCAAGAAGATATTAGCGGAGTTCTCGGAGTCAGAGCGGGACGCTATGTTTTATAAAGTTGCAGAACGTATATATCGCCTATAGATAAAAATAACCAATATTGATACGGATTATTGATTGATAAAACCTATTGGCTTGGTGAAACCAGACTGTAATAGACGTCTTCGATTTCCCTCGCCATTTTTTCAATGGTTAACGAACGAGCTAATTTCCAGGAGCCAATAAAGTCTGATTGCGCTTTATCAATGTCAGCACATACCGCATTCACTTTTTGAGCAATTGACTTGGGATCGCCTGGATCAACCAAATAGTCCTGCGGAAGGATATCTGGAGCACAGCCCGTGTTAGTCGAAACGACAATCTTCTCGAGTTGAAGCGCTTCGAGAATGACGTATGAAAATCCCTCGCGATGAGATGGCATAACCACGATATCGACGGATCGAATGAGTTCTGTTCCGTCAACCCAACCTGGAAAATCGACACGATCGTTAACATCCAGCTCTTGAGACTGGATTCGTAATTCCTGCAGCAATTTCCCGTCGCCGCCAATGGTGAGTGTAATTGGAATATCTTGCCATGCCTTCAATAACACATCGAAGGCCTTAACAGGCACCATTCGACCGATGGCGGCGGCTCTTAAGTTAGCCACGACCGTTGAAAACGACTATTGCATTGTCGTGTCTTAAATTATTTAGTACTGAGGAGCTTACGCCTATAACTGTGTCAAAGGATTTAGCAATCCGAGAAGCGTTGGCCGGATTATGAAGAGATAAAACTGTAGGGACTTTTTGTTTATTCTTGATGGATCCTATGATGTGGCCTGCTTTTCGTCCGTGAGCATGTATAACATCTGGTTGTATTTCTATTAGTAGTGCATTGACACCTCGTTTGAGGTTGGGGTTGAAACGCCACCGATCCAAATCAATGCTTAAGAAACGGATACGTTTGTGAAATCTTTTTTGATGCACCTGATGGCCTATCACGGATATCTGATGTCGAATACTCAGCATTTCGGCAAGTTCGACTACGTGTGTCTCCATTCCGCCATCTTCGGTTCCTGCAAAGACTAAACAGATGTGCATGAATCGATCTAGGGTGAATTTGGTTGCAAACGTTTTTCGACAAGCTCGGCGAAAAAACTGGCTCCGAAAACGGAGGCATGGTCGTTAAAATCGTATTGCGGATGATGAACGGGGTGGCGATTCTCACCGTTACCAATCAACACATAACAGCCCGGTACCTGTTCTAACATATATGAGAAATCTTCTGACCCTGTTCCTGGAGGTGAGTTCGTATGTACGTTATTGGGACCCACGAGAGAGGAGCATACATCGGCTGCAAATTGAGCCTCTTTTTCGTCATTGACTACAGGCGCAAATATAGGACGAAAGTCAACTTGTGCAGTTCCTCCGAAGCCTTTTGCGATTGTGGAAGCAAGTTCGCGCATTCGCTCTTCGGTGCGAGACATTACTTGTTTAGAGAACGTACGTACGGTGCCTGAGAGTCTTGCCTTTGATGGAATGACGTTATAGGCGTCACCGGCATGAAATTGGGTTATAGATACGACTGCAGCATCTCGGGCGCGTAGATTACGACTTACGACCGTTTGGATAGCGGTCACTATTTGTGAACCAATAATCACCGGATCGACACCGTTTTCGGGGTGGGCTCCGTGAGCGCCCACGCCTTCAATATCTATATCAAAAAACGCTCCGGCAGCAGCTACGACTCCGGGGGTGGCTGAGAACTGCCCTACAGGTAATCCTGGTGCATTATGCATAGCGAAAACGCTATCGCATGGAAATTGCTCAAAAAGTCCATCGTCTATCATTGCCTTTGCGCCGCCAATGCCCTCCTCGGCGGGCTGAAAAATAAAGTTCACTTGTCCACGAAAGTTTTTTGTCTCACTCAAGTAACGTGCCGCACCCAACAGCATTGTGGTGTGCCCATCGTGGCCACAGGCATGCATCTTTCCATGTTCTTGGGACCGGTGTTCAAATTCATTTTGTTCAGCAATAGGTAATGCGTCCATATCCGCACGAAGTCCAATCGCATCGGGTTCGTTTCCGACGCGAAGTACGCCGACCAGCCCAGTTTTTCCAATATTTCGATGTACCTGAACTCCAAATTCTTGGAGCTTCTGCGCAACGAAATCGGCCGTACGATTTTCCTCAAAGCCTAGTTCTGGATGGGCGTGTATGTTATGGCGCCATTGCTTGAGTTCCTCAGTGTATTGCTCGATATGTTCCTTTATTGTCGGCATCTTTATGGTTCCTTGCTTTTTTGAGGTGGTCGACGGCCCCGCTAACTGTCCAATTGTGTTTCAGGCTTCTATCTCGTTAGATTTCCGGTAGTCTAGTCGACATGCCACCTTTTATGTTTACGATTTGTGTGTCTTGAGGCAAGTTCTTAAAGGCATCGTATAAGTCGTGTATTGTGCGCCACTGCATAACTTTGATATTGTGAGGCTACTTCGTAGGAACCCGATAGTCTATTAGGGAATTGAAGTGACCCAAACCTGGGAGCGGCGCTGGCGCGGCAATTTTTTTTCAATCCGGTAATCCTAAGACTCTCTTCGCGATGATGTTTAATTGTACTTCGTTACTTCCTCCTGCAATAGAACTTGCCTT
>PAMR01000002.1 GCA_002708205.1 Gammaproteobacteria bacterium
CAACCAAATGCGGGCACTCTTATGCGCAAGGGAGTCATCAATGTGATTGGCCCTGTCCTTTCTTCTCAATTTCGTCAACATCCGACCTCGCCTAACATAATTATAAACGAACACCATGGAACCCCAGAGGACTGGCTGAAAAGCCGACAAAACACTAATGATTCGACGATACTCGAATGCCCATCGGTTTCTACCAAGTTGGTCACTGATATCCTTACACAAAAATTTATAGAACCGGCCCTCATAACGATTGTCTACGGATTCGCTTCTAGACGATCCATAAGGCGCCTTCGAAATGTCGGGATAACGTGCCTACAAGCACCAATCCAAGTGACTGATTTAATTGAAACTGAGCACTTTCAGTCCACACCATCGAAACGCAGCTATACCGACAATCAAATTTCCGAACTCCTGACATTGGTACCTTCCATCGAATGTGAATGTCCAAACCATATCGGCCAATTGCTTATCGGACTTAATGCTTTTGAGAAATACAGCCAGGAGTGTGAAAACGCGACGCCTTCAGACAAGGCACTTCATTCTTCTCTCGTCGAGCTCACCGGGCATGCTCGCGGATTAATGGAAAAAGCTGCTGACCTAGTCGTCGAAGCTGAAGGTATTTCGTTCCAAATGGAATCTTAGTCCCTCAACCGCTTCTTCTATCACTCCGAAGGCACATCCCAATACGAAAGAGACGGCAGACCGCAGAAAAATCGAATGTTTATCTTCCAATTATACAAGCGCCCCTCTTTCAAGCCGGCCTACAAGACCCCTCTCAGCATCGGATTTTCTGACAGTTCACGGTGACATCACTCTGTGGATTTTTCCATGCAAATCATTTAATTAATAATACTATTCTATTAGAACCGCACATCCTGGGTCTTCCAGTCACGGCAGGTATTGCAGCAAAAACCAGTGGAACCTGCCCAACATATTTGAGCAGTGTGTTTTTATCGCTCCAATGCTGAACCTCCTTTCCCAAACGCCCATAGCCAACCTAATCAACATTCCTATTGCAAAGGGTTTTATTTGTCGAATGTGAAATGAAACTCTCGAATCCTTGCCCCTGAGCATAAAGTGATTTACAACCAGTGGTTGCGAGGATCCTCAAATCTTGGGAGATTAATTACTTTCGAGACGAGACCTCCCAGTGGGAGAATATTTTGAACATTAGGACAATATAAACGTGGCATACGAACAAATAGTGACGGAAACCAAAGGTAGAGTCGGCATCATCCGGTTAAATCGAGCAGAAAAGCTGAACGCCTGGACCCACCAGATGAGCTCAGAAATTACCGATCAGATGACGAAATGGAACGCAGATCCAGCGATTGGTGCCATTTTGATGACCGGAGAGGGTCGGGCTTTTTGCGCTGGAGCTGATCTCGGCGATTTTGCAGAGAGGGCCGAAAGCAATCAAAAAGGTAAAGGCGAGCAACTGTCTCGTGGCGGAGTGAACCTCACTACCTTTATTCGAGAATCAAAGCCAACGATTGCAGCAATCAATGGCTATTCGGTCGGCGTTGGGCTCACGATGATCTTACCTTTCGATGTAAGAATCGCATCGACAAAGGCTCTTATGAGTATACGATTTATAAAAATGGGACTCATGCCCGAACTTGGTTCAACGAGACTTTTAGCGGACCTCGTAGGACTCGGAAATGCCACCGATATGTGCCTAACAGGTCGGATGGTTCCGGCTGAAGAGGCTCTAAAAATAGGGCTCGTGAGTCAAGTTACCGATCCAGACGCTCTCTTTGAAACCGCACTTGCGAAAGCAGAGGAAATTGCCAACAATCCTGGCCAAGCGGTGATGATGGTTAAGGAATTATTGCGCAAAAACCCTATGGACCCGGATTTAGAAGCCGTGATGGAACGCGAAAGTTTACGTGATGAAATTGCAAGACGATTACCGGATCATGCAGAGGCTGTTACAGCCTTTTTGGAAAAAAGAGACCCTAAGTTCAATGCAGAGTAAAACATGACCGGAGCACTTTCCGGTTTGCGAGTGTTGGAAATTGCTCGAAATGTCAGTGGACCTTATGCATCGCGCTTACTGGCCGAACAAGGTGCCGACATCATAAAAGTCGAACCACCGGGTGGGGATCCTAGTCGGGCATACGGGCCGTTTCCAGAGGACGATGGGAACCCGGAAAAGTCCGGGCTGTTCCTTCACCTGAACCGAAACAAACGTTCCATAGTATTAGACCCGAGTAGCGCAGACGGAGCAGGTACCATCCGAGCCCTAGCTAGTGAAGTCGACATTCTCATCGAAGATTATGCTCCTGGCGAGGCTGCCCGTTGGGGCTGGGGATACGAGACCCTTGCGAATCGAAATCCTAGGCTCGTCATGACAAGTATCACAAGTTTCGGGCAAACAGGACCCTACAAAGACTATCGAGGATCTGAGATAACCCTACAAGCTATCGGCGGACCTTTACACGCGAATGGTTTTCATGAACGCGAACCCCTAAAGCTAGGTGGACAATATGCTCACTTCCATACCGGAATTACGGCAGCACTCGCGACACTCATAGCGTCCCGTCGAGCTGAAAGTTCCGGTCAAGGGGACTGGATTGATATCTCCGTATACGAGTGTCAAGCCGGTTGCCGGGACAGGCGCAGTATTCAATTAACCATAGCGGCATACACTGGAATGGCAGGAGGTAGGCTCCGCAACACCACCAGAGGTTTCGGTGTCGGGGTACGCAAATGTGCGGACGGATACGTCAATATAATGGGAGCTGGTGCCAAACGGTTGCCACGATTACTTCAGATGATCGGAGAATCTGAAGTAGCCAAGACAATTGATCCAAATAATTTGCCCGATTCTCAAAAAATACAACTCGAAGAACGCTATCAATTATGGCTCGACAAACGCGGGAAAAAGGAAGTTGTAGAGACAGCCCAAAGCAACGGCTTACTAGCTGGTGCGTTTAACTCAATAGCTGATGTTGTAGATGACCCTCATTATGACCAACGGAAAGCGTGGGACGAGGTCACCCACCCTGTAGCCGGCAAATTAAAATATCCCGGGCGACCGTTTGTCATGTCGGCTTCCGCTCGCCGTCGACCGACAGCCGCGCCTCTTCTTGACGAACACGGTCAAGAAATCCGAAATAGGACGACAGGGCCCACGACAACCCCAGCAAAGACCGGCCGCATTAGCCACAAGGATCTACCCCTGTCCGGCTTACGTGTAGCTGAAATAACGGTCGTTTGGGCTGGTCCGCACGTCACTCAGTTGCTCGGGGAATGGGGAGCTGACGTTATTCGAGTAGAGCCTTCAAACAAGATTCAACCATTTACCCGGGGTATGGAACGTGTTCCGGATCAAAAACAAATAAAAGAGCTTGTTGGTAATGGGGCGCCAATCGGATTCCCTAATAACGATCCGGGTTCAGACCCATGGAACCGAACAGCGGCTTTTAACTCGCACGCGCGAAATAAACGATCGATGGCTTGCGATATTATGCATCCGGAAGGTAGGGAAGCAGTCCTAAAGCTCGTCGAGCACTGCGATATCCTCGTGGAAAATAACGTACCAGAAACTATCGATAAAGCTGAACTAGATTGGGAAACACTCCACGCTATAAATCCCCGACTAATCATGCTGAGAATGCCTGCTTTTGCCCTCTCAGGCCCGTATAGCCATTTCCGTGCTTTCGGGCTTCATGTCGAAGCGATGATTGGCCATACGTCATTGCGTGGATACCCTGACGCAGGCCCTGAAATTCTAAGTGAATCACTTGCGAGTGACGGCATCTCCGGAGTTCAAGGCGCCCTCGCGGTCTTAATGGCNCTTCGCGAAAGGGAAGCAACCGGGAAAGGTCAATTAATCGAATTGCCTCTCACTGAAGGTTTCTTGCCAACACTGGGCGAGTTCGTGATGGACTACACTATGAATAATCGGGACACGCCGACTCAAGGCAACCAGCATCGTAGAAACGCGCCACANAATGTCTATCCATGCAACGGACTCGATAATTGGATCGCTATTGATATCGATACCGATCAAGAATTTATTGCCTTATGCCNTGTATTAAACCTAAATCTTGGCANCGATCCGCGTTTCTCCNATCGAAACAGTCGATACAAACATCGCAATGAATTAGACAAATTGATCGGATCGANCACACTCCGATATGAAAAAGAAGAATTATTCCACGAACTGCAGAAAGCCGGTGTATGTGCAGCCCCCACACACAACGGTGTCGAGGCTCTCNACGACCCACACTTGAATGCTCGAGGTTTTTTCGAGGAGTTACCNACTGGGCGCAATAGAGAAATNCACCGATATCCNGGATTGATGTGGAAAATGAAACACACTCCTAACAAGCTTCGAACAGGACCTGTCTTGCTTGGTGAACATAACCAAGAAATATACTGCGAACTATTGGGATACAGCCCTGAAAAACTTCAGAGCCTCATCGACAGAGGGCTCGTAGGCGATTCCTTCCCCAAGACTATATGGGAAGCACCTACAGAAAACGGCGCAAACGCATGAATCTATTCACTTGGTCATGGATCTTTCTCGTCATCTATGTCGGAGGAATGTTGATTATCGGATTCTTAGCCGGGCGACAGGTTAGCGATGCAGATAGCTTTGCGACGGCTCGAGGTAGTTATGGCCCAGGCTTTCTCTCTTTTGCCTTCGCCGCCACAACGGCTAGTGGAGCAACTTTTCTTGGCGGCCCGGGTTTGGCATATCAATATGGCTTTGCTGCCATATGGAGCGCTATGTATCCATTAGGAATTTACCTTGGTTTGTTAATTTGTTTACGCCTCGTTTCAAGCGCTGGAAATCGTTTTGCTAACCGATCGATCCCAGAATTTCTTGGGGATCGATATGGTTCAGAAGGAATACGTATCCTTGTCTCCATTTTTTCTTTATTGCTGTTCTTTTATCTCGCAGGACAATTAGTTTCAGGTTTGGTGATGTTCGAAACCATGCTCGGACTGTCTCAGGGAAGCGCACTTATATTTACAACCGTTGTATTGCTGATTTACGTAACGATTGGTGGTGCCCATGCCGATATCCTTACCGACGGCGTTCAGGGATTCATTATGTTACTTCTGGCCATAGTCGTTGTCGCTATGTTTGCTTTAGGTTTCGGTGTCGTCGGTGGATTCGACGGCATGGTAGACAAGCTTGAAGCTTTGGATCCAAATACTGTGACGGTTCTCAACAANGAATCGCCCNTATTCCACGGATGGTGGGGGACTCTNGCTTGGACCATCGCGTTGATTCCGTTTGGGTTGCTTCCTCATATCGGAAATAAACTTTGGGCGCTCAAAAGTTCTTCCGACCGGTTAAAATTCGTGCGNTATGCTTTTTGTGTTAGTGCAGTTATGGCTCTGATGGGGCTTGGNGGGATATTAGCTCGAGCGGTACTTGGGGATACTCTATTCGACGATGGAATGAATCCCAATCAAGCACTACCGATGCTTTTTATTGAGCTCTTTCCAACATGGCTGGCTGCTCTAATCGGTGTCGGCATCCTAGCAGCCATCATGTCAACTGCCGATGGATTNGTCGTATCTTCTTCCCAGATAATAGCCAACGATATCTATCGACGNTCTATCGCTCCCCGCCTCCACANCCATCTGGATGAAAAGGCGCTNGATACTCGAGTACTATTAATTAGCCGGTGGAGCACAGTGATTATNCTTCTGAGTTGTATGGCACTGGCATGGGCACTAATCGACGAAAATATTGCGATCATCATCATGATGGGTTCGGGTGGNTTAATCGCAGCATTTGCAGGCCCTCTCGTNATGGGAGCCGTCTGGAAAGGGGTGACACGCAGCGGAGCTTATGCTGGGTTAACCAGTGGTATTATCGCTTTTTCGATTTTCCACTCAGGGATACTAAATCCTGAATGGTTCAGCGCTGTGCCTGCGTTACATTCAGCTGTCTCATGGTTNGCTCGAGAGGCTCCTAATCCATATTCTTGTGCTCTGATGGGGGAGATCGTATCAGTNTTTGTTACCTGGCTAGTGTCGATATTAACGTCTCCTTTACCACAGGAACATATCGAAGACTTCTTTGATAGCGATCAGAAAATGTCTGCGAATTGAATATAACCGCGCAAATTTAATCTATGAAAATTTCTGTTTTAGACCAATCGCCAATCGGTGTCGGCGACAATGCGAGTCACGCAATCAATCAGACCATCGAACTTGCTCAACACTGTGACGAACTCGGATATCATAGGTACTGGTTAGCGGAACATCACAATTCGAAAACCCTTGCAAGCTGCGCTCCTGAAATTCTTATCGCCCGAGTAGCCAGAGAAACAGAGCGAATCCGTGTCGGATCAGGCGGCGTGATGCTTTCACATTATTCGCCCTACAAAATCGCTGAGAATTTTAAGCTATTGGAAGCGATGTATCCTGGCCGGATAGATCTTGGAGTAGGTCGAGCACCTGGTAGCGACGGTATCACCGCAGCAGCCCTCGCCTACGGAAACAAATTAGGAATCGAATATTACCCCACAAAAATAAAAGACCTGATGGCCTGGATATCGGAGGAGAAGCCATATTCAGATGCATTCGGCGATCTACAAGTGTCACCCTCTACACTTACAACGCCTGAATTATGGGTTCTCGCTTCAAGCCGCGATAGTGCAATGTACGCTGCACACTTCGGTTTACCTTTATCATTCGCACACTTTATTTCCCCTACTGATGCGGCGGANATAATGCAAAGTTATAGAGANGCTTTCGCTCCTGGATTGCTAAAANAACCNAAATTGGCCCTCGGNGTNTTCGCCATAATTACTAATGANGANGAAAAAGCCGACCTNATGAGGAAAGCTCGCGAAATTCAACGTNTAAACCGCGAAAAAGGNATTCGTAAGCCNGCACCGACGCTAGATCAAGCAAAAAATTACCCTTTCACAACCAATGAATTAGAAGGCTTAANTAACAAGCGCTCACGACAGATCATTGGCTCTCCCGACGACGTACGAAAACAAATCGACGCGTTAGTAAAACAAACTTTTGCCGANGAAGTAATTGTTCTGACCATCACTTCTGATTTCAACGATCGACTTAAATCGTATGAGTTACTATCGAAGTCTTTTCAATTAAGTGCCTAGGGCAAAAAAGATAAATATTTCTCCGCTCNGACACAATTCNCCCNACTTAGCATTACCTAATCAAAGGCAGAGAAGACTTCTTCATCCAACTCTTGATAGATTTCAGGTCGTTGGGGGCGTATTTGAGGTGTGAATTCAGAGATTCCNACCTTCACAAAATCGCCTATCCTATCTATAACGTATTGGGGTGACCCGATCATTGACCAGTCATTATCGCCTCGAACCTCTTTCGCTTTCTTTTCATCACGAATGATGCGTATCGGTACGTGTACCGTTTTCTGTATTTCTTCAGGATCCCGGCCAACGTTCTCGCAATGGCGTGCCAGTACTTCGGAAAGATGGGTCACGCGTTCTGGACTAGCAATGACATTCATAATATCGCCATACATAGCCAAGGTTTTTAGCGTACGCTGTTCACCGGTTCCACCGACCATAATNGGTATCGGCTGACCATTACCGCTCTTAGGNGCAAAAGCAGCTTGCTTCAATGTGTAGTAGTCGCCCTGATAATCGATTCGTTCATCCACACCGGAGTGAAACAACTTGCGAATGAGTTCACACGCCTCTTCGAGACGGTCCGATCGCTCACGCATCGACGGAAATTCCCACCCATAAGCTTCGTGTTCACGTACATTCCATCCCGCACCGACCCCCAACATCACTCGACCCGGCGCGACCACATCTACGGTCGCGGCCATTTTTGCCATCAGAGCCGGATTACGATATGTGTTACCCGAAACCAAAATTCCTAGTTTNAACTTCTTNGTNACCGCTGCGCANGAAGCCAATAACGACCATCCCTCTAACGTATCNAGAAATTCGTGGTCCTTCACTTCATCGGTGTGATGCCAAGGCGGAATAAAGTGATCATAAGCAAAAACGCTCGTCCAGCGTCCTGCTTCCATTACCTCTAAAACCGANTTTATGTCNTCCCAGGTAGCCTGCTCGTTGACCAATTGTGATCCAAACATTTCTTCCTCCATCTATACTGGTAACAAAACTCATTTTGGAATGGTTTCTAGTTTTGAATCGAAGATAATTCACCCAAAGCGTCGTGTATTTTCCGATCACTCAGTGAATTACTGGTGGTGCCTCTACTTTCTGCTCATCCCTAGATTTATCATTTTCTTCCTCCACCGTCTGGACCGCATANCGCCTTGTTATAATTTCACCTGAAACCAAATCCGGCAACCCATCCAGAAACGATTTCATATGCTGCGTCTGAAAGTGCCCCATTAGNGCATCCATACTTTCCCACTCCTGAAAAANTAACAAAGTATTTGGGTCACTTAACCCAACATAAAAATCGTAGGAAATACAGCCCTCTTCATTTTGAGTCGCTGTGGCCATAACGCGAGCGAGCTTGAGTGCTTCCTCTCTAGACTCCGGCTTAAGCGGTATATTTCCATGCACAATAATCATTAGTTTACCTCATCACTCTNGACTCTATTAAGACACCTCTTATCTCACTAATGGCCAATGGATCATCAATAGTCGATGGCGGCTCAAAGGGAACACCATCCACCATTTTCCTTAAGACCTGTCGCAATATTTTTCCGGAGCGTGTTTTAGGCAATCTTGGAACTACAATAGCGCGCTTAAAATTCGCGAATGGACCGACGTTATTTCGTACCATTTGGATTAAATCCCGTTCGAGATCCGACGAACTGATATTNGAGCCGTCTTTCAGTAAAACAAGCCCCAAAGGCACCTGTCCCTTATCATCATCCTGTATCCCGATCACCGCACACTCTGCCACTGCCGGATGNGTCGCAACCACTTCTTCCATTTGCCCCGTACTTAAACGGTGTCCGGCAACATTCATTACATCATCGATCCGGCCCATAATATAAACGTAACCGTCNGCATCACGATATCCCCCATCGCCAGTCAAATAATATCCAGGAAACTCAGACCAATATGAATCCACATAACGCTGATGATCTCCCCATACAGTCGGCAGAGAACCGGGTGGTAGCGGCTCTTTTATTACAACGATACCCTCTTCACCAACTGCAACTTCTTGGCCTGAATCATTTACGACAGCCAAATCATAACCAGGCACGGGAAAGGTCGGGGAACCNTCTCTGATTTCATTCAAACCGTACCCNACCATATTTGCACAAATCGACCAACCCGTCTCGGTTTGCCACCAATGGTCAATAACAGGAATATCCGTAATGTCATCGAGCCAATGAAAGGTCGCAGGATCTAAACGTTCCCCAGCCAAAAAAAGGTATTTCAAGGAAGTGAGGTCGAAAGATTTCATAAGAGAAGCTTCCGGGTCNTCCTTACGGATGGCTCTAAAAGCTGTCGGAGCAGTGAAAAAAGTTTTCACATCATAATCTTGAATCACCCGCCAAAAAGATCCGGCNTCTGGGGTCCGAACGGGTTTACCCTCATACAACACCGTTGTACATCCGTAAATTAATGGTCCATATACGATATACGAATGTCCTACGACCCAACCNACATCAGANGCNGCCCAATAAACNTCACCGGGTTCGACNCCGTATACTGCTTTCATGCTGTAATTGAGCGCTACTGCATGCCCNCCGTTGTCTCGTAGTACACCCTTGGGNCGTCCGGTCGTTCCTGAGGTATACAAGATATACAACGGATCTTGTGCATCTAATTCCACCCATTCAGCTNCAGGTGACGCCTTCTCCCAAGAAACCCAATCAATATCACGNCCTTCAGTCAGTTCAGCTTTTGATTGGGACCTTTGCAACAGAACTACATGTTCAACATTCGTTTCAGCAAGGCGAATTCCCTCATCAAGGAGCGGTTTATACGGGATAATGGTTTCGAACTCGATCCCACAGGATGCGCTTAGGATTACTTTTGGTGACGCATCATCAATTCGCATTGCCAACTCAGCAGATGCAAACCCACCGAATACAACACTATGAATCGCTCCAATTCGAGCACACGCAAGCATACCAATGACNGCCTCAGGAACCATCGGCATGTAAATAATAACGCGATCTCCTTTACTAACATCCAGATCCCGCAAACCGCCTGCCACCTTGGCGACACGATTTGTTAATTCCGCAAACGTGAATCGNTGACGCACNCCAGTGACCGGTGAATCATAAATAAGCGCGTCTTGATCGCCTCGGCCATCTTTTACGTGACGATCCAGAGCAAGCCAAGATGTGTTTAGCTTACCGCCACCAAACCATCGCCACGAACTTGCGTGGCTTTTATCCTGATTGAGAATACTAGACGGGAATTGGAACCAATCGATCTTCTGAGCTTGTTCCCGCCAAAAAGCCTCCGGTTCTTCTATGGATTTCGCGTAATCTTCAGCATAAGTACTCATAGGACTGACCTTTCACCACCGAGATTAAGAAACAATCCCAAGTGTTTTTAGGGAGTCTATTTCGTCACTGCTATATCCATAATCAGACAATATTGACCCGGTGTCCTGACCCGGCGATCGAGCTGGATTCCGGATCGAAGCAGCAGTTCGGCTGAAACGAGGAGAAGGTGCTGGCTGCGTTACTCCATCCACCTCTACAAAGGTTTTACGGTGGCTATTGTGCGGATGCTGCGGAGCTTCAAAAATTGACAACACTGGAGCAAAGCAGACGTCGGTTCCCTCCATGATTTCGCACCATTCATCTCGCGTTTTGGTTTTAAACACGTCTGTCAGTTCTTCCTTGAAATTTACCCATTGGTCTTTATCCATTTGAGGGCCGTACTTGTTCGGATCCAAACCAGCTTTCTCCACTAAAAGCTGATAAAACTGCGGTTCTATTGAACCTACACAAATGTGCTCACTGTCTGAGGTTTCATATGTGTTGTAAAAATGAGATCCACCATCGAGCAAATTGGAACCGCGTTCGTCTTGAAAACCCCGTCCCATTGAGAAGAACATGGCCATCAACGATGCCGCGCCATCTACCATGGCCGCATCGATAACCTGTCCTTTCCCAGATTTTTGAGTTTCAAGCATTCCACATACAAGTCCATAGGCCAGCAACATGCCCCCACCACCAAAATCCCCTATAAGATTTAGGGGAGGAACCGGCTTACTGCCAGGTTCACCAATTGCATGCAAAGCTCCGGATAAACCGATGTAGTTAATATCGTGTCCTGCTGCCTGGGACATCGGGCCATCTTGCCCCCAGCCTGTCATACGTCCATATACAATTTTTTCGTTACGGCCCATCACTTCTTTAGGTCCCAAGCCCAAACGCTCTGTCACACCCGGGCGAAAGCCTTCGTAGAAAGCATCAGCTTTTTCTACAAGTTTCAAAACGACTTCCACTCCCTCCGGACTCTTTAAGTCGACAGCAATAGACTGCCGGTTACGCTGCAGCACGTCTTTTGGTGGTGGTGCGCCTTTATTAATCCGATCGACTCGAATAACGTCAGCTCCCATATCGGACAGCATCATCCCGCAAAAGGGACCTGGTCCAATTCCTGCTAATTCGATTACCCGATAACCATTTAGTGGTCCCATGACAAACTCCTCATATGACTTTAGCCCAGTGTATAACTACCACCGCCCATTACGCAGCTCCCTCTATTAATTGAGCTTTCGCAAACCTTCTGTATAAAGCACTATTTTGTAATAGTACCTCGTGAGAACCGATGCTCTCGATGGTCCCATCTTCTATGACCACTATCCGATCTGCCTGGATGACAGTGGATAAGCGATGAGCCACCACCAAGACAGTGCGTTTCCCTTTTTGATTACCCACTGTTTCTCTAATTGAGTCTTCACTCTCCGCATCTAACGCGCTCGTCGCCTCGTCGAGAAGCAAAATACATGGGTCAGCAAGCAAGGCACGAGCTATAGAAATTCTTTGCCGCTCACCGCCCGACAGCCCTTGTCCACCTTCACCTACTATCGTTTCTAATTCGTCTGGCCAGGCTTCAACAAATGTCGCGTTCGCAGATTTCAGCGCCTGCCATATTTGTTGTTCGTTGGCCTCCTCCGCTCCGTACCGCAAATTGTCTCTGATTGTTCCAGAAAAAAGAATCGACTCCTGCGGAACATATGCAATATTTTGGCGTAACGTGTTTAGATGGTATTCGCGAACATCATGCGGTCCCACCATCACACTGCCCTTAGTCACGTCATACAGCCTTTGAATTAATTCTAGAATAGTGGACTTACCGACACCGCTCGCCCCGACAATTGCAACCAATTCGCCGTCTTTTACTTCGAAATTCAGGCCATTCAGTACATCGACATCTGGACGAGTTGAGTAGGTAAAAGATACGTTCTGAAAACAGATACTACCGGTACGAAAAGATTTTCCTGTAGTCGGCTCTTTCAACGCTGAACGCGCAGATAGAAGCTCCATTAATCGCTCTGTAGCCCCGGCCGCTCTCTGCAAATCCCCAAATACTTCGCTAATTGCACCAACCGAACCCGCAACTATAAATGCGTAGAATATGAAAGCAGCCAGTTCACCTGGACTAGTCCGTCCCGCCAGTACATCTTGGCCGCCAAGCCAGAGCATAGTGGCTATCGCTGACATAACTACGATCATGACCGCTACTGTTAACCACGCGCGCTGACGAATGCGTTGCACTGCAATCCCAAAAGCATCAGCTACTCGTTTTCTAAAATAGGCCAAATCGACCTCTTCGTGGTTAAAAGAGGCCACAATTTTTATATGCCGAAGTGATTCGGCCGCATAGGTACCTACATCAGCTACTCTATCCTGACTGGTTCGTGACAACCGCCGAACGCGGCGTCCAAAAACCATAATCGGAAGAACCACTAAGGGCGCAATCAAAACCACCACCATTGATAGTTTGGGGTTCGTCAAAAACAATAATATTGTCCCGCCTAAGAACATAAGCAAATTTCTCAAGGCAATCGAAGCCGATGAACCGATAACAGACTGGATTAAAGTGGTGTCCGTCGTAATTCGAGTCTGAATTTCTGTCGGTAAATTCCGTTCAAAGAATGCTGGGTGAAGATGAATAAGGTGAGCGTAGACAGCATTGCGAATGTCCGCACTTACTCGTTCACCGACCCAGGAAACAAAATAAAATCTGAGGTACGTCCCAAGCGCCAAAAAAAATACGATTGTGGCAAATATACCGATGCTTTGACGCAGGACTTCTGGAGATCCGGCGCTCAGACCTTCATCAACAATAAAACGTAGTCCCTGGCCAATGGACAAAGTAACGGTCGCGGTGAAAATAAGCGCTGCCGAAGCAGCCAAAATTTGCGCTTTATACGGTGATACAAACTTCCATGCAGGTTTTAAACTGCTCAACTGCTTTGGACTCGCACGATCTTCCGATGTCATCCCCCAATTATTACAGTTGTTTGCAGGGCGGGGAACGTGAACTTGACACCTTTTATAGATTCATAGGGCAATTTACGCTTTTGCCATGGCGCTCGACGAATGTAACCTTCAGAATGGGCTCTGCCTTTTTATGTTCGATCCTCATTATGTCACTTGACTGCATAGAAATAGACCCACCACAAACACCTGTCGGTAGCGTTATTTGGTTGCATGGCCTTGGAGCTGATGGTCACGATTTCGAACCAATCGTTCCAGAGATCCCTATTGATGTTCCCGTGCGGTTTATATTTCCTCACGCACCCAAACGCCCCGTAACTATCAATGGCGGCATGGAAATGCGCGCGTGGTACGATGTCGGCGCTCAGTCCCCTTCGTCTTCAACCAACGGTATACGCACCTCTTCAGATTTAATCCAAGAATTAGTTGTTTCTGAGAATCAACGAGGAATACCCAATAACCGAATTATTTTGGCTGGATTTTCGCAAGGTGGCGTAATCGCGACGTATCTGGGACTAAGAACAACGGATAGATTTGCTGGCATCATAGCTTTATCCACCTACGTTCACGATCACGAGCATGTCATTGAAGAAGTGAGTTTCACTAGCATTGACACGCCCATATTCATGGCTCACGGAGTTATGGATCCCATGATACCGATCGCTCGAGCCGTTACTTCTCGGGAAGTACTAACAGCCGCTAACTATCAAGTCGAGTGGCACGAATACGCTATGGGGCATCAGGTCTGTCCAGAAGAAATTCTAGATATTGGAAATTTTTTGAATCACTGTCTGATCTAGGAAAGACAATGCATTTTGAGTTACTTCGCGCTACTCCAAACAAATGGGTGGAAATGGTATTCAAAGACTTCGACAGCTTCTTGTCAGATCACGCATCATCCGAAAAAAAAGCATCAGGAATGGCTCTTTCAGTCGCTGCTCACTATCCAGATAAACCCAAGATTGTTAGCGCTATGGTCGATCTGGCGGTAGAAGAGCTAAGCCACTATCGACAAGTAATTCATTTGATCTTGAGCAGAGGACTCCATCCCCGTCCAGATAGCCAAGATACGTACGTAAAAAAACTTAATTCAGCCATACGCCGAGGCCCTGATTTTTTTTTGATCGATCGGCTACTCATCGGTGGAATTATCGAAAAGCGCGGAAGTGAACGGTTTTCCCTTGTGGCTCAAAAGTTTGCCCAAACTGAACCGACTATTTCACATTTCTACACGACTATTACAGCTAGCGAAGAACGACACTATTCTCTATTTTTGGAACTTGCTTTGGATGCCTGTGGAAATGAAGCCGAGCTGTTTGACCGCCTAAAAGAACTGTTAGAACTCGAAGCCAACCTTATTGAGGAATTACCGACGAGAGCTGCACTGCACTAAATAGCAGAAATGGACGCATCGATCGAAAAATATCTACAGAAATACGCCGAACCTGAGGTACTTAAACGAAAGAAAATTGGTCACTTTCAACAAGTGATAGTTATTCCTAGTTATGACGAAAAGGCCGACTTTCTCAAATCCCTTTTTACAAACATCCCTGCCTCCACCCGAACGAAGACACTCGCAATAGTGGTTGTGAATGTACCCGATGATCTGCATCCCAATTCATCTCCCTATAAGTCGACACATGCTCTTCTTAAGTCTTGCTGCGAACCTAATTGCCTTATTATCGATCGCGTAAGCAAGCCCATTCCAAGAAAAATGGGTGTTGGACTCGCTCGGAAAATTGGCGCTGACGTAGCTCTTGCTTACATCCGGGATGGGCTTATTTCAACACCAATCATCTACACTACAGATGCGGACGCGGAACTGCCCAAAGATTACTTTCTTTCCAATACACAAAGAGACATAGGCGCGTGGCTTTACCCATTTAAACATCAAAGTAAAGATAATACATTGGAGAACCATGCTATTTGTTATGAACTTCATATGCGCTGGTATGTCGATGGGTTGAGGCGGGCAAATTCTTACTACGCCCACCATACATTAGGCAGCACGATCGCTATAAATGCCAAGACTTATGCCGACGTTCGAGGTTACCCGAAGCGCAATGCCGGAGAAGATTTTTATCTTTTAAACAAAATTGCAAAAACCGCACCAATTCATCGACGAAGAAGCTCTCCACTCGTATTGGAAGCACGCGCGTCAACCCGAGTTCCATTTGGGACTGGACCGGCAATCTTAAACATGCCGGAAAATCACGAAGATTACACAAGCTATAACCCAAAAGTATTCGAAGCATTAGCACTGGCACTTAAACATGTTAGTGATCCCAACACACAAATCTCATTACCTATCTCCAACGCACTAGAAACTCTCAATTTCACCCAAAAATGTAGAGATTTAAATACAAAACAACGACACCAATGGTTTGATGGTCTAAAAACACTTCGGTTCGTTCACGCGATGCAAGAGCATTACCCAGACATACCTCTGTTACCCATGTTGCGAACAAAATATGATCTGCCTAAAAGTGATTTACGGACATTGCTTGCCTATCAACGTAACGACGAAAATGCACATCTAATTGATCTCAACAAGAGACAACTATCATCTCTATAACCAAACGGGAGTGGCTTTAATGCCATTTAATTGGCAGACGGATGTCACCGGCCGGGGGGAGCAAGTCAATGAGTAACCTAAAATACTTCTACACGGTAAATCACACGATCTAGCCATATACAAACTATAACAACTATGTTGCTGACCCATATTCAAATACAATACGCAGCAAACTGAAGCTAAACAATTGACAAAAACACCGAATATTTTTATTGATGGTCAATCCGGTACGACTGGGTTGCAAATTTTGCGGCGTCTGTCGGAGCGATCTGACTTAAATCTGCTATCGATAAAAGAAAGCGAACGAAAAAGTACTGCATTCAAACAAGCGATTTATGATGAAGCCGATCTAGTGATCCTATGCTTACCCGACGATGCCGCACGAGAAGCTGTAAGCCTTTCCAAGACGGCTCGTTTTATTGATGCAAGTACCGCCCACCGCACATCTCCAGATTGGACTTATGGTTTACCCGAACTTTGTGTATCTCAACGAGATGAAATCACTAAATCGCGACTTGTCAGCAATCCTGGTTGTTACCCCACTGGTTCTATCCTCGCCATTCGACCATTGATAGATGAAGGTTTTCTCGATCCCGATACTCCTATTCGTATCCATGCAACGTCCGGGTATTCTGGCGGAGGTAAAAATTTAATTTCAGAATATCAACAGAATGATTCGCCATCGTGGCGTGTTCGCCCATACAGTCTTGAACTCCAGCATAAACATTTGCCCGAAATGCAACAATTCGCCAAACTTTCCAAAGAACCTCTATTTCTTCCCAGCGTCGGGCATTTTTATCAAGGTATGCTTATCCAGATTCCTCTTTTCCAGAGTGAATTTTCAAGATCGATATCCAAACGAGATATCATTCAAATGCTACAAGACCGTTACGCCAAAGAGCCCTTCGTGCGGGTTTACAATGACAGTAGTGCCCTAGATAACGGCTTCTTGTCACCTACACACTGTAATGACACCAACCGCGTAGAGTTGATGGTTTTTGGAAATGCTGAACAAGTTGTCATCATCGCTCGACTCGACAATCTCGGTAAGGGGGCTTCTGGAGCTGCCGTGCAAAATCTCAACCTTATGTTGGGGATTTCCGAGAAAACAGGACTCATAGAATGACCACTCCACTCACCGAAAAAGAACTGAAGAAGCAATATGAGACTTATCGAGAAATGAACTTAAGTCTCGACCTCACCAGAGGCAAACCGTCTTCAGATCAACTCGAATTTTCTAATACTCTCGATGGAATTCTAAATGGGGATTATTTTGCTTCTGATGGTACTGATACTAGAAATTACGGCGGACTGAGAGGTATCTCTGAGATTCGATCGATAGGAGGAGAGCTTCTAGATGTCGATCCCAATCTTGTCATAGCCGGCGGTAACTCGAGTCTTCAATTAATGCATTTCGTGGTGGACTCGATCATGCACTACGGTCTCGTTGAAAAAGCCTTTTCTAAGGAAAAATTGGTAAAAGCTATCTGTCCAGTGCCCGGTTACGACCGACACTTCAATCTAACACAGTCCTTCGGCATAGAAATGGTTACTGTTCCTATGACGGAATTCGGTCCAGACATGGAAGCGATTGAAAAGCGCGTCGTTGATCAGCCATCTTGTTATTTACTCTGGTGCGTACCTAAATTTTCAAATCCAACCGGTTGCACTTACTCAGATTCAGTCGTAAAACAAATAGCAGAATTACCGGCTAAATCAAAACATCCTCTATACGTATTGTGGGACAACGCTTACGCTGTACACGATTTTGACAGTCCTCCGATAAAACTCGCAAATATTTTCGATTACGCCGCTGATTTCGGTACAGCGGACAAAATCATAGGATTTTCGTCTACATCCAAAATCTCGTTCGCTGGTGCAGGCATAGGATTTATTACAAGTTCAGAACCAGTACTTGAAGCGATAGAAAAACGTCTCGGATTGGTTACGATAGGGCCCGACAAGGTCAATCAGCTGAGACATGCAAAATTACTAACTGGCCGTATTAGGGAACACATGCAAAAACATGCTTCACTAGTTAAACCAAAATTTGAAGCCGTGGAACGAGGCCTGCAAAATGGGCTAGGCAATACTAATGTTGCTTCTTGGACTCAACCTAAAGGTGGCTATTTTGTGTCTCTTGATACACAACCTGGATTAGCTAAAGAAGTCATAGACTTGTCTCGGAATATAGGAGTAGCCCTTACACCAGCCGGGGCAACCTTCCCTTATAACGAAGATCCGGAAGATAAGAATATTCGAATAGCACCCACTTTCGCCTCTATCAAAGAAATCGAAACAGCCATCGATGCATTAACACTGTGCATCCGATTGGCCGATCTAAATCAAGTCAAGGACAGGAACGGAACATGACTACGGAACACACCGTACACTTTCGAGATCTAGCCCTCCCACCAAACTTGAACAAGGCGATAGACGACTTGGGGTTTGAGAATTGCACCCCAATTCAGGGAGCAGTATTGCCATACAGCCTTTCAGATTACGATGTGACCGGGCAAGCCCAAACTGGCACTGGAAAAACCGCAGCCTTCCTCATCACGATCCTTACCCAACAAATCGAATACCCACGAAGGGAATCACTGTCCGTAGGAGTTCCTCGAGCTCTGATATTAGCCCCAACACGTGAGCTCGCATTGCAAATTGAATCTGATGCCAAAGACCTAGGCAAGTATCTAAACACCCACGTCGTCGCAGTGGTGGGAGGCATGGACTTCGATAAACAGCGACAAAAAATTGACGAACGACCACTCGATATTCTAGTGGCAACACCAGGTCGGTTAATCGATTTCTGTCAACGTCGAGTCATTAATCTCCGTGAGGTAGAAATTCTCGTCATCGACGAAGCGGACCGTATGTTAGATATGGGATTCATACCAGATGTACGACGTATCGTTTATCAAACGCCCAAAAAACGGGCGAGACAAACCTTATTTTTTAGCGCCACCTTCAATGACGATGTTATGAACTTAGCCGAACAATGGACTATCGATCCAACGCATGTAGTGATCGAGGCGGATAACGTTGCCACTGATTCCGTTGATCAAAAATTTTGGCTTGTCGAACATTCTAATAAATCGCGTGCACTCCTTGATTTTCTCAAAGTGCACAATCCGCAACACACATTGGTCTTCGTAAATCGGCGCGATGCAGGACACCGACTAGTCTCATTTCTTTCTAACAACAATATCGCCTGCGAAGCGTTAGCAGGGGATATTCCTCAACGCAAGCGTTTATCTACTCTGAATCGTTTTAAGGAAGGAGCAACCAACCTCGTCATTGCGACCGACGTGGCCGGAAGAGGGATCCATGTAGAAGGGATTACTCATGTGGTTAATTATGACTTGCCCGAGGATGCGGAGGATTATGTACACCGAATAGGCCGTACAGGGCGCGCCGGAGCTACCGGAACCGCTATCAGCTTTGTATCTGAAGACGACGCGTTTAACTTGCCCGCTATCGAGCAGTATCTCGGAGAAACTATCCAATGCGTTCATCCGGAGTTATAGCGTCTTGGATAATTCCATGGAAAAATCTCAAAAAAACGCCACATATCCCACTACTAGTAACAGACTAGTCACCCTCGCCGCATTGATAGTTGTTGCAGCGGGTATAAAAGCAGCCGAGCAACTTGTTGTGCCCTTTGTACTTTCAATTTTCATAGCAACCATCGCCGCGACACCCGTCTTTTGGCTAAATCGATTCAGGATTCCCGTCGCGGCGGCGATCGCAATAGTCGTAGTAGCCATGGTTTTTGTCCTACTCGGAGTCGGGGCATTAGTAACTGAAGCGGTGAATGATTTTTCGCTTCTGAGACCACAATACGAAGTGAAGTTACGCGATTTTAGCTCGGAACTATTCAAAACGTTGGAGCCGCTCAACATATCGGCCGAGCAGATGAATTCTCTGTTCGATCCAGCATACGCACTGCAGTTAGCAGGAACGACTCTACAGGGCGTCGGCACTGTATTGTCCAATAGTTTCCTTATATTACTGACGGTCATATTCATTCTGGCGGAGGCGTCAAGCTTTCCTCGCAAGCTTCACAATGTTCTAGACAGTCCCTCTTCAAGCATTCCCCATTTCTCTCGATTTGCCGAAAGCATTAATAGATACATTGCCATAAAAACTACTGTTAGCGTGGCAACCGGTGTACTCGTATCAATAATGCTTTGGGCAATAGGGATCGATTTCGCGATTCTTTGGGGNGTGTTGGCTTTCATGCTGAATTACATTCCTTCGATTGGAAGCCTTATTGCAGCAATACCAGCCTTACTTCTGACTCTCATTCAACTAGGTCCTACCGCAACCCTTGGTGTTGCCGGTGGATATGCACTAATTAACATNATCATGGGAAATGTCATCGAGCCAAAATACATGGGCAAGGGACTTGGTTTATCGACTCTCGTGGTTTTCCTATCACTTGTTTTTTGGGGATGGATGTTAGGNCCAGTCGGTATGCTCCTTTCTGTCCCTCTGACNATTTCAGCAAAGGTTGCCATGGAAGCAAGCACCAGTAATATCTGGATCGCCCACCTANTAGGACCTGCNGAAAGCAGCGCGATTGATAAAAACCAGGAAAGCGANGAGACCAACGTATGACTTTTGAACGTTTAAANATAAAGGAAATGGTAGGTTATTCGTATGGGGAACAGCCTTCAGATTTAAATACCATTAAGCTCAATACCAATGAAAATCCGTACCCACCTAGTGAATCCGTCGGTACAGCNCTAAAAAACTTTAATACCAACGCTCTCCGTCGCTACCCCGATGCAACAGCACAAGCACTTCGTGAGATAGTAGGAAATCTGCATGGATTCCCTCCCGATCACATTTTGATAACGAATGGCGGCGATGAAGCTTTGCGTCTTGCTGTCACTACCTTTGTTAGTCCAGAAGACGGTTTTGGTGTGCTCGATCCAAGTTACTCACTCTACCCTGTGTTAGCCGCTATCCAAAACTGTCGACTTGTNAGNATTCCNGCAACAAAAGATTGGGAATTACCCGATACGTTTAGCAAAAAACTAAACGCAGAAGGGGTGCACCTTACATGTATCGTCAATCCTCATGCACCCAGCGGACATCTTACCTCCACCAAAAATCTGGCTAAAATTGCGGAGCAACTAAATGGCGTCTTGCTCATCGANGAGGCGTACGCTGACTTTATTGATCCTAACCTAAATTACGATAGCAAAGAGCTCATCGATAGATTCGATAACGTACTCATCTTACGNACCCTTTCTAAAGGTTACTCACTGGCAGGAATTAGAACCGGATACTTGATCGGAGACCCTTCTCTGCTCGAACCAATGGCGCTGAAGACTAAAGANAGCTACAACATTGGCGCAATTGCACAAGAACTATCTTGTGCGGCGTTGTCCGATCAAAGCTACGCTAAGGGGAATTGGGGAAAAATCATAAGAGAACGAAAACGATTGAGTGGAGAGCTTACGATTTTAGGCTTTGAGATTCCTGAATCTCAATCTAACTTCCTTCTAGCCAAGCCTCCTATCGATGCCAAAAAAGTTTACGAAAGATTAAAGGAGGACGGCGTCGTTGTTCGGTACTTTAATACCTCTCGGTTATCTAGTTATGTTCGAATCACGATCGGGACCGCTGAAGAGAACAACAGATTGTTATTCCTCATTCAAAAAATCCTCGCCTAAATTCGCGAATGATTTTCCCTCTTCGCGATGAGATCAAAACACACGGCACACCATACGTTACCTATTCGATCATCGCCTTAAACGGTATAGCGTGGTGCATCTTGCAATCCTTTGGAAACGAACCCGACTTGTCTGAATCGATTTGCAAATACGGTTTCGTTCCAGGGAATTTACTAGAAACNATTAGTCCTGGAGAAGCCATACGTTTGTCCGAAAACATGGTTTGTCGCTTTTGGCCCGACGCAGACTTCTTCCGTCTAATTACGTCTATGTTTATGCATGGGGGATGGATGCACATTATCGGGAATATGTGGTTTCTTTGGGTTTTTGGAGACAACGTCGAAGAAGCNATGGGCCCACTACGCTTTGCCTTGTTCTATATCTTAGCCGGGGTGATAGCAGCCTTTTTCCAGGCCGCTACCGATACCTCTAGTGTGATCCCAATGGTTGGTGCTAGTGGCGCTATCGGTGGTGTAATGGGTGCCTATGCTCTTCTGTACCCCCGACACAAAATACATACGCTGGTTCTCTTCTTTGTAATAAGGATACCTGCCGTTTTTGTACTGGGCTGGTGGTTTATGATTCAGTTTCTATCTGGTTTACCCNATCTCGGTGCTAATGAAAGCGTCGCGTTTTGGGCCCATATTGGTGGCTTTCTAAGCGGNCTAATCATGGCGACACTGCTACGCCGAGATAAGCACTGGTACTTTTAAAGAAAAGAAACTGGCATTGCTTTATTTTTATTTCNACAGTAGACCGATATCCAAATTCAAACCGAGACATAGAAATCAAATTTCATTCTCTCGTGATTACTTGATACTGTCTTAAAAAATTTACCAACTTTCAGGAAGACTTTTATGNCCCAACGCCTCCCAGCCTTGAGCCTCGCTGCAGTGCCCGGCCGCCGTCAGAGAACTTTGGATTTAGCAAAGACAATCGAAGCCAAAGGATTTCCTGGAATATATTGTCCAAGCTTGGCNGACGGTATGGCTTTATGCAGTGCTTTAGCCTTGGTTACCAATGAACTACGTTTTGGTACAAGTATTCAACCCATCTATACTCGTCACGTCCAAGACTTCGCCCAAATGGCTAGTTTCATACACGAGACATCCAATGGTCGTTTCGATTTCGGTGTTGGAGTGAGTCACGCTCCTGCAATGAATAGGCTNGAGATAAAACAGGGTAAGCCATTATCCGACATGCGCCAATTTGTAGCTGATTTGAAGNNCGTCCCCCGAGCGGGAGAACTACCCCCGATTATCCTTGCTACCTTGCGAAACAAAATGATCAAACTATCAGAGGAAATCGCACAAGGAATGGTTTTTGCAAATGGTGCCAGATCTTATATGCAGCAATCTCTTTCCGTTCTAGATCAAACCACCCTAACAAGTAATAATTTCTTTATCGGAAATATGATACCTACCTGCATTAGCGACGACATAGAAGCAGCGAAGTCGGTAAATCGAAGGACTTTGACTAGCTATGCGATGTTGCCCAATTATCGAAACTATTGGAAAGGCGCTGGCTACCAAGACGAAATGGAGAAAGTAGAACAAGCTCTTGCGAGTAAAAACCTAGACCTTATTCCTGATGCTCTATCGGATCGTTGGTTAGCCGACACCACCCTATTTGGAACCCCATCACAAGTTCGCGATGGTATCGAAGCTTGGTTTGATTCAGGCATCAAATGTCCGATCATTGTCCCCTCAGCGATACAAGGAGGCCAATTTCAAGCGTTTGAGGAATTTTTTTCTATCTGGGACTAACTACATTAATGTCAGTACCAAGCCGGCAACAAGCCCTATCAAACTCGCGCTGGGTATGGGTTATACGTCACGCGAAAGCACAAAATCCAGCGCATACGGCCGATATTGAACGGCCGCTAGCAGCACAAGGCCAAACAGATAGCTTGCACGTTGGCCGGCAGCTTATGGAACACCGTACTACTCAAATAATCTATACAAGTGGAGCACTGCGGGCATTTACGACAGCCAAGATATTGGGCGAGGTAACCGGGGCAAAAGTAGTGGGAAGAACCGAATTATATGCCTCTACCAGCGAAGAACTTCTCTCCACAATTCAAAANATTGATAAAGCAATCGAAACCGCTGCAATNGTGGCTCACAATCCAGGTATTTCCGAATTAGCCAATCTTTTAGACCTGCATCAACGTCCTATCGTCCTCCCACCAGCAGGCTGCATCGGCTTTTCCTACGATGGTGATTGGTGTGATGCACACTTTGACAATTTTACACGCTCTATTTATTTCCACCCATAAATTCTAAGTAGCTAGGACACCGAGTACGATCGAAAGGTTCACTCTGCATATATGGGTGGGTAGCCAAGNCAATTCCCCCAAAGGCCCCAAAAAACCACCCATTTAAGTTACCGGCCCGTATAGTAGACTGTCGGGTACGCCAAGCGTATACGTATATCACTACTGTCTTCTAGGAGTACTCTGATGGACTTTTTAACCATGATTGGAGTCGGTGCAATCACCTATTTTGTTTGGAAAATTGCTGATCAACTACCAGACCTNCTTTTTCGCGTCGCAGAAATACAACGTGAACTTGGGGAAATTAAACGAGCTCAAAGCGGCGCCTCCGGTGAGGACGCGGCTGAGGAAACCAGCGATGTTTGATTCAAGCTGGGGATGGAGCGTACAGACGGATCCTAAATCTGGTTATTAAATCGTTCCCATGAACGCTATTGACCTATTCAATAAGGATCGAAGCCTGGCCAGGGACAAAAAAGATCCTTACGCTTCATTATGTACTTTGGCGACGGTCAGTGCTGGCGGAGAGCCCCATGCACGCACTTTAGTNCTTCGCGACGTAGACGATGGAAAAACAATGCGACTTGGGATTTTTGTAAACCAGACNAGTCCTAAAATAAATCAATTTAACCAGAGCCGCCTTGTCACTATTGTCACGTACTTCGATTCCCTATCTCTACAATATCGAATTCGCTGCTCACTCGAAATGATTAGCCCTAGTATCGTTCACGCTAGTTGGCTTCTTCGTCCTAGCGCGCCAAAGCGAATGGATTGGCTCTATGAAAACTTTCCCCAAAGCTCCGCTATAGATTCAAGAAAAACATTACTTACCATTTTTGATGAAACACAAGTAGAGGAAAAAGCTCCTGGCTCGGCTCGCGGTTTTTTCATAAACCCTGAGAGCATCGAACGATTAGATCTTAATCAGCCCAATGGTATTCACATGCGACAACTTTTCGAAAAATCAGGCGCTGGGTGGAAATCAACCACACTCCTACCTTGAAATATCTTCTACGAATCTTGAATACATCCTTGAACTAAGAAACAGCTGATTCATGATCAACAGGCACAATGCCTACCAGATTATCAAAGCAGCTTTCTTTAGCGATATTCGCAAAGCTTTCGATAAAAGGATCTTTTAATTGATCCGTCCGTACCGCCGCATAGAGATTTGGCCAGATGCCTTCTTCACCCAGAGATTTCGACACAATATAGTTTTTCTTGGAGTATTCGTGAACTGCCCAATTCGGCAAGCATGCTACTCCACGACCACTTGCAACTAGTTGAACCATCATCGTCGTGAGCTCCGCACTACGAACGCGCGCCGGTTCCACCCCAGCCAAGTCCATAAATGATTTAAAAAAGTCCATACGTTCACGATCTACAGGATACGCGATTAAAGTCTCGTCTACGAAATCGAGCGGCTCGACATATTCCTTTTCCACTAAAGGATGATCCATGGCTAAGATCGTCACCGCTTCATAACTAAACAGTGGAATATAAGCTAGCCCGTTACCAAAAATCGGATCCGCAGTTATNACAAGATCAAGATCGCCCCGAGCTAATGCGGGCAGCGGCTGAAAGTGAAACCCGCTTAATAGATCGAGTTCCACCTCTGGCCACTGCTCTCGATAAGCATTGATAGCGGGTAAAAGCCATTCAAAGCAACTGTGGCACTCGATCGCCATATACAAACGACCTGTTTGGCCACCCGCAATCCGTTCGATATCAGTTTTTGCACTACGCAATATGGGCAAAATCTGATCCGCAGCATCCAATAAACGTTTCCCTGCGGAAGTGAAGCGCACCGGACGAGTCTTTCTTATAAAGACAGNGCACCCTAGCCGAGTTTCAAGTTCTTTAATCTGATGTGACAAGGCGGACTGCGTCAAAAAAANCCGCTCTGCNGCNTCGACTAAACTACCTGTATCTCTTAACGCAATTAGTGTTCGAAGGTGTCTTAAATCAATCTGCACTATGAACTCATTTCATTAATGCAGCGATTATATTGCAACCAATTCATCATTGTCACAGTCGAATATTTTCGAAACTTTCTTGGTGTATGTTTATTCTTCGTTGTCGATTGTTGGGTCAGATNTTGTTCTTACGTTACGCCTNTCTATTCCTTATTCTCGGTACAACGCCAGCTTCCTCAAATGAGTTACCCGGCAATTTAGATATTCATTCGACAATGCCACAATATATAGACCTTCACGTGCACACAGCGGGTTTAGGTAATGACAGCAGCGGAATTTATGTCCACCCAAAATTAAAGCAGAGTTATAAATTTTCTTTTTATCTTCAAGCATTTGGGGTTACGGAGGAAGATTTAAACGAGCATGGAGATCGCTTAATTCTGTCAAAAATTGCTACGAAGATACGCAAATCCATCCATCTCAAACGTTCGGTAATACTAGCTCTAGATGGCGTTATAAACGANGAAGGCGCTTTAGACTACGGCCGAACTCAAATCTATGTACCAAACGATTTTTTGATACGTGAATTACCTGCACATCCAGAGCTTTTATTTGGGGCCAGTGTTAACCCATACCGCAAAGATGCACTAACACGCTTAGACCAAGCAGTAAGCAATGGCGCTGTACTCTTAAAGTGGATACCCAACATAATGCATATTGACCCGGCCGATCCGAAGATAATTCCGTTTTATAAACGGCTNGCTCAATACAAATTGCCTTTNCTCACNCATACGGGCCAAGAACGAGCTTTCGAGGAATCCAATGANTTACTCGGTGATCCACAGCGTCTAAAACTCCCNCTTTCACTGGGCGTTACAGTCATTGCAGCGCATATTGCTACGACAGGCTCAACCGAGAAACAAGGCAATTTCGAAAGACTTATACCGATGTTTGAGAAGTATCAAAATCTTTATGCCGACATTTCTAGTTTGACNCAAATTAATAAACTCAANTATTTAGCAAGGGCCCTGCAAATCCCTAACCTAGAAGAGCGTCTGATTTATGGTTCCGATTGGCCCTTACAACGCTTCCCTCTCGTATCGCCGCTCTATCATCTAAACCACATCGGTTTTGGCAACGTAAGCAGTATCCTGAGAATTCAAAACCAATGGGACAGAGATGTACGCCTGAAGCAAGCACTCGGAGTGCCCCCGTCTGTTTTCAAAAGAACCGAAGAGCTTCTGAAACCCTTCCTCTCAAAACGAAATACTACCGAGATCAATGAACCTTAATTACTAAGGCGATATATGCACTTTGATAGATCCATTAGATTTATCNAGCGCCGCTTCGAAAGCTTCGTTCACCTCATCGAGTGAGAATTTATGGGTAACTAACGGAGAAAAATAATCACCTTTCTGAGCTAACAATTTCGTAGTGTCCGCAAAATCACCTGTCTCTAAATCACCNGCATAACAAAGTGAACCCTTTAGCGTTAGTTCTTTGTCCAAAAAAGGCATACTTGGTATGGGCGTGTTTCCAGAGAACACCCCTACTTTAATAATTACGCCTCCTGGTGCTGCGATATTAGCAGCATCGACAAGCGTTTCTGCCTGCCCGCCAACGGTCTCTACAACCACATCAACACCCTCCATACCATAGTGTCGAAGAAGCGATTCAGGATCATCAAATACTTCTGCCCCCAGATAACGAGCCAACTCTGCTTGNTGCGCGTGACGTGCTGTGATCGCCACTTCTCTTGCACCTTTGTGGATAGCAGCNCTGATACACAACAATCCAATAGAGCCAGCCCCAATTATAGCTACGACTCGATCACTCACTTCCCCAAGACGCATGGCACGCACGCCTACCGCCAGAGGTTCCGATAGTGCTGCNAGGTTGCGGTCNAACCCGTTCGGGAGCAAATGCAGCCGTGAACACGGCACCANAATCTGTTCAGCCAAACCTCCGGGGGTGCCAAAGCCAACCANATCTCTTTTACGACATCGGTTTTGATACCCCGCCTTACAGGGTCNGCAAGTNCCGCACGATACGATTGGCTCAATCGCGTATAGTCGCCCTTCTTCTANAGACGAGTCACTCGTTTGAATGCAATACCCGGCCGCTTCATGTCCGGGTTGTTGCCCTTTGACGCCACCATGATGCTCTCGAAAACCATGTAAATCNGATCCACAAATACCACAGGCAGCAATAGCTACTTTTGCCCAACCTGGCTCNGGTTCACCAATGTCATAGTCGACGAGATCCAAGGATCCAGATCCATTCCATTGGGCTGCTTTCACANTAATTCTCCTTAGGTCTAGGGACGCATCGGAAAATGAACTGGTCCCTTTAATTCTTCGAGTTGNGGCTGAATCCAGTCGATCCACTGACACAACGTAGGTCTCGTTTCTCGTGGATCAATTAATTCATGTACTGCAAATGACTCTGCTCTCGGGAAAGGAGATCGAGCCGATCGCATGCGTTCTTCTATCTCCTTCCTTTTGGCTTCCGGATCTTCTGCTGATTCAATTTCACGGTGATATGCCACCGCTACACCACCTTCTAAAGGCAGGGCGCCAGATTCAACCGAGGGCCAAGCTAAGACGTAAGCATCTGGCGCATAGTGGGCCGCGGTAGCAACGCCAAAGCCTTTGTGTACTTGGATGGATGCCCAAGGAATAGTTGCTTGAGCTGCTGCCGCAACGGCTGCCATACCATATCGAATCGTTCCCTTGCGTTCCGCCTCCGGCCCGATCATAAATCCAGGTTGATCAATAAAGTTAATTACCGGCACGTGAAACATGTCACACATTTCAACGAATCGACGATATTTTTGCGCNGCCTCAGCGGTCATCGCACCCGCATAGACCATACAATCATTGGCCAAAACGCCAACTGGTTGACCACTCAACCGCGCAAGGCCGACGATTTGACTAGCACCGTAGTCGCGACCCATCTCAAAAAAAGAACCCAGATCCACCACCATTTCAATAATCGAACGCATATCAAAGCCTTGGTTTGAATCTCGTGGAACCATCTTCAGAAGTTCTTCCTCCATCCGTTCTGGACTGTCATCCGTTTCATACCGTGGAGTACGTTCATAAACACTGCTGGGTAAATAGCTGAGAAATCGGCGACATTCCGCTAACGCCGCATGCTCGTCCTCTGCAACATTATCAACGAGGCCGCTTTTTGCATGAATTCGAGCGCCACCTAGTTCATCTTTGGTTAACGATACACCCAACGCTCGCTCAACTAATTTCGGTCCACCGATAAGAATTTGTGCCGTGTGTCTGGCCATAACCGAAAAGTGGGACGCAGCCATACGTCCAGCGGGGAAACCGGCCACCGCGCCCCCAGCCATCGATACGACAGGCACGCTGCCCATAGCATCCGCTATGATCTTAAACCGAGGTGGAGAAAAAACTGGATCACCTACTGTCGCCCCCTTCCTACCTGAGCCCCCTTTGACGCTACCCNCACCGCCTTCTAGCATTCGAACAAGAGGGACTTTGTACTGAACTGCTAAATGTTCTGCATAAACACTTTTACGTAAACCCGCTCCGTTGGGGGAGCCCCCTTTCAAAGTAAAATCTTCACCACCAACCACTATGCGGCGATCTTCTACTTTTCCAAATCCGACTACATAATTTGCCGGAACGAATCCGAGTAATCGTTCCTGATCATCGTATTCTGGTACAGCAGTTGCTTTACCCTGTTCTTGAAAAGAGGNTTGATCAAGCAACACATCAATCCGTTCTCGAATGGTCAACCGGCCTCTCGCATGTTGTTTCGCGATCCCCTCTTTGCCACCCTGGGTTTTCGCTATACGACGTCTGCGATTTAGTTCATCGACCTCTTCCTGCCAGCTCATTTGGCTTCCTCAAATTTCGTTCTACTTTTATGCACTAGGTCTCTAGCCGTGAGCGGCTCAATCCTCAATCACCGCAACGACTTGATCTTCCTCGACCGCTTCTTCAGGGGATACTAGCAATTCAGCTACTTTGCCGGCCGCTGGCGCTTCTACAGGTATTTCCATTTTCATAGACTCTAGAATAATCAGCGTATCTCCTTCATTTACCTGTTGACCTACTTCTACCTCAACCTTCCACACATTACCCGTAACCTCACTCTCTACATCATGTCGTGCCATCTGCGCTTCTCCCAAAAAAGGCGTTTATACCAAATCCCTGATTAAGCCGGTATGCAATCGCCCCAAAATGAATGCTTCACTCCCCAAGACGGCCTGAAGCAGCTCCTTATTCGTCTCTACCCCCTGGACTTCAAAGGCTTGAATGGCGATAAGTGTCCTTCCAATCGCCTGCTCTCGTGTACTTCCCGTTCCTACTATTTTTGCAAGGAGTGGATCATAGTATGGCGTGACGAAACAACCTTCCGCATAACCTGTATCAATTCGTACACCAGTCATCATCGGCGGCCGGTATACGCTGAGACAACCTGTCGAAGGAAACATTCGTTTCGAATCCTCTGAATACAATCGTGCTTCCACCGCGTGCTGCTTAATCGATGGTGCTGTTGTAACTAATTGTTGTAGTTTTTTCCCCGCAGCCACCTGAATCTGTAGTCCGACTAGATCTAATCCAGTCATTTCCTCGGTCACAGCGTGCTCTACTTGAAGGCGCGTATTCATTTCCAGAAATCCAAACCCTTCATCCGTCTTTAACATTTCCANAGTCCCTAGACTGTCATAGCCTCCTAACACATCAACNGCTTTTTTTTGCAGTGCTTCTATCTCGCTCCTTGTAATTAATGGAGCGGGGCCTTCCTCAATGACTTTTTGGTGTCGCCTTTGTGTTGAACAATCCCGTTCAAATAAGGGCAACACAGTATGTCCGTCTCCAATTAACTGTACCTCTANGTGCCGAGGCTTATTCAAATACTTTTCCAAATAGACACTNGCTTCTCCGAATGTGCGCTCAGCCAAAGATACCGCACTGTGAAAAGCGACGTTTAATTCATCTTCATCCTGGACTACAGACATACCAATACCGCCGCCNCCACCGGCAGGTTTTAGTATTACCGGATAGCCTATCTTCTCGGCCTGTCGAAGCGCGTCCTGATAGTTCTTCAGAACTCCACTACCCGCGTGTATCGGGAAACCTCTTGAACCCATCCACCTGCGAGCTTCAGTCTTTTCCCCCATTCTTCGAATCCATCTTTCGCCAGGGCCAATAAATGTTATCCCAGCATCCGACACCTTTGCTGCAAAGTCGGCGCTTTCGGCCAAAAATCCATACCCCGGATGAATCGCATCGGCGCCAACTGAGAGAGCGCTTGATATCAACTTATCTGCGTTCAAGTACGTATCTTCTGGTTTATATCCGGGCAATCTCACAACCGAATCAGACTCTTCAACATAAGGTCTATTTGCATCGATATCGGATACGGCGACAACACTCTCTATGTCCATTTTTCTACAGGCTCTAACAATTCGTCCTGCGACCACGCCTCGATTAGCAATCAATATACGTTTCATTGATCNGCNATCACATCGCACGACGAAAACTGTCCTATACTAAACTCACGCCAGGTGCGTTCAATGTTGACTAATAATCGTTTTTGCTTCTGATCCAAAGGGGATGTGGAGTGGAGGTGATGAGCGAGGCTTTCCAATATACTTTCCGTAGTGACCTTGTCCAAATTGACATCAAACATATCGGTATTCTGATCACCCTTGTGATCAATCGGCTTTTCTAATGGAACACCAGAAACCATTGCCCTAAGTTTGACGGCGTCGCACGGCTTAACCAGAGCAGTGCTTTGCAAGATGAACCAACGAGACATAAAACCCGGCTTGTCACATGCATGTCTGTATTCATCCCATTCCAAGATCTATAACTCTAACGCACTTCCAGTGAGCTTCTCGTATGCTTCAAGATATCGAGCCATCGTATTGGCTAAAACGTCCTCTGGTAATGAAGGCCCAGGCGGAGTTTTATCCCATTGCCCCTCTCCAACTAACGTTTCGAGATAATTGCGCACGTATTGTTTATCAAAACTCGGCTGTTCCCCACCTGGCTTCCACAAATCAGCCGGCCAGAATCGAGAACTATCTGGTGTAAATATTTCGTCGATTAGTATCGGCGCTTTCGCACCATCTACCAAACCGAATTCAAATTTGGTATCGGCTAAAATAATTCCTCGATCAAGCGAATAGTCTCGCGCTTTCTTGTAAAGCGACATAGTCGTGTCTCGCAGCCACTCCATATGCTCGCGCCCCACAACTTCCACGCCTCGATCAAAAGAAATATTCTCATCGTGATCCCCCACTTCCGCTTTAGTAGAAGGCGTAAATAACGGTTCTTCCAGTCGATCTGAGTTAACCAGCCCCTCTGGTAGAGGAATGCCACAAACCATTCCGGTCTTTTGATAATCTTTCCAGCCACTACCAGTGATATACCCTCGAGCAATACATTCAACTGGTAATACATCCGCTGACTTACAAAGCATTATGCGGCCCTTCAGCATTGCCCTCTCGTCGTCCGATATACCAGTAACGTCTTCCACATCAGTTGATACCAGGTGATGTGGAATCGTTCCAAAATAGTCAAACCAAAACCGGGATATTTGAGTCAAAACAACGCCTTTGCCAGCCAACCCATTTTCCATAACCACATCAAAAGCGCTTATCCGGTCGGTAGCAATAATAAGTAAACCTGCGTCGCCATTTGGCAATTGGGCATCATAAATATCCCGAACTTTTCCAACGCGCTTGTTGGGCAAATTCAGGTCTGTGGTCATAACTAGTTGTACCATGAGGTGCCTTTCTTCCTTATTTCAATCGTTTATTAAGCCGTACTACCGCCATCCGCAGCATGTACCGCACCAGTGATCCAGCCGGAATCGTCGCTCGCGAGAAAAAGCATCACTTTAGCGATATCAATGGGCTCAGCATAACGACCCATGGGGATATTGGCGGCCACTTGCTCGTGAATCGCTTCTTCATTTCCAGGACCCATGCCCCCTTCAAGGCTCCGCATCATCCGCGTTTCTACCGGAGATGGGTTGACCGTGTTCACGCGGATATTCAAAGCCGCACACTCCCTGGCAGCCGCTCTCATCAGGCCAATTACAGCGTGTTTACTCGTTCCATATGCTGCAATATTTGGCGTACCCTGGAGCCCAGCGACGCTGGATGTAATAACGATACTACCGCCTCCACGCCGTTTCATAGCAGGAATAGTCGATTTAAGACCGAGCCACACACCCTTCACATTAACATTCATGACGCGATCAAACATTGCTTCGTCGTAGTCAACTATGGGTTTTACTTCACCCTCAATCCCAGCATTTGCCAAGAGAATATCGACTCCTCCATAGCGCTCCTCAGCCACTTGAATCATCGTTTCATTTGCAGCGCTATCTGTAACATCAGCAACACAATAACTAACCGAGTTACCCCCGATATCTCGAACTGCGTNATCAAGAGCCTGCTCGTCTAGATCGACAATAAGAACATCGGCTCCTTCTTCNNAAAAAAGTCGAGCTGCTGCTTTCCCAATTCCGCCCGCTCCACCCGTAATCACCGCTGTTTTATTATCTAGTCTTCCCATCGTGTTGCACCTATTTCCTCTTGAGATCAAGCTCTAGCTTCGAAGCGCTCGATCAAAGTCCTCAATCAAATCATCAATATCTTCGATGCCTACCGAAATTCGAATCAGAGAATCAGAGATCCCCATATTCGCGCGCCTATTCTTACCCATCTCATAGTAAATCGTATGGGCTACCGGAATCGCTAACGTTCGATTATCGCCGAGATTACTNGATTTGATCACTACCTCTAACTTATTCAAAAAGGCAAATGGATCAAGCTCNGANGCTAATTCAAAAGATAGTATGGCTCCTGGAAAAGCGAACAATTCTTTCGCTCGCTCATATTGCGGNTGATTCATTAGTCCCGGGTAGTAAATTCGCTGAATCTTCTCATGCGCACTCAAATACTGANCCAAGGCNANCGCATTACTGCACTGACGCTCCATTCTTAAGGCTAAGGTCTCNGATCCTATCGCAATATGGTGTGCAGCTTCAGGTCCTAAAGCCGCCCCAAAATCGCGTAATCCTTTTTTACGAATTTGTGTGATGCCCCACTTCAGGACTTCACCCTTTTGGTAAGTCTCATAGATATTTGGAAATTGCCCCCAGTCAAACAAGCCAGTTTCCGTAACGGCTCCCCCTAGTGCATTCCCATGCCCACAAATGTATTTGGTAAGACTATTCACTATAAGGCTTGCACCCACTGATACCGGCTGGAAGAGATAGGGGCTAGTCATTGTATTGTCTACCACATAAACCAAACCCCTCGCCCTACATAATTCTCCGATCGCTTTCAAGTCGCTAACTTGGGTTCTCGGGTTTGCAACCGTTTCGACAAAAACCAAACGGGTCTTCTTCGTGATGGCCCTCTCAACAAGCTCCACCGAAGTGGCATCTACAAAAGACACGTCAACACCTTGAACCCCGAAGCTGTTAAATAGGCTATTTGTGTTTCCAAATAAGAATTGGCTTGATATGAAATGATCCCCGTCTCTCAACAAGGCGAATAGCATCGTACCAATAGCGGCCATACCGGTGGAAAATGCAACCGTCGCCAATCCATTTTCCATTTTTGAAATTTTTGTTTCTAACGCATCTACGGTCGGATTGATCTGTCTCCCATAAGACCAACCAGAGCCTTTACCCTGAAAGGTGTCCGCTAAATCTCTAGCATCTTCGTAGCCGTAAGCCACATTGGAGTGTACTGGTTTATGAATCGATCCATGTTCTATTTCTGCACGACGATCCGAGTGCACTATCTCGGTGGTAAAGCCAACCATTTCCGTTCTCGCTTCGGCCAATACACTAAACCGGCGACTATAGCAGATACTAAAACGAGCGGAGAGAATCCCCTCATGTAGGAAAGCCGAGCCGTCTCTCGTATACGAATATCGATAAAAGGGCCTAGAACCGACATGGCTTATTCTGGTTCAAAAGGAACATCCCACATTTGGAAAACTCGCGAAAGCGCAGATAAAGCCAACACATGCGTCAATGAGCCTTCAGCCATCGCCTGCTTCATCTCTGTTAAAGTGCAGAAACGCAGCCGAATAGCTTCGCCCGCCCCCAAATCCTGATCCGCTCGGCGAACAACATCACGCGCTAGAAAATGGTGACAAAGGTGATTATGAAACGCGGGGTTGGGCTGGACCGCACCTAAATAAGACCATGTGCCACCTCCATATCCAGTTTCTTCAAGCAGCTCTCGTTTTGCTGCATCCAAAGGACGTTCACCTGGATCGACCATGCCACCAGGAGTTTCGAGAGTGCATGCTTCAATACCAAAACGGTATTGTTCCACCATAATAGATTTACCCTCAGGGTTAAGGGCTACTACATTAATCCAATCCACAGATTCCAGTACCAGCCGTTTCAAGACTTTCTGGCTCTGCGGGTGTCGAAGATAATCAAATCGCACATCCAAAATCCCGAGATGAGGCCCAGTCTCCGAATCCACTTTTTCCCAAATCAAATCATTCTGGTCCATACCATTCAGTATCCCGTAAGTTCCATATACCCAATCCCTGGAGAAGATCCATCGACCAGAATCAACCCCTCCCAATATCGTATGCTCAGATCCATGATCTGATCATCCACTGCTGCCNTAACCCGAAACCATTCGTCTGCTATCTCGATCCGCCATTCCACCGGCCAACCCTGTGACTCCCTCAAAACCTCAAACCTAACCCCATTATTAAAATACTTTTTTGTTGTGCCATTGTTTGACACCACAGTGGCATACGTTTGGCCTGCAGAGGCATCTGGATTTCGCATTTGAAACGCCATCACTTCCCTGCCGTCATCCAGATGCATGGCAAACCAATCCCAGCCCAAATATTGTTCATCAAGAACACTCGTACTCCACTCCCTATCTAACCATCCGTGCCCCTCAACAGCTATTCGCTCACCTCGAATGGTTAAGTATCCCTGGGCTGCTAAACGAGGCAGCGAGTAGTAGTATGAAAAGTGTCCCGACCCTTTGGATGAAAGCCCCTCATCCCCCTGCAAGATAATTGGCTTCTTTTGCTCCATCACCAAATCGACACTAAAGTCTTGTGTCGAACCTGTTAATTCAAGCGGAGAAAAGGTGTCGACTTCTGACGCCAATCGCCAATCCTCAATGTAAGCCGAAAATGGAAAAACTGTCACACCACCAAGCCTTTCATGGCCTCGTACCATGCGCTCCTCCGAGTAATGACGATCATTCGACACATCGGTAACAGCCAAGTGACCCATAAAAACCTGCCCAGTTCCCCAACCTCCGTNTGAGGNGGAATCCGNCGAAACGGCTTGCCTGAATAGCGTAAATTGAACTCCATATAACTGCTCATCTTTCGACTTTAATGGAATAGTTAAGTACCACCACTCACTTCGGTAAGTCGGATGCGATCCATGATCTTCCGGAAATATGAAATTCCGTGACTCATCAGCTACTGAAAAGCCACCAGCATCACCTCCCAAAATCATTCCCAAATTTCTTGTACTAATCTGGTCATGTTTTTGACAACCAGCAACTAACAACATTATGGGAATAAATATCCACTGTTTAGAGTTCATACGANGCTCGATTCGTGATCAGCTTCTCTTTCGCAAAGAAGGCAACCGTCGAGGCACCCAAGGACGCAATCAGTCCCAAAATGCATGGAATTAAAATTGGCTGTAAATAAATTTCAAATTCTATAGACCAACCAAACGCCCGAGGATTGAGCACTTGACACAACACTAGATCAATTGCCAAACCAAGCGGAATTGCTAATAACACTGCCAACCCGCCAATTACCAAACTCTCGGAGACACCAACACNCACAAGAACCTTCTTCTCAACNCCCATCGTCCTAAGTAAGTTCATATGCCTACGACGCTGCGCNTCTGTACTTAATACAGCNCCATACAAACCCAATACAGCAACAGTGATGGCTACAATAGTGAGGTAATCGGTGATACGGAATGTTTGATCAAACACCTGTAATGCAATTTGTTGTATTTCATTATGCTCGCTAATCGAAATACTTTGGTACTCTCTCGCAATAGCACTGCGGACCTGACCGACAGACGCATCCTCTTTTAGTGTGATCGTATATTGATCCAGAACCATAGTAGGAAGAACTTCATCGAAGAGATGAACAGGCACTATGGCCTTCACAACCGGCTCTCCATAATCTCGAAATACGTGTTCTACAGGCAGAGCTTTTATCAGGTTCCCAACTTTAACAGTAACCGTATCATCTACTTTCAAACCATAACGTTGCACTGCCAATTCATTGACAAAAATCCCTTGTTGCACTTCCTCCGAGAGTCCATAACGACGGCCTTCCCATGTATCTATCTTTGAAAATATAAAACTAGCAGGCTGATTGTTAATGGTTCCTTGACCCGTATAGTACTCTCGTACCTCTTTTATCCCGGGGAGACTCGACAATACGGAAGTCTCCACAGACGCAGCATCCGTTAGAAACAAGCCCGAAGGGATCCGTTGACTCAACATAGTCGAGAAATCCTGCCTAAAGCTTTCAACCATCAGTCCCATGCCAACAGCCGCTGCCATCGCTATGGTTAATGCTCCACTAGTGACACGCAATTCACGAACGCGTTCTACTACTCCTCGAAACGCGGATCGAGCCACAAGTCCCTTGACAATAAATTTGCCTACCAGGAATTGTAGAACTCGGACAAATAGAGGCGTTACAACAAGCAGCTGAAAGACGCACAATCCAAAAATAATACCGATCGCCCCACTTTTGCCAGTTTCCCGAAACAATCCCGCAACTATCAATATTATTGCCAAGGACAACATCCAGTTTTGAAATTTAGTTTTTTTCTTGTTAGTTGCAGACATACCTGCCACGAATGCGCTTCCAATACCCAGTAACATCCCTTTCGATATCGACCAAATACCAAAAGCATCCCAAAGAGATCCATCTATCTGATCCATTAGAAAAAAGCGTGCGAGAAACAACGACAGCAGGACACCAGCACCTGATCCAACTACACCAATACCAACCGCTTCGGCCAGATAAAGACGTCGAATTTGGGCTTGCGAAACACCTAGAGTTAATAGCCTTGTCACCTCAGTCGTACGATTCTTAAAGGATGCAAAAAGGGCCTGATGCACAATGAATCCGGAAACAAAAAGCGCAAGCGCACTCAGAACACTGACGTTAAACGCTATCGAATCGGCAAAAGCTCTGAAAGGTCGCCAGTGACCCATTGAAGAAACAAACAAATCAGTTCCCAGCATTTCAGGAAACAGTTCATGAATGGTTGGGGTGGCATCCGGATACCGCGAAATAGCCCCGGGTAAGATATTATTTACCAATAAATAGGAGGGCTCGTTAACCCGCAACCAAATCTTGTCGATTTCTTCATGCCGATGTAATAATTCTTGCGCGACCGGCAAGTCACCGGTCAAACGCTGTATGGGTCCCGACCTAGTATCACTAACAGGTACAGACACACTACCGTCAAGACTCCATGCAAGCCCATCTTTAATCGCGGGCAAACCGGTCGCCACTATCGATCCAAGACCAAAATAATCTCCTGGTAAATCGACGTGTTGGATATCGAGCATCTGATAGTCAGACACAGGGTCCAGGCCAACCATCGATACGATACGATCGTCAACTTTTACCCAGCCCTCAATCACCGGAACCATACCTAAAACGGGACTGTCTGTAGATCCCCTCCAGTAACTACGAAGCACAAAATAATCATTTTCGTTGAGTTGAGAACTCGTGTGGCCCAAGACGTATTGATAATTCCCCGCGCTCGAATCAAGTTGAGAGACAATACGTTCACTTAAGACATGAACGAGTATTACCGAGGCAACTCCAACAGCAAGACTTAACAAACTGACCATTGTGATCAACCAGGTCCGGGCCAAGTATCTTAAGTTCGAACGCCATAAGATCTTCACGTAGATAGTTCAACGACCTTTGTAGCTCTCTTAAGGACATCCTCACTATGAGACGCAATCACAAGGCCTGTCCCAGTCGATTCGGTTTCCCTCCATAACAAATCTAGTACCTGTCTTGCGTTGTGCCGATCGAGATTGCCAGTCGGCTCATCTGCCAAGATAAATCGGGGCCTGTGCGCCAAACTGCGCGCTATCGCAACCCGTTGTTGTTCCCCGCCTGAAAGATTGGAGGGCCATTCCGATAAACGGTCATTTAACCCTAACGTATCGAGCCGATGGATTGCCTCTTCCTTTAGCTCGAATCTTCGTGTCAACTCAATAGGAAGTTCAACATTCTCTCGAACATTGAGTGTGGGAACTAGATTAAAGAATTGATAGATAAACCCGATATGATCGCGTCCGAATCGGGTCAAACGATTCTCATTCATATTCATAAGATTGAATGTCTGTCGTCCGGTTTTGAACTCTATAATGCCTTGGGTCGGACGCAACAGCCCCGCAAGAAGGTTAAGTAGTGTGGTTTTGCCCGAACCG
>PAMR01000003.1 GCA_002708205.1 Gammaproteobacteria bacterium
AAATGACTATCGATCCACAAACGGGAAAAATTCCCGAAGAGATGCTGGAGCGCATTCAAAACTTCACACCTATGGGAAGGGCAGGAAATCCAGAAGAGATCGAATCAGCAGTGGTTTTTCTGGCATCACCTAAATCGAGCTACGTCACTGGATCTGTAATCCCTGTAGACGGTGGTTGGACCGCATGGTAGTTCAACAAAAGTGACTATGACAAACCCGTCCTGGTACGGTTAGACTAACCATTGACAGTTTTAAGACCTCTGGAGAATACATGTTGCACTCTATCTATCGTCACATCGCCGTTACGTTATGCGGGCTATTTGCAACTCTAAGTGCTAATAGTTCAGAGCCCATTTTAACTGATACACACCGTTTTACCGAAATCAGAGACAACATTTGGCTGGCTCAAACCACCGAACCCGTTTTCAACAGTAATGCATTAGTGATCATAAACGAAGACGATGTCGTACTAATCGACTCGCATGTTACGCCGAATAAAGCCCGCCAATTAATTGAGTCGATCAAGGTTCTAACAAGCAATCCCATCACGACTCTCATTAATTCGCACCATCACTGGGATCATGCACATGGAAATCAAGTATTTGCTGACATTCCTATCATTGGCCATGAATTCACCTATATGCGACTAGCCACCACACCTCTCGAAGAACCGACCTACGTTCGTGGACTTGAGGGGAATGCATCCGGGTTAGTGCGCATACAAGGCCAAATAGATGCCGAGCAAGATCCGGAACAGAAAAAGGACCTACAGGAATATCTAGCCATATTTTCTGCACATGTGAATGACTTTGACGAGATCGACCCTATCCCACCGACAATTACGATGAATGATCGTATGACTTTGTTTCGTGGCGATCGGGAAATGCAGATCATATTCCTGGGCCGCGCTCATACCGGCGGAGATTTAGCAGTTTATTTCCCAGACTCCAAAGTCGTTTTTACTGGAGATATGGCCTTTGCCGGCCCATCATTCTTAGGTGACGGTTATGTCGATGAATGGCCGCAAACCTTAAGAAATTTAGCGAAACTTGACTTCGATATATTCGTCCCAGGTCACGGAGGCCCTGTAACGGATCTCTCCCGCCTTGAACTCGTAGCCCTATATTACGAAGACCTCTGGGAAAAATCGGAGGCGCTACACCATGCCGGTGTACCTTACGAACAGGCGGCAAAGACTATCGACCTCACCAACCACACTGAAATTCCTATACGAAACATCGGGGCTGACCCACTTGCCATAGAGAGGATCTACTACAGGTTAGAGAATCCCGATTAGGATTCTTTAACCTATAAAATGTAGCTGTTGGAACCGCCTACTAACTAATTCGCCGGTGGCACGCCCAATGATTGGAGATCTGCTAAAAGATCCGCCCCAGCGGTTCGCGGGTCCACATCCTTATCGATCTTAACGACAATCCCTTCCGGATCGATATAATAGGTCCAGCGGTTAGCAAAACCCCAAGAAGACATCACTCCATAGGCCTCGCACATCTCCTTGCTGGGATCGGACAAAATGGGAAAACTTGCCTCATTTTTCTCAGCAAATCCTTTGTTATCTTCCGGCTTGTCCGTGCTCGCCATAAAGTAGGCTACTTTGAAATTGCGTATTTCTCGGTCACTGTCACGCAGCGCCTTGCATTGAAGAGTTCAGCCTCCGGTGAAAGCCTTTGGAAAAAAAGAAATCACCACATGCATTCCTTTGTAATCCGATAACGTATGCATTTCGTTATCCGAACCGATCAAACTCCAATCCGGGGCTGGTTGCCCGACTTCGATACCAGCGCGCGCACCGAAAGAAAAAAACACGGCGGCTAATGCCGCACCAAAACGTCTTAGGACCATATCATCTACTCCTGTTACGTATAGTGATTATGAACTCCGATAGTTCGAAACCCAACCTCAATTTAGCTTTGTCTTGACGACAAGAATCCGCAAAATAATCGAGTTTCGCAGAAAATCTAAGCCGTCCCCAGTTTCGACAACGTTTCCGTCGGTGTGATTGCCTCCGGGTCCAGATGCATATGCAGTATCGCCGGTTTCCCAAGGGCGACTGCCTCATGAAAATATTCCAGGAATTCATTAGCCGTATGTATGGTGAACCCCACACCACCGAACGCATCGGCCATTTGGGCGAAATCAGGATTTACAATATCCGTCGCATGAACACGCTCCGGGTAGCGCCGTTCTTGGTGCATTCGAATCGTTCCATACATCCCGTTGTCCACCACGACTACAATAATATTAGCTTGCTTTTGAACCGCCGTTGCAAACTCCATACCTGTCATTTGAAAGCACCCATCTCCCGCAAAGCAAACGACCGTTCGATCGGGGTACCGTAATTTCGCCGCGATCGCCGCTGGCAAACCATATCCCATAGACCCTGAGGTGGGCGCAAGTTGTGTGCCGAAACCGCGGTACCGGAAAAATCGGTGAATCCAGCCTGAATAGTTGCCTGCGCCATTCGTTATTATCAAATCGTTCGAAGTGTTTTCTCGAAGGTTCCTGATTATTTGACCCATTTGTAGTGGTCCAGGGTTCGGTGTTGGTTGAGAAGTCCAAGCTTCGTATTCTGTCCTAGCAGTCTCTACCCACTCGCGCCGAGGTGCTACCCCGACAGGAGCCACCTCTTCAAGAGCATCCAATAGTTCGTTTGGATGACAACTAATTGTTAAATCTGCATGAGGGAAACGGTCACAATCTGAAATATGTACATGGACGAGCTTCTGGTCCCGATTAGAAGTCTCAAGTAATGTATAACCTTGGCTCGGAATTTCCGAGAACCGCGAACCTAATACTACAACCAGATCCGAATTTTCGATTCGTTCACGCAACTTGGGATTGATTCCAATTCCGCAATCCCCCGCATAGCACCGATGATCGTGATCAAACAGCTGCTGGCGCCGAAATACCACCCCAACAGGTAGATTCCAACGTTCCGCAAATTTTTGAAGTTGCCCAACACTTGTTTCGTTCCAGCCCGAACCACCAACCAAAACCAAAGGGGCTTTGCAAGATGCCACATAATCAAGAAAGGACTGTATATCAATATTTTCTGAAATCGATGCTTTAGAAGAAACACCGAAAGCTGTCGACTTTTCGCCCTCCAGCCCTTGAAGATCTTCGGGTAAAGCCACAATCACAGGACCGGGTCGACCATCTGTGGCTATCTGAAAAGCTTCATCGACCAAGTCGGACATATTATCTTCTTCTGTTATCTGATAGACCTTTTTAGCAATGCCACCAAAATAATGCTGATAGTCGATCTCCTGAAACGCATCCCGGCCCAACATCGTAGTAGCAACTTGGCCAACGAATAGTACCAATGGGGTCGAATCTTGTTGAGCCGTATGAACCCCGCAACTCGCGTTTGTTGCACCAGGCCCTCGGGTGACAAATGCAACACCTGGCCGTCCGGTCAATTTTCCATCCGCTTCCGCCATAAACGCTGCACCCCCTTCATGGCGAGCAACGACTGTGTCCACACCGCTGTCTCGCAACGCATCAAGAACATCTAAGTAGCTCTCTCCAGGAACACAAAATACTCGATCAACTTTATGCGTCAGTAAGCGTTTTACTAGTTGCTCAGCATTGGTAGGCATCGTCTTTTCCTTCATTCGTCTACGTCTATAGAGTAGTTTTTAATCGTCTTGATATGCTATTAGATAGATTCCAATAGACAAACATTCTTAAGGCAAATTAGTGAAACCCAACATTCTCTTCGCCTTTGCCGACGACTGGGGTCGTTACGCTAGCTGCTATGCCGATCACCAAGAAAAACCCAATCTAAACGAAATCATTCAAACCCCAAATTTTGATCGTATCGCCCGAGAAGGTGCCCTGTTCCTCAATGCCCTCGTACCCGCACCATCGTGCACACCCTGCCGTAGCTCTATTCTTTCGGGTCAATACTTCTGGCAAACGGGTCTTGGCGCCATACTGATGGGCGCGGTCTGGGACCCAGACATACCTACCTGGCCCCTGGAACTCGAACGCCAAGGCGATTACTTCATCGGCCAAACCTACAAGGTGTGGAGTCCTGGTAAATCTGCCAACGCTCCGATGGGAGGACTACGCACTAACTTCGAACCAGCCGGACGAGACTTTAATCAGTTTTCACATTGGGTCACAAAAAATATTCCGGCACTTGATATCCCCAGTGCAAAGGAAGCGTTGTATGACGAAACAAGGAAAAATTTTCAAGCGTTTCTCAAAGCTCGACCCGACAACCAGCCTTTTCTCTATTGGTGGGGACCTACAAATACACATCGGACATGGGAACGCGGATCCGGAAAAGCACTTTGGGGAGTTGAACCTGATTCACTACAGGGACGATTACCTCATTTCATTCCGGATGTCCCGGAGGTACGGGAGGATGCAGCCGACTACTTAGGTGAATGCCTTGCCGTCGACCAAGGACTAGGAGTTCTAATTGGCGAATTGGAATCGCGAGGAGAACTCGATAATACTATTGTGATTGTTAGTGGGGATCACGGCATCCCAGGCATGCCTAGAGCAAAGTGCAACCTATACGATATCGGGTGCGAAGTGGCTCTCGCCATCCGTTGGCCAAAAGTCATTCAACCCGCCCGCTTAGTCAATGACTTCATCAACTTAATGGATCTAGGACCAACGCTTTGTGAAATAGGCGAAATAACCATTCCAGAGGTCATGACCGGGAAAAGCTTCGCGGATTTACTAGTTAATCCTGAATCCGGCCAAATTGATCCAACACGCGATTTTGTGATCACTGGACGGGAACGCCATGTAGCGCATGCTCGAGAAGGTTATTTGCCATACCCCCAGCGGGCCATCCGCGAAAAGGATTTTTTATACATTATTAATTTCGAACCCGACCGATGGCCTATGGGAGACCCCAGCGGATTAGATGATCCCAAAATGCCAGCACCCACATACGATGCCTTGGCATATCAAACCGCTGTAGCATATCCCGACCTAGACGCTAGCCCGACTAAAGCATGGATGATTCACCATCGCGACGAAGACGATATCGAGCCTCTTTACCAATTAGCCTTTGGAAAACGTCCTCGTGAAGAACTCTATGATCTTAAAAATGATCCGGACTACCTCTACAACGTAGCAGAGGACCCTAAGTACGCAGAAACGCGTGCTCGGTTAGCTAAACGTCTACTCCGCGTACTCGAATCACAAAACGATCCGAGGTTGATGGAGCAGCCCTGCCGTTATGAAGCAGAACCATATGCTGGGCCACTAAACGAAGCGTACCTATCTCAGCTCAAGCAGGAATACATCCCTCGACGCGAATAAACCTAAGGAAGTGAAAAATTCAATTCCAACTCTCCCGCTGCGGTGTTAAACCACTCCACAACCTCCCGGTGATAGGGAATACCATCGCGTTTCCGTTTGATCGTCTCTTCGTGTTCGATCAGACCAGCATAGTATACCCGCTCGTGGCCAGCAGCCGGTTTCATAGTGGAAAGTCTTTCTAACAATTTGTCCATATCCGATTTAAAATCGACCGCATCCAAAAACAAGTCAATCTTAATGGCCATAACAAATTGAGAATGTTTATTGTCACCAGCAAGAAATCCAGGACCATTACCTGAGAGAATTCCAGACATAATATCGACTATGGTTGCAAATCCGTATCCCTTGTGACCTCCATTTTCTCTTGTCCCGCCAAAAGGCAACATGTAGAAACCACCATAGTTGGGGGAATCGACAGGATCCATTATTGGATTTCCTTCTAAATCTGTAATCCATCCTGGTTCAAGTTGAGACCCGATACGACGCGTTAACATCAGCTTGTTCGCAGCCACCTGGGTGGTCGCAACATCAAATACGAATGGAGGTTGCTTATCCGCAGGAGCTCCCCAAGCGATGGGATGGGTACCAAATACAGTTTCCGAGCCAAATACAGGAACCTGCAATCTGCCTCCGGCCGATACCATGCATATTCCAATCATATCGTGTTGTAGGGCCATGAGCGGGTAATATGCAAGCATGCCTACATGACCACAGTTTTGAATTGCTACAGCACCGATTCCCGTGGTTTCGGCTTTTTCGATCGCAAGCTTCATCGCTTTAGGGCCTACCTGTATGCCCAAACCTGTATCCGCATCCCACGTTGCGCTAACGGGGGTTTCCCTCAGTGTTTTGACTTCGGGTCGCGGGTTCATCCGATCGGCTTGGTACATCGCGACATAGTTTCGCAACATATTCGAGACACCATGACTCTCACAACCTCGGAGATCACTCGTTATCAACACGTCCGTAGCGATAACAGCATCTTCCTCGGACATCCCCATTTTTTCAAAAATCGACTGGGTCGCGGACCGCGCGGCCGCTTCAGTCACAAGAACCTGATCTTTTTCAGGCACTAAAAATCGTTTCAGCATAAATACTCCCTTTCAGCAGCGCTGTAGTGTACTCGAGTGTTATCGTTGTGCGTATGGGAGTTATTACATTTCAGAGCACAGTACCTACCTGGGAATGCGATATGGTCGAACACTTTACCGTCGCGTTCTACTATCAGAAGCTCGATTTTGCGACCTCAATTGCACTTAAAACCCTCGGATTAGACCCTGAGGATCCCGATACGCCTCGTATGTCTCGATGCGTCACGCAGTTTAGTCATGAATTAGTTGCCGGAGACATATACCGGATAGAAACAGTGCAGCTCGGACACAATCGACTCGGACACCGACTCTACAACGCGGCGACCAACACGATTTGCACACATTTCGATCAATTCTTTACCAAGCATTTAGGGGATGCATCTATAGAACACGACAGCGACTGGGATGGACCTGACTTGAAAGACGAGCCCGAATCCACAAATACCGATAACTGGTTGCTATCCGGACGAGACCTTGCTCTCGAGAAAGACCTCGATCGAGCCGGTAATTTCACCGGTCATGCCTGCATATTACGATTTTCCGCCGCCGGGGAACATCTGCGTAACCACATCGGCATGACACCCNCCTATATGCGCGAAAACCGGATCGGGTTCTCAACCTTTAGTTTTGATTTCANACGNTATGANCGCGTGAAGTCCGGTGTNCCNCTCACAACTGAATCCACAATNACACAGATGGGAAGAACGTCTATGCAAATTCTTCATCGATTNACTACAGCTNNTGGNCATACGGTAGCCGAACTCCAACAAACAGGCGTACACCTCGATAAAGATCGACGCCGCCCTAGCCCATTTCCCGATGTTGTGCGCGATTTGGCTAGGTGTATGATCTAGGGTAGACACAATTGGAGAGGCACTTATGAGTCATGATTTAGTCATTCGCGGAGGCACTGTTGTCGATGGCACCGGAGCTGAACCATTCGCAGCAGACGTAGCNATAGAAGGCGATCAAATCGTCGAAATTGGGAAAGTCAGTGGTAAGGGTAAACAAGAAGTAAACGCTGACGGACTTCAGGTTACTCCTGGTTTTGTCGATTTGCATACACACCTGGACGCGCAAATTGGTTGGGACAAAGACGTTACTTCCGTTTCCTGGCATGGGGTAACCACCGCACTGTTTGGCAACTGCGGCGTCACTTTCGCACCCTGTAAAGAATCGGATCGCGAATTCCTAGCGGGGATGATGGAAACTGTTGAGGACATTCCGAAAAACGCCATACTCCACGGTCTTCCTTGGAATTGGACATCCTATGGCGGCTACCTTGACGCCCTATCCGAGCTCGGACCATCGATCAATGTTTGTGGACTGGTAGGTCACTGCGCCACTAGGTTTTACGTGATGGGAGAACGCGCTGTCGAAGAAGCAGCGACCNCGGACGAAATTCGTCAAATCGCCGAGCTGGCAGGACAATCGGTTAAAGAAGGAGCTGTAGGATTCTCTACCAATCGATTTCCACCNCATCGACTACCTGATGGACGCTCAATCCCGGGTACTTTTGCGGAGCGCGATGAACTGAGAGCGGTCGCTAAGGAAGTTGGCAAACATGGNGGGTTGATGCAAACCGTCTCTGACTTCGATGACTTCGAGGCAGAAATGGACCTCATCGCAGACGAAGCAAGAGCCTCGCGGGGTGCTTTGTTTAGCAGCGCNGTAGAAATTGGAAAAGAACGACTCGACGAACGTGTATCAGCAATGCGAGCGGAAGGTTTGAACGTGACCTCGGTAACCGTACCTAGAAGCGGAGGTGGTGTCGGTGGTTTGTACACGGATAACTTTTTTCGAACACCCGCCTGGGACGAAGTAAGGGCACTCGAATTTGGCGAAAGGGTCCGTGCAATAAGAGATCCATCGATGCGACAACGACTAGTTGACGAAGTCAAAGCGCAGCCAGAAATAGAAAACACCATGAATCGCTGGTTCTACATGGGTGATCAATCGCGTCCGTGCTATACGCAATCTCTCGATCAGAGCCTCACTGGCATGGCTAGNGCTGCCAAAGAGCACCCCGTCGAAACGTGGCTACGCCTTAGTGACCAAACCGACGGTAAAGCACTATTCCATATGCGTGGATTCAATATAGATCTTGACTCATTGGCTGAGTTGATTACCACAGACTGGGCAATGCCAGGGCTTGGTGATGCTGGTGCTCACGTGAGTCAGATGATTGATTCGGGCTGGCCAACGTTTATCCTTTCACACTGGCATCGGGATTCTGGCGTGTATTCGATTGAAGAAGCCGTCCGTCGGATGAGTTCGGTGCCCGCAGGCGTCTTAGGCCTCACAGACCGCGGCGTGTTAGCAGTNGGGAAACGGGCAGATGTCAATGTTTTGGATATCCANAANCTNGAAGANCGNATGCCNGAAATCGTNNACGATTTCCCATTTGGAGCTCCNCGTTTTGTACAAAGGGCACAAGGTTACAAAGCGACTGTTGTCAACGGGGATATCATACTTCGAGACGATGAGCTTACCGGAAACTATCCTGGTCGCGTGTTACGCAACAGCTAGAAACGGAGGTTATTTGCCGCATTACATGCGGCAAATACCGTTTAATAACAACAAACCATAGAGATCACTCCATGCCTTCAATTCATAAAGACGACGGTCCCGTAGCAGTCACCGGATCCAGCGGGTATATCGGTTCCTGGATAGTCCAGGACCTGGTGGAACAGGGCTATCAAGTGCGCGCCTGTGTACGNGATATGAATCAGCCTCAAAAAGTAGATCACCTCTTGTCCATGAATTCCGCNGATCNACCAGGGTCGGTAGAACTCGTCGAGGGCGATCTCTTTAACAAAGGAAGCTATGACAANGCTTTCGCTGATTGCAGNGCNGTAATTCACGCGGGAGCTACGGTCGGTTATAACAAAGAAACGCCNCAAGAGGTGTACGATGGATGCTTCACCGAAGTAGANCATGTCCTCGAGTCTGCCAAGAAATCCGGTAATCTCAAACGGTTTGTTTTTACCAGTTCATTCGCGGCTGTGGGTCACCCGAGACCTGAAGGCTACATATTTACCGAGAAAGATTGGTGCGGAGATAACCCTGAAGGTTATCGCGGGCGCTGGACTGAAGAAATGATTCCAAAGAATCGCGATATTGCTTACGCAATGGCAAAAGCAAATACGGAGCGTTTCATATACAAAGCCGCTGAAGAAGATGGACGATTCGAAGCCATGGCCATCCTACCTCTGCATGTTATAGGACCACTCATGTGTGAGAATCATGATCAGGGATGGAGTTGGCAAAACTGCATGAAATTCATGGCCATGGGGAAGCAGTACCAGAAATCAAAAGGTGGCCGTATGCTCTGGAATAACGTGGATGTTCGCGATACTGCTCGAGCCCATCGTCTTTGTGCAGAGACACAAATCGGAAGTAACGGATCACGATATATCTTATCCGCTGCAGACCGCACGGGAGAACTCTTCACTTGGGAGCTTCAATCCATGATGCGCAAGCTCTTTCCCAGTATCTCAGAGATTGGAGGGGAAGAAATGGACGGCAACCACCCAGCCGAACACACTTATGATTCACCACGATCCTATTGTAGTTTGGCTGTAGAGGAACTCGGTTTAGAGCCGTTTTCTATAGAAGATACCGTAAAAGCCACAATCGATTCGTACATCAGATTGGGCATGTTATAGATCATCCATCTGAATGGACCCTCTCAGCTGTAACAGAGGGTTTCATGAGTCATGATTAGTCATTTGCGGAGGTACGGTTGTCGATGGCACCGAGGCTGAAACATTCGCAGCCTATGTCAATGCTTTGGATACCCAGAATCTCGAGGAACGTATGCCCGAACCCGCACGCATTTCCAGTTTGGAGCACCGCGTTTCGTGCAAAGAGCTCAGGGATACAAAGTAACTTTAGTCAACGGGGACATCATTCTTCTCGATGACGAACTCACCAAAACCACCCTGGTCGCGTATTACGCAACAGCTAGCGTCAGTAGCGTAGAACAAGTTGTGGTTTGTTAGGACAGCGGTATGTTATGAGCGAGAGCTCAGCAGAAAGAAGGTAGGTGATTCCGGATGTTTACAATTGAAAAAATTCGGCCTCGACGGCTTCGTTAGGCCAAAGGAAACTAAAACCAGCCCGCTCCGCATAAATTTTGTCAAGATCTTCGCGATCCCCCACGTGGTAATACACTTCAGCTTCAAAGCGCTCCATAACATCTGGCAGCATGTGCTTCGACACGGAAAAACGTAGAGGAATATTATGCTTCGCAAATAGATCTCTTTGTGCACTCAAAGGTCGATCCGAACAACTTCCAATAATACACCCATCTTCTATCGCTTTACGCACTGCATTTAATGTGAGCGGCCCAGGCGGATCGCCAATTTCTAAAGTTCCATCTATATCGAGACTAACAAGAATCATACGTACTACCTAATCAGGACTCGAACCCCAAACTGTATAATCTCCACCCACTGGCATCGGCCCCCCGGACACCCCAATTTCGGGCTTTACTCCGATTACCTGACGCGGACCAGCTCGGTTTTGAATCTGTTGAATACAATCTGTATGCATCCAAAATCGACTTCGCCCACTTCCAACATTGCCTCCACTCGGCGATATCGGATTCGGACCCTCAACACTGATATCTGTTTGATAAAAATCCAGAGCCTCCCCTGGTTGTATTCCACGATAACGGAGTCCTTCTAAGTGAAACTGATGAAACAAAGAAAATCCGTCGTACATGTTTTCAAATGATAGGTCATCGGCAGTAATGCCTGCACCTTCGTAGATCTTTCGTCCAGTCCTAAACGTATCTTCTTCAACTTCGTCCAAAGTCGGAAGCAAACTTCGGGGACGTGTTCTACTGGACGCATGATTCAGTATGTATACCGGCTTTTGCTTCATATCTCTGGCTCGTTCCGGTGTCGTGAATAAATAGGCAGCGGAGACCATGATGGGAATGTCGTTGTCAAACAAACTTGCAGGTTTAGCTATCCATCGGGCAGCAAAATAGTCCTCATGTGTCAGGCGCTCAGGACGATGTTGCGCCCAGTATCCCTCTGGAAAATTCAAACCATTACGCCGAGAATTTTCCATGAAAGGAGCCATCATTTCGTGCGTCTTCCCGTACTTGTGGCAGTACTCTGCGAATTGAAGCGCCGTACTATAACAAGCCGGGGCGCCCCATAGGTTACGAACAGCCGCTGATCCTGGGATCGCACTTCCCGCATTGGCGCCTCCATGATAATACCTGCCCTCCAGGTTGTGCCATGCTTTTAGAACGAGGCATGTCTTAGCCAACCCGTCCCCGATTGCCTGCGCTGCCACAGGAATCGCTCGCGACATACATCCCCGGCCATACATCGTAAATTCAACATTCGTGAGTTCAGGCATGTTCTTTAACAACCACTCGGCACTCAACTGTGTAATCCCATCCAGAGGAGCATCTGTGGCATTGAATGCGTTAATCGTGTCCATAGGCAATGGTTTACCCTGAGGCCAAAATGCACCCGTAGTGGTAACTGGATCGATAACAAGCCCATCCACTTGCGCCGGGTCAACTCCAGCATCATCCATAGCTTGACGCAGAGCGCCAATACTAATGGCACCTACACAATTTTCAGGCTTGCCATCCCAGCGACGTGACGTTGGGCCATGACCGACCCCCACCGCCGCCACTTTGCCTCGATGTTCCCAAACACCCATACCCTCCTCTGCGCGAAACACTGAAGCTGGGGCATCTTGTGTCATTATTCTCTCCTTCCTGTCTTATCTTATTCGTCGACTACTCGCCACTCGGGCACTTTCTGACCATTGGCCGCTTCTTCAAAAATAACCTCTACTGCCCCTTTTATCGGGACTTGATCTTCCGGTGTTCCTGGCAAATGGGAATACATTTGTATGCCCGGATCATCATCTAAAGTAATCACAGCGACGTTAAATGGCTGTTCTTCCTGCAACAAACGAACTGGACCATCGTGAACCACCCCGTAATTATATATATGCCCCCGACCGCTCACTTCTACCCAGTCTAAGTTCGACTCTCCACAATCCGGACAGTGATTTACTGGTGGATGTTGCAGCCGATCGCACGGAAGACATTTTTGAATCACCAAACGCTCCTCATTGGCTGCCTCCCAAAACGGGCGAGTTAATTCATCGGGTTCGACACCTTGTTTCATTGGTTATCCCTATCTCGATAATCGAGTCTGCTATCGATCGATGGCCGATTGAAAGCGACCTCGAACCAGAGGTCAACCGTTTATCGACAAGAAAAAGTTAAAATATCCATCGTAATTTCAAAATTCCGAGAGTCTCCGGCCGTCATTTTGTAAACACGATAGAATCTAAAAAATTACTCGGGGAGAAATCTATGAAACTAGAAAATCAAATTGCCATAGTAACGGGCGCTGGGAGGGGAATCGGAAAAGCGATAGCTGAAGCCTATGCGGCTGAGGGTGCCCATGTAGTCTGCGCTGCACGCTCCGTCGACGAGATCGATAAAGTAGCCAAGACCATTGGCGGTAGTGCAATACCGTGTGACGTAAGTGATGAAAAGTCGATCCAAAGCTTAATCGACAACGTGGTCGATCAACACGGACGGATCGATATTCTCGTAAACAATGCCGGGGCCGTCGCTCGTTTACCGGTCCATGAACTGCCTGTAGAAGAATGGGACACTGTTTTAAATGTCAACTTACGCGGTCTTTTCCTCTGTACTAAATACGCACTCATCCCAATGCTTTCACGAAAAACGGGTTGCATCATCAACATCTCATCCGGGGCAGGAGTGTCTGGACCACCCAACCGATCTGCCTACGCCGCTTCGAAACACGGTGTCATGGGTTTTACAAAAGTTTTGGTCGCCGAATATCTGCGCAAGGGAATTCGTTCTCACGTGATATTGCCGGATGCAACCGTATCTCAAATGCGAAGTGAGGGATTTCCCACGGAAGACCCCGATTCATTAATTCAGGCAGATGACATTGCCGATGCGGCCGTCTTTCTGGCAACACAGAAGATTACAGCCCACACCATGGAAGTGCGCGTAAGCCAAGGACTAGCCACTCGACATACGGAGTAGTCTAATCATCGATGTCATCCATGGCATTTGCTATTGATCCTACGCATTCGCAAGCTGTAGCGCTACGAGTGCGTACACGCGCCCATATAAGATCTAAGTCGTCTAACAGGTCGTAATAATGTGTGGTTTCAAAAGTTGTCGCATCCTTCCTAGACCAGATTTCTTCGTATTCTCGCGTGTTGACCTCACCCGATGCGTTACGTGACCGAACTCGTACCGTATAAGCTCCTTGAGACGCGTCGCAATCTTCATTGACGACAGTGGCATCAACCCGTGTTTGTAAGCCCATCTGCAAATAGGAAATAGACACCTGCGGTTCACAGCTTGCTTCCTTGAACGACTGCTGCGGGAGCCGAACAGTATGCTCGATCGTTAGACCACGGCGTAACTTGCCTCGCCCTTTTGTATCAAAAACAACATTCTTGAAGCGCGTTCTCAAGCCCCTACTTTCGGGTTTATCTTTGTCATCACGTCGTATAAGACCGTCCACCTTACCTACTGTACTGCTATCCAAATCGGAGCTTTCGGGTCTATTTTCTCTTGCTAATGCGTCCTGAGATTCCTGAGATTCCTGAGATTCCTGAGATTCCTGAGCTAGCGAAGATTCAGGAAAGAACCACGCAAAAGAGAGAAAAAAAACCACACCCGTTCGAAGTATCGCTTTTTGACTAAACATCAGTCGCCGTATCTCCTAACCCCTGAAACACACGAAGCATATAAAGAAACAATATCAAGTATACGACCGCTGCAGTAATGTAGGGCAATGTCGGATCTGTTTGGTACAAAGCCCCTCCAATCAACGTACCTAAAAAAAACCCCAAAGGTCCGCACGAACCGGCAATACCCGCGACAGCTCCCTGCTCCTCCGCTGTGACAGCCAATGAAGCTCCTGCCATTAATCCTGGTCCAGATAATCCCATACCCAAACCCAAAACAACCATTGAGACAGTCAACATGATTTCCGTCTCAAAAAAGTACAAGAGCACGAAAGCCAGGAACAAAAGAGGGATAGACGTGATTAACAACACCCTAGGAGGAGCGCTCCAACGCTGTACCACAATAGCCTGAGCAAACAGAGAGGCCACAGCCGATAGCATCATTGCCAAACCAAACGTCTGAGCGGTCTCTTGCGCTGACAACCCCAAGGCATCTTGATACCGAAATCCCATTGTCTGTTGCACCAGTGCATATCCCGAAAACATAACGACACCGACCAAAATGAAAGGCCAAATCCGACTATCTAGGTAACTTAACTTCGGCGTAGCGGCGCTTGGAGACATAGGGGGCACGTCGGGAAGAAATCGTATTACAAATAAGCCGTTGAGGCATGCAAGTACCGCTACTATCCATAATGGGGTAAGCAAAGACACCACAGCAAGTCCAGCAATGGCTGGTCCCATAATTGCTCCGACATTATTAGCAGCACCTAAAGCTCCCATCCCCTTCGTCCGATCATCCAAAGAAGTGATATCTGCCATATACGCATTCGAAGCCGGTAGCGTTGCGGCCATGACTGCCGCATGAGCAATCCTTACGATAACGAGCAACACATAAAGAGACATTCCTGTAAGGATTTCACTCAAACCAATATGGAGAACTGTGTTAAACAGAACCGTTCCACCCGTAAATCCGAAAAGCCCAATAACCATAACTTTCTTTCGTCCCCAACGATCACTTAAACGACCCCACATCGGAGCCGACAGCACGACGGTCAGGGACGAAATCGCAATAATCGATGTAATCTGAATTTCGTTGAACCCGAGCTCGCGACCCAGTGGACCTAGGATCGGAAAGAGAACCGAAAAGCCCATCCCCACAATTACAAGCGATGCCAACAGGGAACGCTTCGCCGTGGTTATTGTTGTTGGATCCAACTCAACTCCGATGCAGTTTTTTGTATTAACGCAACATTACTAGGAACGAGGGAAGGCTCTCCTCGCTCATTCAACTATCCGTTAGCATTCTTTCGCGCCGATTAGCGCGCATAAATGCCAAGGATATCATTCCACAGATCACTAAAATCATTCCAACACGATTTTGTACCGACCAAGCGAACACCTCGGTGACATCAGCCCCAGTGACCATCTCCGGGTTCCAAAACGGAGATATCGGTAGCTGGTTCTCTCCAAAATCAGTAATCAAACCNTTGAAGGCAAGAATACTGATAGTAAAAACNGCTCCGGCAATCTCATTTCGAAANAAGGTCGACATNGCCATCGACAAGGCCATATAAAAAAAAGACGCTTGCATCGCCCCGTAAATCGCGCTGAACGGAAAAAAAGTGATCAGACTTGCAACAACGGTTGCAAGAATTATTTCAGCTGTTAGAAGCAGGAGAAAACCGCCCCAGAGTTTTAAAAGCCACAAACGGTGCGAACCACCNGGAACGGTATAAGCAACCTCTAAACTCCGGTCTTCAATCTCGCCAGCAATGATTCGCATACCAAAATAAATACCCAGCACCGTCATGGGAATACCCAACAGCGTTCCCAGTACTTCCTCCGCTCGAATCATTTCATTGGGATCTAGCCCGACAGCTAACGCGATGAAACCCAACCAAANTAGAGGCAGCATAGGCAAGACCCAGAACTTACGACCGAACATTGAGAGCAGAATCAACCGCATGAATCGTAAATCACGCCAAAGCACCACGCNTAATTATCCTTTATATCTTTATTAATCAACCAGATATATCCATCTTCTAAGCTAGATTCAATATTCTCTGCATCAGGATGGGGTGGTTCCGTNCACAAGATCCGATACGCNACGGTGCCATCGGCATGTGGCGATTCAGAAGCTANAATGGCGTTGTCNGGGAGATCTATAGGCTGACCCTCAGGTAGNCGAACTTGCCAAACNGATCCCTTCGCTCGAACGGACAAACTCGATGGCTCACCATCGTAAACAAGCTTGCCACGATTCAATACCAACACCCGTTTACAAGCTACTGCAACGTCATCTACCACATGCGTCGAAAATAACACGATTCGCTTCGTCGCCATCCGGCTAAGCAAGTTTCGAAATCGAATACGTTCTCGAGGATCCAGTCCTACCGTGGGTTCATCGACAACGATAACCGAAGGTAAACGCAATAAGGTTCTTGCCACAGCTACCCGTTGTCGCATACCACCTGAGAGGGATTGAACCGGCACATCTTTCTTATCAGACAGGCCGACTTCCTCGAGTAAGTCAGCGACTCGCTGCCCTCGAAGCGCACTATCGATTTCGTACAATGCCGCATAGTAATCTAGATATTCCTGAGGAGTGAGACCTCCTGGTATACCTGCATCCTGTGGCAAATAACCGACCCAACGCGACAGATGATTCCGTAGCTGATCATAAGAAACGCCTCCTAGGTGAATAGCGCCTCGAGTCGGATTCAGAACACCAGCAAGCTGTCTCAACAACGTGGATTTACCAGCACCATTCGGNCCCAGAATGCCAATCATCCCNTTTTCGGCAGTAAAACTTACGCCGTCGAGCGCAGTGAACGACTTGCGAGGNANATCNAGTCCTACGAGATTCACCGAAACACGTCTCCAAATATTGCGCGCNGCACGCAATTTTCCAGTTACCACACGTCCCGGCAGATTACCTTTAATTTGTTNCTTNGCATTCCTTCGAGCGGCCTGGAACGCTANAAGCANCGTCCCGATTAAAACTGACAAGAACAGCACNCTGGCTAAAGAGGGCATGGGACTAGACCCATTTTCGTACTTTGCAAGGCGCGAAAAGCTGATCAGTAATGCAGAGCATCCAAGAACAACCCACGGCACGAAGGCCGCTATCCAATTTTCTATGCCACCCGAAGCAACTCTACCCGCAGGATCAACGAACCCACGAGACCGTCTAATCTCCATGATAAAGCGCGCAAATAGAGCCGCTCCAACCATCGCAAAACTCAGAGTNCAAAATATCGACACGACGTTGGCAGACATGTAGGCCACACCAAGGATAGCTAACCCAAGTGGAAATAAACCTTCTCGTACTTGCGTTTTATCAAAATTGACGACTTTAGCCGCCACGACTCTTTCTGCGAACTCACCCGATGCGGCAAGAGCACGATGCAGAGGTCCTGGAAGACCATAGACTTTGCGAAGAAATCGAACTTCAAGTGCGGGAGGCCCGTCACTGGAATTTGGTTCTACTACCCTCCGAGGTCGAATCACAAAAACCACAATACCTAACAAGACCGAACCGATNAGAATACTAGAAATAACTTGCCAGAGAAGGGAAACGAGGAGACCGCTCAACACAAGCACTGTGACCGTNACCACTGTACTCGTTAACCAGATNAGAACTATCCACGAACTGACTCGTGCAAATATCTCATCTAAACGACGCATCAGCACAAACCCTACTGGAATCATTAATAAAGTCAGAATACTCGACGTAATCAATCCACCAATCACGATGGTGGCAAACGGAGGCCAAATCTCATTCTCTCTACCTGTCTCCAAAGCGAGTGGCCACAGAGCTGCAATTGTGGTCGCCGTCGTCATTAGTATGGGGCGAGTACGTTCACGAACCGCGGCAAAAGCTGCAGCGCCTGCAGTCCACTTACTGATTAAAACCAATTGTTGCATTCGATCAACTAACAGTATGGCCGGATTAACCGTTAAACCAATTAATGCTAATGCACCCATGATTGCCATAATGCTGAGCGGCATACCCGCTACTGCCAAAGCCCATGTAGCACCAAGCAACGTAAGTGGTAACGCGATCAATACGAGCACTGGCATCGTGAGGGATTCAAAAGTGATCGCCAACACAAGAAATAAAAGCAACACAATCGGCAAGAGTACTTGATTAAACCAACTTGTCGTTTCATCAGCTTCCACAGTTTCCATAGCGTATCCGCGAGGACGAGGGATAGCGCGAACCGCCTCCTGAATTCGCTCTTCAATGGCTATCCGACTAGGACCTGTCTGCGGTACATCTCCCGAAAGTCGGTAGAACACACTCATTTCGCGTCGACCATTGTGATGCATAATGATTGGCGGCGGTGGCATTTTCCGAATGGCGGTGAGAGATGCGACAGGAATTGCTCCAGCTTCCGTATGGATTCGTAGCCTGGACAGTTCCGCTCTTCCATTGATCTCGTTCCTTGCCCCTGCTCGCTCCACAACCAAAGGCAATTCGCGACCGTTTGGCAAAATGAACCCCGTCTGCATCCGCTCGCCCTCGCGACCTGCTAAGGCAAAAGCAGCAAGCACAGAATCAAAAGTAAGACCCAAAGATTCGAAGGTTCGAACAAAGGGTTGTACCCACAGCTCTCTCATTCCAGGTTGGACCGCTAAAAATGCTTGTTCTACTTCAGCCACGGTCTCCAATTGAATTTGCACGGATTGCGCCAAGCGTTCCAATTCCGCACTCTCTGGTCCGGAAAGGACAATCTGGGAAGGCATACTGTTGAAACCGCCGCCGCCGCGACCTCTGTCTCCCCCTTTAGCTCCCTGAACCTCTTCTCCACGCCGCAGGACTTCAGCCTTTGTTTGTTTGGCGACGGACCACACGGTTTTTCGAACTGTGCCGGAATTAACATGGGTGGGACGTTCATCGAAATCGACTAAATGAACAGTCAAAGTCCCCATATCCTCTTCAATCTGGGCTTCAACCAACTCAATCCCATCTAGATTGAGAACAGCACGCTCTAACTCGGCCATAACAACACTATTGTTCTCTAACGATCCTCGAGAAGAAAAACGAATCGTCATCTCCACCGTATCAGTCTCCTGTTCCTGCTGAGACGTATTTATCAATACCCACGGTAAAGCGACAATAACAGTCACAAAAACGGCAGCAATCGTGCCTGCTAACCAACTCGAAGGATGACGAATAGCATTGGCTACGACCCCTCCAAAAAATATACGACCAGGTTGCGGCGGTATCAGAAAACCTCGTGCTTTACGCCTCTGCGTCTCCTTTTGGAATTTTTTCAACGCAGCAGGAGCTGCCAATCGATGTGCTAACAAAGGCACTAGACCAATAGCCACTACCAATGAAGCCGCCAACGGCAACAAAATAGCTAGAGTGACTACTTCGACTAATCCACGAGTAAATTCATCCTCAAACTCGACAAAGACTAGCGGTAGAAATACGACTGCCGTAGTAGCACTTGCGGCTATGATGGCTCGTACCGTCCGACTCAATCCCTGCCGTACCGCAGACTCTGTACCAATACCTCGTTCAAGTCCTCGTTGTATAGCCTCATAAACGACGACGCTATTATCAACCACCAAACCAACAGCGAGAGCAAGACCGAAAAGCGTAATCAGATTAAGGGATTGACCCAATACAAAAAGTAAGGAAAGAGCAGCCAAGAGACTTACCGGAACCGCCACACCCACCACGGCCACCGATCTCCATTGACGCAAAAACACAAAAAGAACGATGAGAGCAATAGCATACCCAGACAATCCCAATGTACCCAGGTGCGAGATCTGCTCCGCTACCGTTTCGGCCGCGTCAAAACCAATAACAAACTGTAATCCTAACGGCTCTAACTCTTCGCTAATTTCTGATAGTCTTTCGCGTAAGGACTCTCCTAAACGCACTACATTCGCGCCCTGCTCTTGAAACACGACAAGTCCAATTGCCGGTTTACCATTGACACGAAAAAGACGTCGTTCTCTAGCGGTACCAAATTCTGTGTGTCCAATATGCTCTAACCGAACCGGTCGGTCATCACGAATGCGAATATTGTCCATGGAATCAATACCGGGAGTACGACCATCTAACATTACTGCTGTACGCCCATCCTCACTTTCCAGTTGACCCAAGAATCGTATGTGATCTGCATTTTTACGAATGGCATTTGTTATCGAATCGGTCGTAATTCCTAACGCAGCCGCTCGATTAGAATCAACTAATACATTGACTTGACGAGGTGCTCCACCAGTGGCGAAAGCCTGACTAACTCCGGGTACAGAAGCCAAACGAGGAGCAACACGATCTTCAACGAGATCATGGAGTGCATTTATATCATCCGCGTCACCACCGACGACGTGCACCATCATTGCAAAACTCGAAATCATGGATGTATCTTGAGAGGAAACTGCAATGTACGCGTCGCGCGGTTGTTCCCTCTGCAAAGTCGAAGCTAGACGTTGGAGTTCGAGTTGACGAACCTTGATCTCACTCCCGGGTTTGAATACCACCCGAAAATTACCGGAGGAACCTCGAATCTGTCCGAATGTTTCTATGACGTGAGGAAGACCGGACACACCGGCCTGCAGCGGCAATAATATTTCACGTTCTAGGACCTCAGGCTCGCTCCCAGGACGTCCAAAACTTACGTATAGCTCGTTACCCTGAAGCGTCGGAAATAGTTCCACCGGCATACGCTGCCAGCCTACAATCCCTATCAGCACAATCCCTAAAAAGAACATCGCTACTGCAACAGGGCGACGCAACGTGAGGGTGGAAACCGTCATGGCAGTGACGAATTCGCCGCAATTGTGTTTTTACGTAAACGAATTCGGTCCAGCACAAGATACAAACACGGCAACACAAAGATAGAGCACAACGTAGATGCCACAATTCCTCCAATGATAGTCATCGCCATTGGAGCCCTCAGCGTCGAGCCTTCGTCGCTCCCAAAAACGAGTGGGAGAAGGACGAGTATCGTAGTGAGCGTCGTCATAATAATCGGTCGAAACCGGATACCTGAAGCTTTAACTAAGGCGTCGACACGGTCGATTCCCTCTGTCATTAAACGTCTGGCTGTTGCGATCAAAAGTACCGCATCGTTAACAGCGACGCCCGCCAAAACAATCAATCCGAGCATCGCCATAACACCTACCGGCTGCCCGGCCGGCACTACCACGGCCGCTACACCAATTAGACTCAAAGGGATCGCTGATAGAACTGTCAGTGGATGCAAAAATGATTCGAAGGAACCGGCGAGCACCATCAATACGAGTATCAAAGCAAGAATCCCCGCCAGTTGTAACTCTCCAAACGTACGAAGTCTTTCTGCCTCCTCCCCTCTAAACTGAGCTTGCAAACCTGGTGGTAAATCGATCGATTCTATGACTCGTTGTACCTCAGCAATAGCAACCGGTTGCTCTACCTCATCTCGAACTTGAGCAGTCACCAATGCTGTACGTCGCTGATCTCGACGAAAAATCTCTCGAGCTCCTTCGGCCTCAACAAACCGCGCCACTTCACCAATGGCCACCCGACGACCGTCCGATGTTCGGAATACTATGTCAGACAAAGCTTCCTTCGTAACCGTATCCAGACGCAAGGTGACGTGCCTTTCTTCATCTCCAAGCGACAACATCGTTACATCCCGCCCATCGAGGCTCGCCTCAAGGACCCGCCCAACCGTCTGCAAATCAACTCCCAACCCATCCGCCATCGTACGATTTAATTCGATACGGAGTTCAGGCGGTCCTCCCTCAAACGATGAACGCACGTTCCATAACTGGGGCAAGGCTAACAAGCTCTCTCGTATTCGGGCAGTACCTCTTCGTAAATCCTCTATTGCTCGGCCAGAGATTTCCACTACTACCGGAGGCCCTGCGGAACCTAGCGCTGACGTAAGCGCAGAGGCCCCCACTTCCCAGTTCACTTTAGTCCGATCAAACTCGTCCAATACAGGGGCAAGATGGGAAGCAAATTGTCGGCCCGTCAAACCGTCCGCAGACACACGCACATGAACACGAGCGGTATTTTCTTCAGTAAGCTCGGTTCGGATCATTCGATGATCTTCGGGTAAGCGCCCGACTTCGGACAAAGTCGCATCGACCGGGCTCGTATTTGCCTGTTGCAACAAGGACTCCACCCCCTCAACAACACGGTTCGTAGACTCCACTCGTTGACCCGATGGTCCTACAATCCGGATCGAGAATTCGCGCGGATCAGCTGAAGGCAACAATTCAGTGCCTAAACGCAGTAACGAAATCACTGCATACACAGCACAACCACCCGCCACTAACACGATCAATGATGGTCTCGACAAGAGACCTCGGACGACGGCCTCGAGCAGCTGACGATAACGCGGTATTCCTTCGTCCCCTCCATTACTTTTTTTTATTTTCGGCATAAACCAACGTGCGAGCGCTGGAATAAGCAACATTGCTACCGCCAATGACGCTAATAGAGAGACCACAACCGTAAAGGCAATACCCTCTATAAGGCGTGCAGCCAATCCTTCGACGAAAAGAACAGGTAAAAATACAACACAGGTGGTCAACGTCGAAGCTGTGATGGCTCCGGCAACCTGCCCGGTTCCGCTCGCGGCGGCCACTGATGGGGTCGCCCCTTCCGTGAGACGCCGATAGATGCTCTCGACCACTACAATAGCATTATCGACTAACATGCCCGCACCTAAGGCCAGTCCAGCTAACGTCACAATATTGAGACTTTGATCCGCCAAATTCATACAAAAAAAAGCGGCAAAGATAGAGACAGGTACGGCAGCAGCCACTACCAGCGTCGCGCCTACCGATCTGAGAAACATTCCCAGAACCACAACGGCGAGCAGTATGCCTATCCCCGCCGCACTTTGCAGATCTTCTAAAGCAGTTACTATCAAAGCAGCCGCATCACTCACTTCGATGAGCTCGACACTCGGTAAATCATCAGCAAGATCGTGTATCGCTTCACGAACCACTTGAGAAACCGCGACTGTATTTGAACCCGCTTCTTTGTATATTGATAGACCGACTCCTTCCTCTCCGTTCACACGAACAAGATGGTTAATTTCACGATCGATCATTAGGACATCAGCGATATCGGAAATACGCACCGCTTGGCGGGACCCGGTATTACTGTCCGCAAATTTCACGACCACGCGAGCTACATCTTCCGAATCACGGAAACGAGACAAACCGCGCACCAGATAAATATCATTCCCTTCCTCTAACGTTCCCGCTGAAGTATCAACATTCTCTGCACGCAATCTCTGCTCAACCATTGCCAGCGTGATCCCGAAAGCCTCCATACGATATCGGTCGAGACGCACGCGAACTTCTTTCTCACGTCCACCCGTTACTCGTACTTCCGCTACGCCCGGGAGTTGCTCCAGTCCTGGAGCGATTTGGCGCCGAGCAAGACGCCGCAATTCAGCAAGATCCGGTTGTCCACTCGGAGCTATCAAGCCAAAGGTCAGCACCGCTGCCTGTCTGGGATCAAATTGACGAACGAGTACTTCATCCACAGCAGGGTCCGCTGTCATCGGTCCTACCGCTTTTTGCACATCGACAAGCCCTAATTCCAAGTCGGCATCCCAGTCAAAAATGACGGTCGCGACCAACCGGCCGGTACGTGCTACTTGATTAATCTCACGGATACCCCGCACACTAAATAAGCGCTGCTCTAACTGCTCGCCATACAACCGCTCCATCTCCGTTGGAGGACGGTCCCCTGCACGGACTGAAACAGCGATCGATGGACTTTGAAGATCCGGAAGTAAATCAACTGGTAATTGCTGCCAGGCCAGATATCCAACCATGATGATCGCCAAGGCAAAAACGCTAACAGCCACCGGTCGCCCAGTCGCGAGAGTAGCAACCGCCTCCGCACCTGACGCTTGCACTGATTTAGTCAACTACCAATTACCCTGACCTTTGCTGAATCCGTCAATGTTTCAAGGCCTCGAATCACCACGCGCTCACCAATAATAACTCCCTCTTGAATTTGAACACTCTGATCGTCACCCAACCCCAGTTGCACTTCTCGTGCGGACACCCTCTGGCCATCGATCACGAATACCACATCACGTCCTGAGCGCTGGGTCACCGACTCACGGGGCACGACGATAACATCATCTCGTCGATCCACGACCACTCGAGCTTCAATAAACATTCCTGGCTTCAATAAGCCCTCCTTGTTATCTACCTGAACCTCGGCACGGAACGTATGGGTCCGTTCATCCATCATGGGTGATAATCGTAAAATATGTCCCGGGAGCAATGTATTCTCGTACGCGTAATGACTTATCCGGACATTCTGTCCCGTTTGAACACGTGCCAGTTCAGGACCTACCAGATCGACATCAGCTATCAATGTATCTACTGGAGCAATCCGAGCGACTTCAAATCCTTGCAATACTTTCTGCCCATCCGCCATGGGACGGCCGTTCATATCCCGAGCCAACACGAGTAACACCCCACTAATTGGTGTCGTAATTTGCGCTTTTTCAAACGTGCGCATACTCGTTTCGTAATCGTGTAGTGCATCCTCGTACCGCGCACGCGCTCGCCATACATCCTCTTCGGCAATAAGCCTTTCAGCCAAAAGCTGTTCACGACGATCTTTTTCTTGCTCTGCCGACTGCAAATGTTGCCGCGTCGCTTTTAAACGAGCGGCCAATCTCGCATCTTCGCCCGTGACTTGGGCAATCAGGGTGCCGCTTGCTACAGCATCACCTTCCACAAAGCGATTTCCCGATTCGTCACGACCAAGGACCAAAAAGCCAGGGGTCTCCACGTTCAGTATCACACTTTCTAGCGGCCGCAATGTTCCGGTGGTAACAATCAGATCTTCAACCAATCCAAGAGTGATCTCATGCACTTCCACAGGAATACGAAATTCAACCCTGCCTGGTGTAGCACTCTCTCCACACCCAAGAAATGTCAGAACAAGAGACAGTGACAGAGCCACGCGTACCGTCACAAACAGTCTAGTCAAAAGGAGTCTAACTCGGTTTTTCATTATTATTTCATCCACTAACTACTTCACCCCACGCCAACGAATGGCATCTGCACGAATCAAAGCTTCTTCTTGCCTAGAAGAATCAACTTTATTGCTCACGACGACTTCGACCACTCCGACAGGAAGTCTATATCGACCCAATGCATTCCATCCTGGCTCTGCGGCATCGGCATCGAATTCGATCATTTCCTCTCCAAATTCACTAACAATCTTCACGTCATACCGTGGCTCAGGAGCAGAACCATCTCCAACCTCAACCACGAATACGCCCGCCGCTTTTGCTGTCCTTGCGGTTCCCACATTCATCTCTACAGTTCTACGGGATGGTATATGGTAATCCAAATACCATTGTCCTTCCGAAGGAATATCCGCTTGAAAAATGGCTCGTTGATCTCCCTCTGCACCAAGAATAAAAGCCATGGTACGCCTATATTTTCCCCAAGCACCGGGGTGGGGCATTCGACTCCACACGACCGGATTACCAAACAACCACTCGTGTTCCGGCAATCCTTGATCGAGCTGTCGCTTCACATTGCCCATAAAAATTCCAGCACTCGCATTCCAGACCACATCGGAATCATTTTCGATTCGAAATCCATCATCCAAATCATCAACGATAATATGTCCCTCACGCTCCGTTAGCGGTATCCATGCGGATTCCCGGCTCCCCACAAAGGGCGCCGCATCGACACTGTTCTCGGCATCAACTAAAGGCACTTTTAACTCAACAGATCGACGATTCAGAGAAAGGTACGGATCAACAATTATTCGACCTAGTGGTCTATTTGTTATTAATCCAATCTCTACGGAGGTCTTACCCTCGATTCGTATTGCATCAGTATTATCCCAAGGAATTTCCTGCCGCGAATCCTTTTTTTCTTGAGCTTCGCGATACCGTATTCGAATTGGCCCTGCGATTTCTTCATCGTTGCGTATAGGAACGCTCGTCTGGAAACGAGCACGACCAAAATCGTCGTCGCGGAGACGCTTGACGCTAACTCGTCCGATAATGAAGCCAGGTAATGCCGTATCGTTCAACCAATCACCTAGCAAATGTCGCAAAGAAAAACCTGACTCTAGAGCAACTCGCTCAAAATCTTCTGCGGTGAAATGACCACCCCAATACTGCTCTCGCAAGGTCGACAAAAACTGTCCCACAGTCTCTTTCCCCGCACTATCTAATATCACACGCGCTAAGGCTCTGGATTTCATCGCCAAGACATTCAACGACTCCTCAGGGTTGTCGTTGGGTTGCATATCCGACAACGGCGTTCCGAGCAACCGATCCCAGATAGTGGCTCGGTCGACTGCTGTACGCATTACTGCTTCAGTGATAGACCCACTGTTACCTGTTAACATATCGGTGATGACTCGACCAAACACAACTTGCGAACCCTGATTGAACTGATACGTCGAAAAATACCCCTGTGACTCCGTGATCACCCCGTTCACGAGTTCATCGAGTACAAAGTTGATTGCTAACGCTCCTCTACCAGTCGCGCCAGTTTGAAATTGAAAAAAGTTCCGAGCCCCATGATAGAGAACGTTCCCACCACTAACATCCGCCTCAAAAAATGCCATTAATCGTTCAGCTTTTCCTTCACCTATACCCCCATCCAATTCCTGAAAATCTTCGGGTTCCCGAAAAGGAAATTCGAAGCGCGCTGTGGGAAATCCACTTTCCCGAACCAGGGCCACTCCAGGTAAGCTCTGGGCTGTATCCATACGCCAGCCACCACGATAACCTCGGAGATTCAATGGCACTTCAACCACAGTAAAGGCTCCGTACGGATAACCCATCTCGTATCGCCGTCCTCTTTCCAAAATCTCAGCAACACGTTCTGTTATCTCGCTCACCGCATCAGAAAAAAAAGTAACATTTCGCAAATGTGTGGGATGCAAGAGCAACTCCACATCAACCCCCTTGATTGAAGTTGCCATGCGCTTGAAATGTGAAGCCAGCAGTCCCACTTCCGGTAATGGCGCATTTGGTTGGAATCTAAAAGTCCGTCGTTGATCGCTATATTCCAATTCCTCTCGTACGCCCGGCCCCGCCACTAACCATTCGTTGGGCACTGACACTTGCAGATCAACAGTAAAAAAGTCCGTCGAGGCGGCAACAGAGTCGCCATCTGACAGGCCACTACCGGCCGCCGGTAACCAAAATATTCCCGGCATCAAGGCGACATAGGACGAGTCATAAATAGCATTCTGAAGACCCAATTGCATTAGCATTTGGCCATTTGTTACGGACACATTCGTGGGATCAATCGCGGAGTCTAAGTACCCAAAGTCGACATCTGGCATTCCATTGGCTGTAATGTGAATCCTTGCTTTTTGGCCCATCAACAGGTCTTGCTCAATCGTAATCAATCCATTTTGATGACTGAATTCCACTGGATTTCCGTGCAACTCCAGGCGTTCAATCTCGAGACCCGGGTTGAATGTTAATCGAACCACGTCAACAACATCGTCTGCCTGTACTTGAAGAACTACATCGACGGATAAGCGGGTTCCCGGATCAATAATAATGTGTCCCGAAATATGCTCAATATTCACCCTGGGCTTCGAACTGTCCGCTTTGTGCACTGTGAGAGCTGCTTGGCTCATGGTACTCCCGCGCTCAATCAGCCAGTATTGAACACACCACAATACCGCTCCCAGGAAGATGGTACCCATCCCTATTCGAAAGGATTTTTTTGCCCCATCGTCTTTCCGTGGATAACCCGTTATGGCAAACGCCAAAAGAGACGCTGCAATAAGTCCTACCATAGGATACCAAAGCTCGGATCCGGGCAACGGATAAACAAAAGTGGGCACTAGGTCCGAGCCCAAAGCAAAACCCGGACCTAACACAAACGCAAATAAATTCGAAAATTTCAAAGGTGCTATTGAAAGTACCCAAAAAGAGAGACCTAACAAAGTGAGTGCCACGATGACAACTAGGATGCGATGACGCACAACCACTGATATCGAAACGACGATAGCCACCCATAGCGTAAGAACAAACAAGGAGGATGTCGCCATACCCAATAAAGAATACAACTCAATCGGTTCGCCCACATACCACCCCAAAGTATTCGCTAAATGCCCAACTACCTGTAGTAAGACGAGAAACGCCAACACGGGCAACCAGGACATAAAGACCACTCCGGCACTTCGACCAATCACTAATTCGCTATTGGTCATTGGGTGCGTATCAAGTACCTCGGCAATTCGGTCACGCAGATCTCTCGAACGGATGTCAAAGGCTAGGAATATCGCGCTCAGAGAAAAAATTACCAACAATACCGTCCCGATCGAGACTACTAAGTAACGTGGATTCATTAATCCAATAGTCGCCGAGAGGTGCGATCCAAGCCCATGCATGACCGCATATTGCAAATAAATNAGGCTGCCGATTAAAAGAGCCAACGAGAAAAAAACCCAGTAACGAGCTAATCGCCTAATCGACCGCCGTTCTGCCGCTGCAATAGCCCGAATCATGGAAAAGCGCATCAGGATGGCTCCACCGTTAACGTCTCTTCTGTTCGATTATTCTGGGCTGCATCGAGAGAATGAGGGCTCTGTGCCATGAAAGCCATATACGCTTCTTCAAGCGTGGGTTCCTGCACCGGCCGCGATCCTTCCGGGATGACTTCGGGCGCAATACCTCGCAAAAGCACCTGATCACCAGACGTACGACGTGAAACAATTTCATAATTCAATTCAATATTCTCGGCTGTCTCGAGGCCTGTTTCCATTTCAAACACACGGTCACGAGCAGCAGCAACTAGCTCTTTTGGCTGTCCTTTGAATGAGATTCGTCCGTGATCCAACAGTGCAATCTCTCTACAAGCAGCACCGAGATCTCCAACAATATGCGTGGATAGAAGGACCGTACGGTCTCGACCAATAGCACCCATCAACTGTCGAAAGCGTATGCGTTCCTCTGGATCAAGCCCTACCGTCGGCTCATCGACGATCAAAATGGGCGGCTCATGGACCAAAGCTTGCGCGACCCCCAATCGTCTCACCATACCGCCGGATAGTTTTTTTAACTTGCGATCGCGAACCGATGACAGACCCACTTCCTCAAGTACAGCAGTAACACGTTGCTTTCGAAAGCGTTTGTTGTGCAAACCCGAAAGTTGAGCCAGCGTATCGAGAACCTCCTCTACACGATGCAAGCGCCATCCACCAAAATCTTGAGGCAAATAGCCTAGCAGAGAGCGCACCTTGAAACGCTCCGTTACCGTGTCATAACCACCTACCTGCACCGAACCACTCGTCGGATTCAACAAAGCACAAATAATCCGCATNAGTGTACTCTTTCCGGCGCCATTCGGACCCAATAAGCCGTAAAGACCAGTTCCTAATTCAAGATCTACGCCGCTCAACGCTGTATGTCCGCCCTCATAGATATGCGTTAACGCGCTAATCTCAATACCCGTCGTATGTATTTCTTCTGTCATAACTCCGCTATTTACCGCCTTACTCCTCAACACAAATTCTCCACGAAAAACGCACTGCGTGTGTCAGGAAGCTGAAAACCGGGGTGTAGCATTTTACAGGCCAATACGAATAGCATAATTAATGCAAAAGCGCAGTCAAAAAGGAGTCCCATGAACGTTACTGAAGCCATGCATGCACGCAAGTCCATTCGCAATTTTCTCGATACACCGGTCCCCAATGAAGACATTAAAAGTTTGCTAGAGTCGGCTGCACGAGCACCTTCTGGTGGCAACGTTCAGCCTTGGCGAATCTATGTCCTAAACGGGGAATCGATGAGTCGTTTCAAAGAATACGTGCAAAGTCGAACGGAACCNGAAAGTCCTGCCTACGCCGTTTATCCACCGAGNCTCAAAGAACCGTACCGATCCTCCCGCTTTAAGGTAGGAGAGGACATGTATGCCTTGTTAGGAATCCCACGAGAAGACAAGCCAGCGCGTCTTAGACACCTCGCACGAAATTACGATTTCTTTGGCGCATCATCGGCAATTTTTTGTTTCGTGGATCGCATTATGGGGCCACCTCAATGGTCGGACCTTGGAATGTTTCTACAAAGCTTCATGCTCCTTGCGCAAGAAGCCGGATACGACACATGCCCTCAAGAAGCGTGGGCATCACGAGCTGACACGGTGTCGACTTTTCTTAAAGTGCCTGACGAATTAATGCTATTTTGTGGGGTCGCTATAGGCCATGCCAACGAAGAGGCCCCTGTGAATACGTTAGTTGCCGACCGCGAACCCCTCGAACAATGGGCTATTTTTGTCGATTAGTGGCATCAAAACCATGGTGGATACACTCTCACCACAACAANTGATGAGTGGCCCAAACCACGGACNATCCAAGAAGGGATAGTCTTGGAGACTATCCCTTCATAGAGTTAAAAAATACTCTTTCTTTGTTATAGACCCTATGGTCGAAACTGTAGCCCTCGCTTTCCCAAAGTCGAGGCTTGAGTTACAACCTTGTAGGCCAAATCGATCCACGCGCAAATGTGCTTTCTCGTGTCACGCGGATCAATCATTTCTTCGATTTGAAACTTATTCAACGGACCTACAGGCCCTCGTACACTTTCAATCCGTGCCTCTAGTTCGGCTCTGAGGGCGACCGGATCTTCCGCTTCCGCTAATTGACGCTTATAGGCTGCTTCGATGCCGCCCTCGGGAGGAATGCCTCCAACATCGGCAGCGGGCCACGCCACACGCATGGATGGTGCCGAACGCGGGGTCGCATAGTTATTGCCCGCAACACCAAAGCTACGACGCATGACCACCGTGAAAATGGGCATCGTGCACTGAGCAAATGCAATCATCCATTCACCACCCTTCCGTATAGTCCCCGCAATTTCGTGCTCAAGACCCACCGCAAAACCGGGATTGTCGATCAAATTAAGAACTGGAATATGAAATAAGTCACACAAATCAAGATGGCGAATCAACTTATCACAGCCATCAGCCGTCAAAGCACCGCCATTCCTATGTTGACTATCCGACGCGATGACGCCTACAGGATGTCCTTTAAAACGAACGAAGCCTGTAATCTGATCGGTCGCCCAATAGGGGCCTATCTCAAAGAACGAGTCTTTATCCGCCATCAAACGGATGGCCTTGCGCATATCGAAAGTGGTCGTTCGCTTTCGCGGAATCAACGTAAAGAGTTCCTACTCCCGTCGATCCGGTGAATCGCTCGATGGAACAATTGGAGGTGCTTCGTATACGTTTGGCGGAAGATACGAAAGGAATTGTTTGGTAAGCGAAACTGCTTCCTCTTCCGATTCCGCTAGGTTATCAACGGAACCGTTACAGCAATGTATATGCCAGCCACCTAGGTCCTCTTTGGTAATATCGTATCCCATTGCATGCGCCACCACGGGTGGACCCGCCACAAAAAGCTGCGAGACATCCCGTACCATGACCGAAAAATGTCCTAACACCGCTTTCGCAGCTCCAATGCCAACAACACTTCCTAACAACATATTGACCACAGGTACTGTAGCTATTTGTTCCGCATACATATTGCTGCCCAAATGACCCGGAAGAACTGAACCTCCTCCTCCCGATACTCTCGGTCGTCCTGCCTTTATAGCTCCCGAACTCTCTTTTGCATTACTCTCACCGTCCTTCTTTTGCGCCGGCACCATCGCGGCAACACTGCCTCCACCCGAAGACCCATCAAGCATACGAATGGACGGAATTCTCATCTGAATAGACAGTCTGTCTAGATAACCACTTTTCGCGCCAATCGCGCCGTCAGCATGGCCACCTCTCGAAGTAAAATCATCCGCACACACGATCGAAGTGCGGCCATCTATGTCTCCCCATCCTCCAATACTGTTAGCGGGCGTGAATGCTTCAATACCACCATCCTCATTATAGGAAGCGAAACCTGCAACGCTTCCCACTTCGTGAAAAGTACCATCGTCGAGAAGCAACTCAACTCGTTCGCGACAGGTTAATTTACCTCGACTTCGTTGTCGCACAACCCCAGGATCTTCAGACCCCGGAGCAAGTCGTGCTTTTGCTAACGCCTCAAGTTCAGCGACCTCCTCTAGAAGAGGGGCCCAGGACTGGGCTCCATATTTTATCTCTCCCTGGTCCGAAGCTTCGTCCGGAGAAATCACCAAAAATATCTGCCCGGCTTGAATGCTATCACCTGAATTTAATGCTTGAACCCGCACAACAGTACCAGTGCACGGAGCAAGCACTTGCGATTCCATTTTCATCGCACTAACAACAAGAAGAGTATCCCCTCCCGTAACCTGATCCCCTTCCCGAATTGAAAAGTCCACAATAGTTCCTGCCATCGGAACCTCGACCCCCTGTTGACCCGCCTCAATTTCTAATTCCGGCATCAAGGCGTCACTCTTGGACGACATCGCAGTCGCTCGAGATCCGATCGCAGAATTCATCCCACCGCCCATCACCGTAGACTGCTGCTCTAACAACGCTAACGGTCCCTCTACAGGAGGAACGACGAACTCATTCAAATCTTCCGACAACAAAGTAGTTCGCGCATCACCACCACGGACACTGGGATGTAAAAGAATACTTCTCAACTGAGCCAGATTTGTAGGAACTCCACCAATATGAAATTCACTTAACGCTCCAAGGGTTCGTTCTACTGCGGAAGCTAAATTACCCATGGAGCTAGACGAACCAATGACTTTTGCCAACAGCGGATCAAATTGTGGAGGCGGGGTATAACCGACATATCCATTTCCATCCACGCGCACTCCGGGGCCTGACGGTTCCTTATAGGCAGATAACGTTCCTATTCCTTGAACAACTACTCTCGCCTGCACAGAGTAACCACGTGGTTCTGGAATTGATTCTTGATTAACAATCCCCATGGATTCCAATGATTCACCGGCGGCGATTCGAAATTGCGCTTCGACTAAATCAATTCCGGTGATCTGCTCAGTGACCGTATGCTCGACTTGTATTCTCGGATTGCACTCAATGAAATAGTAATCGCCAGTCTCTGGCTCAACTAAAAATTCCACTGTCCCAGCATTTACATATTCTGCGCCTTGACAAAGTTTTACTGCGTCCGCCAAAAGACGTTGGCGCAGGCTTTCATCAAGCCCCATTGAGGGTGCTATTTCTAGTACCTTCTGATTACGCAACTGCACGGAACAATCCCTCTCATGCAGATGAACGATATTTCCTTGCTGATCAGCCAAAATTTGAACTTCGATATGACGCGGCCGCCTAACTAAACGTTCGGCAAAGATCGCCCCATTGCCAAATGCGCCTGCAGCCTCGCTTTGGCAGCGCTCAAATGCTGCCGCCATTTCATCGGGAGTTTCAACCACGCGCATACCGCGCCCACCGCCCCCTGCGGCAGCCTTCAACATGATGGGATAACCTATTTGGCCACCAAGCGACTCAGCATCAGCAGCGTCTACCAATGGTTTTTGACTCCCCGCGACGACCGGTATACCTAGCGATTGGGCCAACTCTCGCGCCCGCACTTTGTCTCCAAATAAAGCGAGTGCCGACGCCGAAGGTCCCACAAATTGAATACCTGCCTCTTCCAAAGATTCTGCAAATTGGGAATTTTCCGACAAAAAGCCGTAGCCAGGGTGTACGCAGTCGCAATTCGCGTCTTTTGCTAACGATACGAGAGCCTCCACATCCAGATATGCTTCAATAGGATCCTGTGAGGCGTCTCCAATCTCCTGCGATGCAGTACTAGTCCGAGTGTGAAGTGATAAGGAATCCACGGGAGCATATATACTGACAGATTCCATACCTAAAGCAGATGCAGCCCTGGCTATTCGAGAAGCAATCTCTCCCCGATTACTGATAAATACGCGTTCGTGCAACCCCAAAACTTTGATCTCCTCTATCACTCGACGCAACCAGCCTACTTAGCGGATCGCGCGGTTTGACAACTTTTAAATAACGAGCCTGACCTACTACACCTCTTATTTCCAGCGACTAGCCAGTGCAATTCAGCGTCCAAGTCGGCACAATCCACCAGATCATACCTACGTTAGTCTTATAAACAGATAAAAATGCACAAACGAATAAGGGTTTGAACGTGCTGAATGAATGGCTGTTAAGTTTAGCTGAGTGGTTGGATGCCACTTCTTGGAGTACCTCGATTCACGAGTCGTACTACCTATATGCCTGGATCGAATCAACGCACGTACTCACCATAACCATATTCCTTGGCATGCTGTTTATTATCGACTTTCGCATGTTGGGTCTTGCTTTTCGCAAGGTTCCAGCCGACGTCATAGCCGATCGACTCGATAAACCGATGATGATCGGTTTCTCGGTGATGATCATTACAGGCTTACTTCTCTACTACGCGATCCCGGTCCGAACCACCCAGAGTATCTGGTTTCGCATGAAGGTCATATTGTTAATTGCAGCGGCAATTAACGCTTTCACCTTTCGTACAAAAATGCGCCAATCCGTTGAAACTTGGAGTACACAACCGGTAGCACCCAAAAGAATTCGTAACGGTGCAGCGTTTTCGCTGGCCTTCTGGGCAGGTGTCGTTATGACCGGACGCGCCATCGCTTATGACTGGTTTGATTGTCATAAGGATCTCTCTTCCTTCATGTATTGGGCTGCGGGTTGCGTGTATGAACTCGAATCTCACAGTAGTGGAGGAGCTTAACTATGGAAATTCTTAGTTTTTTTGAATGGCTCGATACCTCTTTTCTAGCAACTATTTCCAAAGCCTACGGGGGAACTTTTGCCGTCATTCAAATGTTTCATCTACTCGGACTTGCGGTAATGGGCGGTATGGTATTGCTGTCAGACCTCCGTTTACTCGGTATTGTGATGCGGGATGTACCCTCCGAGATAGTGGTCGAAAATACGAACCGTTGGTTCACAATCGCCCTCATTGTACTCATTGCTACAGGCATATTCATGAGTTCGGCCGTTGCGCTAAAGCTTTATTACAATGAGATGTTCTGGGGCAAAATGATCGGGTTATTGATTGGCGTGTTATTCGTCTACTTCATCAAAAGACCGCTGCTATCGCAGGATCATTCAACGCTCAAACCTAGTACGATTCGCTCAGTAGCAATTACCTCAATCATTATTTGGTTTTCGGTGGCGGCCTCTGGTCGTTGGATAGGATTCTCGTAGCATTCAATATGAATAAACAAAAAGAAAATTTAGCGTTTGGTATCTCTGTATTCATCCTGGTTATAGCGGCTTGGTATTGGAGTAACCAAATAGCAGATGTCATAGAAACCCTTACCCTCGCCTACGGTTAACAACACCTACTACCTACTACCTACTACCTACTACCTACTACCTAAGGAAAGTATGATCATTCGAATCTTTTTGATGAGTCTTTTGTTCCCTATATTTGCCTGGTCGGAAAGTCTACCCGACCTCGATAATTATGAAGTACTAGAAGAAGTTGTTGTCTGGGGACGGAACGAATCGCAGCAGGGAAGCGCACTATCCTCGTCTGAAGGCTTGGTCGGATACTCCGATTTTTCCACACGACCGCTCCAGCGTGTCGGAGAGTTAGTCGAAGTTGTTCCAGGCATGGTGGCCACCCAACACAGTGGCGAAGGCAAAGCCAATCAATACTTTCTACGCGGCATGAATCTGGATCACGGCACAGATTTTTCCGTCTATTTTGAAGACATGCCAGTAAATTTTCGTTCCCACGCACACGGTCAGGGCTATTTAGACCTCAATTTTGTCATACCTGAAATCGTGAGTACGATTCGGTATGCAAAAGGGCCCTATCGCGCTGATCGTGGCGATTTTTCAACCGCGGGAACGGCCTCAATGCGCATCTATGACCAAGTAGAGAAACCCTTTATTGATTTAGGCATAGGTTCTGATGGCTATCTCCGCAGTGTCGGCGCTGCATCGATGGAAGCTTTTAGTGGGCATTTGTTAGGTGCCGTAGAATTTCTGCGTAACGACGGTCCTTGGGATCTTTCAGGCAATATTCAAAAAGACAATCTGCTGGTCAAATACTCCGGGCAACATAAGGGCTACGATACAAAATTATTAGCGTCCTATTATACCAATGCCTGGAACTCAACCGATCAGATACCAGAACGCCTGGTTTCGCTGGGAAGAATTGGCCGCTTCGGCTATGTCGATCCTACTCTCGGCGGTAACAGCAAAAGAGCAACACTTATAGGCGGAATCGAAANTGACTACCTGTCCGTCGGTGGCTTCATCAGCGACTACGCTCTCGACCTCTTTGGAAACTTCACCTATACCCTCGAAGATCGAAAAAATGGCGATCAACATCAACAAGTAGATCGAAGAACAATATATGGCGGTCACGCCCACCGCGTCTTTGAAATAAACAATTCAACGGAATTAAATTTGGGTCTCGATCTTCGTATCGATGATATCGATCACGCTGATTTATATGGAACAACTTCACGCATCAGACACAAAAGCATTCGACAAGACTCCATTGATTGGCTGAGTGTGGGTACTTTTGCCGAACTAAAAATACATCTCACCGAAAAACTCCGCGGACACATCGGTATACGCCAGGATTTTTACGATTTTGACGTAGATGCTTCGCTACAAGAAAACAGCGGATCGGACAGCGAAACCCACTGGATTCCATCACTTGGTGCCGCATACGCTGTCACCGACACGACTGAAGTCTACGTGAATTGGGGGAAGGGATTTCACTCGAACGATGTCCGCGGAAAAACCATCCGAGTGGACCCAATTACGTTGCTACCGGTCGACACTGTCGACCTTTTCGTCGATCAGGAAGGAGCCGAAATCGGCATCCGGACCGAACCTTGGAGCGACTTACATATTTCAATGACGTACTTCTGGCTTGAGTCGGATTCAGAACTGCTTTTCGTCGGCGACACCGGATCTACCGAACCTAGCGACGGGTCAAAACGCAGNGGCTTCGAAACCAATATTTTCTGGAATCTTTCTGATTTTTGGACTATTGACTTGTTAGCCAGCATCGTAGACAGCGAGTTCAAAAATGTGGAAAGCCACCTTAATGCCATCCCAAATGCCCATGGGCGGGTAATCGGGGCCGGCATCACCTATGTAAACCTAGACAATTGGACAGCAAGCCTACGAATCAGACACTTTGGTGATGCGGCCCTCACTGAAGATAATTCGCAACACCACGAATCTACCACTCTGTTTAATTTAGGCATTAGCTATGATTTTGGGTCCGTTGAAACTGGAGTCGAATTAATTAATCTATTCGATGCTCAAGACATTGATATTGCTTATTGGTACGCATCGCAACTGCCAGATGAAACCGAACCGGTGGAAGATATTCATTTTCATCCTACAGATCCCTTTAGCGTTCGAGCTTCCCTGCGTTGGAAATTCTGAGTCTCCAGTCCACTAAAACGTAGCAATTGCATTGATCGGCGAACCGGTACCACCCGGTATACGTAATGGTGCAGCCGAGAGCATAAAAGTCCATTGCTTTAATTCGTTAGCCGTTAGGCTAACGGCCGTTAAATCCATCGTGTCTAGAACAGGCATACCAAGAGCTACTAACACTAGGCGATGAGTCGGNGCCCCATCACTTTCGATTCCTGAAGGAAATACGTCCAAACCAGCNTCGGTACCCACAACTGCTACATCACGTTCACGCAACCATTTTACCGTCGTATAGTGCAAGCCGGAAAAATCACCAGCCCACGCACCTTTTGCCTCACGTCGNGCCCATCTTCCGGTATTNAGTATGACGGCGTCACCGGATGTCACTTTTATTCCAGCCATTTTTTCCCAAGCTTCCAGGTCTTCCACGTAAACCGCTTCGCCAGGCTCGAGCCAAGGCTTCCCTTTCAGTCGGGGGATATCCATTAAAACACCACGGGTTAGGATTCCTGTGCCAAGGTTATCGATCCCCACAGCACTGCAACCGTTTGCGTTCACATCGGCTATCGATGCTCCATTGTAGTATTTCCCTTCGTGGGACAGGTGGCAGAGAGCGTCAATGTGGGAATGACTCAAACCATGGAACAACATAGTAAANGAATCCACTGCCCACGCATTGGTTTCATCNGGNAACAAGACCATGTTATGTTCCAACGGGCTGTCATTATCTGGTGCTTTNTCGAGCATGATCGGACGCGCCATCGAAACCGAGATTCCTTTCCGGACGAGCGAAGCGGCTTCCTTCCGCTTTTGTGGAGTTATCAGATTGAGGGTTCCTAGTTGGTCCTCCTCGCCCCAACGTCCCCAGTTAGAGAGTTCTTCCATCAATTCCCCTACACTTTGCTGCCCGTTTCCAACATTCGCCATAACAACGGTTGCACTAAAAACAAAAACGACTACAGGAATTAATTTAGAACCCAGCATGTTTCGCTCCAACGACTAAATGCATGAAAAAATGGAACCCAATACAACACCTTCAATCAGAACTCTTGGGATCTGCATGTATCGGATCAATCCAAAAAAGACCCTCCGGATCTTCAACGATCGGGATATCCAGNTTGACTACCACAGGATCCTGATCACTACGCACCAAAACGCAATTGAGAGGTTCGTCGGTGAGCGCGTTAATTTCCTGGTGCGGNACATAGGGAGGTACGTATATAAAATCGCCAGGGCCGGCTTCAGCTACATATTCAAGCTTCGATCCCCACCGCATTCTTGCCTGCCCGCTAATGATGTAGATGATGCTCTCGAGTGCTCCATGGTGGTGTACACCCGTTTTGGCATTGGGATGAATTTCAACCGTCCCTGCCCATAGTTTTTTAGCACCGGCAGTGGCATGGTTAATAGCCGCCGCTCTCGACATACCCGGCGTCTGCGGAGTATTCGTGTCCAGATGTTGGCCACTAATAACTTTCACTCCACTGTCGTGCCAATCTGTCTCATCCGTCATGGGTGGCGACCGTATCTAAAACACAATATATAAGACACGAAAATCGAGAACCCTTCAATCTATAAGGACTTATTCGATATCATCGTTCTCTCTAAAGGAGTTTGCCATCAAAGAATTTCGTAACTGCCGTTTTTACCGTCTTTTTGGACTTTGGCCCNCGAGCGAAAGCGAACTTTCCGACANACTGANCGANAGGGCGTTTTCNCCGTGTGGAGTATTGGCGCAAAATAGCGCCGGTTTCGAAGCACCTGTATCGGAAAATCCGGATACTTTATGCCGACGAGTCGGTGGTGCCGACTTATTACAACTACGCCTACAATCACGAATCTTGCCTGCGGCAGCTGTAAACGAAGCCCTATCCGAAAGAATTGATGCCTTCAGCCGTCGAACAGGGAGCTCACCTACACGACAGGAAGCACGAGAACTAAAGGAAGAGATTTACAGCCAGCTCTTACCGCAAGCCCTACTCAAATCAGACAGAATCGCCGCTATGTATCTAAAAGCGGAAGAGATACTCGCCGTAGGTACCGTGTCTGAGAAAGCAGCTGAAATGTTAGTAGACAACCTAAGTGAATCAACCGGACAGCGTTTTGCACCAGTAGTCTTTAAACGTCCCACCCATGAATTTATGGATGCTATTCTTCTCGGGAAAGGCCCAGAAGAATTCACGCTAGGACGTGAATGCCGAATGCGCGATCCCGATGATTACTCGACTACCGTTAGCTGGCAGGATATCGAATTAGCTGATCGGTCAGTCCGCCAACACCTCCACGATGGATTNCAGCTCGACCGATTAGGCTTGAACTTCGATCATACCGTTCAATTTTCACTTGATACCGATTTAGCCATACGGAAATTCAATTTTCCTGGGGAAAAAGACTTCGATGCACCTTTTGCAGAAGAAGACCCATTGGCACGATTAGATGCTGATATTGCACTGACAGCAGGAACCATGACCCGACTTTTTCGAGCCCTACGCAAGCGAATGGGGGACTACGGAATTTAATCGGTAAAAATGAGCGTTCGATGGCAAAGTAAACCCAAATCTTCACTATCCCTCCTGCCACCGGCAACGTAAGATGTTTGGCACAATAATTTCAAATGGAGAACACCATGCTTGAGCAAGGTGCAGCGGCTCCAGATTTCACACTGCGTAGTCACGACGGTGAGGAAGTGAGCCTAGATAGTCTTCGGGGAAAGTGGGTTGTACTACATACCTTTCCCCTCGCATTCACCGGTGGTTGAAGCAACCAAACATCTACATTCAACCGTGCGTTGAAACAATTTGATGAGAAAGGAGCTCAGCTCCTAGGCATGTCTGTCGATTCAACTTTTGCTCTGAAAACCTGGGCAACATCGATGGGCGGAATACGTCACCCACTTATCGCTGACTTCTGGCCACACGGGGCCGTCGCAAAAAGTTTCGACATACTTAATGCGGACGCTGGAATTGCGAACCGATCATTATTCATAATAGATCCGAATGGAGTCATTCAGCATAGTGAACTTCATACCGGAACGTTACCCGATCCAGACGCCACGTTATCTAAGCTAGCCGAACTTCAAGGTTAGATAACGCGTTTCGAAACAATGGGAGGGGGTAGTTTACTGCCCCCAACTCCCCTTCTATGAAATTCTGCGACGACAGCTGGTTGATTCAGGGAATCAATATGACTGCAAAAATAGACGCCTATCCTGATCTAAATAGGGATCTTCGATTCTTCCCACTCGGGACCGAAAATCCAAAGAAACTTACGAATCATCAAATTCAGCACTACAACGAAAAAGGATTCATTGCGCCGATCGATATTTTTGGTCGAGAAGAAATACAGGCGATTCGCAACTATTTTGACGACCTGTTACCTCGCGCAATGGCTGCTGGATGGAATAACTATGAACTAACAAACTGGCACAAACACTGTCGAGGCGTCTGGGATATTGTGACACACAGCAAAATCGTCGATTACATCCAGGATCTTCTGGGTCACACGATAATCCTTCGGCACAGCCACTTTTTCGCAAAACTTCCCAACGACGGAAAGCGTGTGAGCTGGCACCAAGATGCTTCCTATTGGCCTATTTCTCCCAGTAAGGTCGTATCTGCATGGCTAGCAATCGATGATTCAAACGAAAGTAACGGCGCAATGCAGGTCATACCAGGCTCTCACATCAAGGCTCAAGTACCTTATACAGACAGCACGAAAGAAGAAAATAACGTACTCAACCAAACCGTATTAGACCCCACAGAACACGGCGAACCACCGGTTCCACTCACACTAAAGGCAGGACAGATATCGTTGCACAGCGACTGGATACTGCACGGCTCACAACCAAATACATCGAAAAAAAGACGCTGTGGGCTTGCCATGCGATTTCTCTCTTCTGACGTACGAGCACACCTCGGTTGGAATCAACACTCCATCATCTGTCGCGGATCTGATCCGAGCGGTCACTGGGCGAACCACAGTAGGCCACCCGGTGAACTAATCCCTAACAGAGGAAATTCGAGCGCCTAACTGAACTCCCGATATCGATTATCCAAATTGTGGATTGGGTTTTGCATCAGTGATATCGAGAACCTCTTCAATTCGCGGTTCTAAATCTTCGTAGGTAGCGTCGACACCCAAATCCACTGGATCATTGGCCACGACCACATTCGTGCTAAAGCGTCCCCCCATCGCTTGAATAATTCGGCCATTTGGAGCGTCTTCACCACACATGTATAAAACAGCAGGACTAACCAATTTGGGGTGACTCTCTGGCGCGGGATTATCCGGATCTGCTTTGCTGCCAGGTACACTTGCAGTCATTCTGGTCGACGCACCTGGAGATAAACAATTAGTACGGACATTATGCGACGCTCCCTCACGAGAGAGGTTATTCATAAGTCCCACCATACCCATCTTCGCTGCCCCGTAGTTGGATTGACCAAAGCTACCAAAAATCCCCGATCCCGAGCTTGTAAAGACAATGCGTCCATAGTTTTTTTCGTACATGATTGGCCAAGCATACCAACTAACATATGCAGTCCCATTCAGATGAACATCAACGACGATATCCCATTCATCCAGAGTCATATTCTTAAAGGATTTATCCCTCAATATTCCAGCATTATTCACAACGATATCGACTGTTCCCCACTCATTAACAGCCGCTCCAATAATATTTTTAGCGCCATCCCGATCGGATACAGAGTTCTTGTTAGCTATAGCTTCACCTCCTAAGCTGCGGATTTCTTCCACGACCATATCCGCCGCATCACCACTTCCACTGCCATCTAGGTTGCCACCCAAATCATTTACAACAACTTTGGCTCCATGTTCCGCTAGCAATAACGCATGCTGTTTTCCAAGGCCACCACCGGCTCCCGTCACTACAGCTATCTTGCCGTCTACACTCATCGTAAATCCTCTACTAATTATTTCTCCGTAAAGAATAAGCTATATGCGGACCAAACTGCAGAATATTGTTTCTACAATTTACTTATCAAAATACCATTGGATGAGTCTGATATAACACTCGATGAAGCCGAAGCGCTGGCTGAAAGTATCTAATTCGAGTTACTCTAACCCCATGTTTCGTTTGAGAATGGCTAAAAAATGGTTAGATCAAAACAACCGAAGCGCCCAGATCCTCATGATCCAGAATCCGCTTTTGGCACCAAGCAAGAGGCTGTTCACCTGCCGACCCCAACGCATAGAGACCTCGATCCACCAGGCTCGGATAAATTGGGTCTTTCACCCGAAGAAATTATCCAATTTCGAGAAAAAGGTTATGTCATAAAGCGAGGGCTCATCCCCAAAGACACATTCTCCCCTTTTTATAAGCTCTGGTGGCAGCAGCCACCGATTAAATCCGCTGGCGTTGTGCCCGATGATCCCGCAACCTGGATCGCTCCAGGAAAACAATGGCCAAAAGAGAATCGATGGTCTCTAGCGGAAAACTGGATGGGAACGAGCGCTTGGCCCGGGCCTGACGAAAAGCGTCCCGGCGCTGCCAAAGGAGAACGGGTCGGTCGTTTGCCACACAAACTCACTCAGGACATCAGCAACGATGTTTGGCGATGGCATGGGATCGGACACGATCCCGAGTTTGTTGCAGCGACTTCTGCTCACCCCAATATGCTCTACATGGCCGAGGCCTTGATGGGCGGACCTGTTAAACGTCCTCGTCGTAACCGAGGCATCTATTCAATCTTTCCTCGTGATCCCGACGGCCCAGAATCCGCTCTCGGTCCCCACATGGACGCAAATATGACCGAAATGACCGCAGTCACCTACATGAGTGATATTGGCCCACGGTCAGGCGGCTTCACAATCTATCCAACATCGCCACAAGCGCTGTATCACACCTCTGAGCAAGGGCTAAACTGGGTCAGTACCGAAGACTCGAAAAAAGCGATGGACCATATCAAAGCAGACATTGAACCGATCGAATTTACCGGAGAGGCTGGTGACACGATTTTCTGTCACGGTTGGGTGGTCCATTCCGCTGGAATTCATGAAGGAAACAATGTGCGCATGGCGGTAATTCAAGACCTGAATAAATCCCGAACGCGCGGGCATATGCGTTGGACTGCCGCCGGTAAAAATGGTGGGCCAAGAATTAATTGTGATATGGACGGCTTTTTTCACATCGGTGATGAGTCGGAAGATGATCCATCTGACGGCAATCGTGAAGTCACCAACCAATGGATAATGGATTCAAACGAATTCATTACAGACAGAAGCTCTCCACACAAAGACATGTTTGAGGAATGGAACTTAGGCAGCCAACCGATAACCGGACACGTCATTGACGAAATACCATGGTGGGATAAATACCACTTACCATTACTACCAACAAACCAAGTCCCTCGTGGCGGTGGCGGGACCCCAGCAGTCCCTCTATCTGATATTGCGGTCTATCACGGCAGCGGCCTTTGGCAAATAAAAGAGCAACAATAGATATTCACTAAAACTACTAATGCTTGTTAGTTTTCGATTTAGCTCGCTAGCTCGAATCCTTCATAACCGTTGGCAACAATCTCCTCACATTTCGTGCGATACGTTCCTACGCCGCCAACATAAGGCATAAAGATTCGGGGCTTACCTGGGATATTAGCTCCCAAATACCATGAATTACACGACGGAGCCGTCAGCATTGTGCCTTTGGCTATTTCGTTGACATGCTCAATCCACTGTTGTTCGGCTACTGATGTAGGTTCAATCGAGCGCCACTGGTGAGCGTCCATATGTTGGATGCAATCCGCGATCCAATCCACATGCTGTTCGATCGAGACGATCATATTACTTAGTACTGAAGGACTTCCGGGACCAGTGATCATAAATAAATTAGGGAAACCAACCGTCTGCAGACCTAAATAAGTACGTGGCCCAGCTTCCCAAGCTTCCCGCAATTTCGCGCCTCCACGTCCTTTAATGTCGACATTAAGTAAAGCTCCTGTCATGGCATCGAAACCTGTGGCATATACAATGGCGTCAACTTCGTAATGACCCTGACTTGTCTGTATCCCCGTCTCCGTGATGCATTCGATACCACCTTTCCGAAGATCAACTAATTTCACATTATCTCGGTTGTATGCTTCGTAGTATCCACTATCAATTACCGGGCGTTTGCAACCTATCGGATACCCTTTAGGCATTAAACCTTCAGCGGCTTTCGGATCTTTCACAACACGTGATACTTGCTCACGATACATATCGCATGCCAACTCATTGGCATTCATGTCTAAACCAATATCCATATAACGTCGAATGGCAGCAAACCCCTCATCATTCAGAGCTTGCTCCCTTTGTTCCGGACTTGTTTCGAGAATGGCATCCATTGGAGCAACGTTGTCAGCGCCACCGAAACCAAAGCCGTATCCTACGATTCCTGCTTGAGACTCACGTTGCGTACGCCGAATTTCGTCGTATTTCGATTTCGCATCGTCCAGAAATTCCTTCGTCTGTGGACGGTTTTGCGCGGGCATTGTGTAATTTGGCGTCCGTTGGAATACGGTCAGATGTGCCGCTTCTTCAGCAATCACTGGAATTGATTGAATTCCTGAGGACCCTGTTCCTATGATCCCAACTCGTACTCCCTCGAAATTAACCCCATCGTGAGGCCATTGTCCCGTATGGTATACCTTACCCTTAAATTCGCTCGCACCTTCTATAGTGGGCGTGTTAGGCACCGATAAACAACCGGTGGCCATCACATAAAAGCGCGCATCGTATGCAGTCCCTACATCCGTATGTATCAACCATCTTCTTTTAGATTCGTCATAAGTCGCATCCAATACTCTCGTTTCAAACGAGATGTCTTTTAACAAATCAAAACGGTCTGCTACATGATTAGCGTAATCCAAAATTTCCGGTTGGCCGGCCATTACCTCCGTCCAATCCCAATCCTGTTGTAGATCGTCTGAAAAGCTAAACGAATAATCGATACTTGGGACATCGCAGCGCGCACCAGGATAACGATTCCAGTACCAAGTACCTCCAACCCCGCTCCCCGCTTCTACCACCTGTACGTTCAAATCTTGAGTGCGCAAACGATGCAACATATACATGCCCGCAAATCCAGCTCCCACAACCAAGACATCAACACTCTGTATGTTATTTGCCATTTGTAAATTCCTTAATGTCGTATTGACTACGCTGTTTGTATTCCTACGATTTCGGTTCCGCCCTCGCTCTTCTCTCCTGCGCCAAGTGATCGACGGGGATCTAAAGCATCTCGCACAGCTTCGCCAATAAATATCAACAAACTCAGTAACGTAGCGAGAGCTAAAAAGACCGATAATGCCATCCAAGGTGCCTGCAAATTAGCTTTGGCATCAGATAGCAAACGTCCAAAAGAAGGAGAATCGATAGGCAGACCAAAACCCAAAAAGTCGAGCGCTGTCAGTGAGGTAATCGACCCGTTTAGTACAAAAGGTAAATACGTAAGCGTGGCCACCATCGCGTTTGGCAGTACGTGGCGATACAGTATTTTAATATCCGAAACACCCAGACCTCTTGCAGCCCTAACAAACTCAAAATTTCTAGCACGCAGGAATTCCGCACGAACCACACCAACCAGCACCATCCAGCTAAATAACGACAAAATACCAAGCAACCAAAAAATATTTGGCTCGACGATACTGGCTAAAATAATGAGAACAAACAAAATCGGAAGCCCTGTTTGGATCTCGACTAATCTTTGGCCTAACAAATCAATAAGACCACCATAATAACCTTGTAATGCGCCTACAGTAACGCCAATGACTGAACTAATGATAGTCAACGAAATACCGAAGAGAACCGACAACCTGAACCCATACAGCAACTTGGCGAAAATATCAGTACCCTGACCGTCTGTCCCAAGTATATGGACCGTATCTGGCGGAGCCGGTACGACTTGGTAAGTGTAATCAATAGTATTGAAGGAAAAACGGATTGGAGGCCAGACCGCCCAGCCATGAGATTCAATCAAATTCATCACGTATGGATCACGGTATTCTGCTTCCGTTCGTAACACTCCACCAAGCTCGGACTCGGTGTACACCGACCATATTGGAAAATAGAGTTCATCAGCGTACGAAAACACGATTGGTTTGTCATTCGCTATCAATTCAGCACACAACGAAACTCCGAACAGCACCACAAAAAGCCAAAACGAATAGTAGCCCCGCCGATTGGACTTAAATATTTCCAGTCGTCGTCTATTGATCGGCGAGAGTTTGTTGCGTGTCTTAGGATCCATACCAAATTAATCCCGTGCCTCAAAATCGATTCGAGGATCGACGAATGTGTATATGACGTCGCCAACAAGTTGCATCACCAATCCCACCAAAGTAAAGCAGAACAAAGTGCCAAAGAATATCGGGTAGTCTCGTTTCACAATAGCCTCATATCCAAGAAGACCGATCCCATCTATTGAGAAAATGACTTCGATTAATAAGGCCCCCGTAAAAAGCAGACTGACAAAAGCTGCAGGAAATCCTGCGACCACGATCAACATAGCGTTACGGAAAACGTGGCCGTACAAAATACGTCTTTCTGTTAAACCCTTTGCGCGAGCTGTCAGCACGAATTGCTTGTTGATTTCCTCTAAAAAGCTATTTTTCGTCAACATCGTCAACATGGCAAAGCCGCCAATAGTCAAAGCGGTTAAAGGCAAAGCAAGATGCCAGAAGTAATCTTTTATTTGTCCCCATAATGATAGTTCGCCGAAATTCTCTGAAAACAAATCGCGCATCGGAAACCAATCCAAGTAGTTACCGCCAGCAAAGACAACGATAAGAATTACCGCGAATAGGTAACCGGGTATTGCATAAGCTACAAATACGGCTCCGCTTGTCCACACATCAAACGGCTCTCCATCGTGTTTCGCCTTTGCAATACCAAGGGGTATGGAGATCAGGTATATCAATAGCAATGCCCACAAGCCTAGACCCACTGAAACTGGCAATCGCTCCAATACCATATCCAAGACGGGGCGATCCTGAAAATAACTTTTTCCAAAGTCCAGACGCATGTAGTTCCACAACATCAATAGGAAACGTTCGTGCGCTGGCTTATCAAAACCGAAAGCCTTCTCCAATTCAGCCACAAATTCCGGAGATATCCCCTCTTTACCGGTATAACCGGATTCGGCTGACGGCCCCATACTTGCGGTTGACACGGAAGCTGTAGAAGACATATTCATCCCAGTGGCCTGAGCGATAGCCTGTTCTACAGGTCCACCTGGAGCGAACTGAACAATCACGAAATTGATTACCATAATTCCGAAGAGAGTCGGCACGATCAGAAAAAGGCGCCTGAGGAGATATCGACCCATCAGTCGCCCCCTTCTTTAAACGCTTCCAATCGCGCAACTTTGCTCGCATCCCACCACCAGGTATCTCGATGCGCCTGCCGGTTTAATGGGATCTCCAAGTCTTTCCAACTAAAGCGCTCCCAATGGGCCAAACCGATACGAGTTTTAGTCATCCCTGGGACATAATAAAAATTCCATAACATGACTCGGTCCCATGCTCGAATAGCTGCAACGTAATCGTCCCACGTTTCTGCTTGCTTAATGCTCTCAATCAATGCATCGATAGCTGGATCACGCATATTAGATAAGTTATTGGAATATTTCTGGTCGGCTGTCACCGATGAGAAACTATTAGCAATCATGAGTGTCGGAGTGTAATCCGGCAAAAACCACATAGCACCGCCGTCAAAATCACCAGCTCTCTGTCGGTGTAACCAGTTTGAAATTTCTGGTGATTTAGCCGTCGCAGTAATGCCTAGCCGTTTTAAATTTCGCATGTAGGGAATGAACGAGCGAGCGAGCGCTGGAGACACAGCAACAAGCCGAATATGAAAAGGCTCCCGCGTTTCGGAATGAACCAATCGGCCCACTTCATCGACAATCCAACCAGCCTCTTTAAACAGTTCCATGGCTCTTAGAATGTTTTCTCGATGCCATCCCTGACCACCATTCGGTGGCGGTTGGTATGTATCAGTAAAAACACGAGGCGGTATCAAATGCCGGATCGGTTCCAAAAATTTGAGCTCGCGCTCACTCGGGAGTTCCCTAGAAGCCAGCTCGGACCCATGGAAAAAACTTTCGGCGACACCGTAAAAATCGTAATTAGTCCAATTCAACCAATAAAAGTCGGATACAAGCCATAGGGCTTCCCGCACACGAACATCCTGAAAACGAGGCTGGTCTAAATTCCAGAAAATCGGCCACCAGAGTCCCCACGGTTTTTGAATTGGCAACCATTGCTGATTAAAAACGCCGGCTTGTGTTGCGGGAAAGTCATATGCCGTGTTCCACAATCGAGGGATATTTTCTTCATGCACATCAATAACATCACCTTTCAGAGACTCGGTTTGCACCTGATCATCCCTAAAATAATCCCACTTCAACTCATCGAAATTATACCTGCCCCTCATAACCGGAAGATTCGCACCCCAGTAATCGCTGACTCGTTCATAGGTTATGGATCGACCAATACGATATTTCTTGACCCGATAGGGACCAGAGCCCAGCGGGGGTTCAATGCTCGTCTTTTTGACGTCTCGGGATTCCCAATAGTGCTTAGCTAATATTGGTTTTAATCCAATTCGAAAAGGCAGGTACGGATCGTCACGCAAATGCTCGTGAATATCAAAACGTATCTCACGTGGCCCGATAACCTCAATTCCCGATATGGGCATCAGCGGTTCACTGATAGTTGGGGACGCTTGAGTGGTATATATCTCGAATGAAAATCGAACGTCTTCGATGGTAATCGGCTTTCCGTCGTGCCATCGCCCAAAATCTCGTATTTTAAATGCGATATAGGCCCCATCCTCAGAAACTGCGATCCCTTCCGCCAATCGTCCGTACATGGACGCCGGTTCATCAGCTGATTTCGACATCAGGGAATCACTCAATAAATTATCATGAGGGGATTCGACACTTAGACCAGGCCCCATCTGCCCACCAGGCACAGACATATTGTTGAAATTGTCCCAAGACCCCATTGCTGGATTTCGCATCCGGCCTTCCTTTTTTGCATCAGGGTTAACGTAATCAAAATGGGTAAAGCCAGCGGAGTATTTTGGCTCCTTGAGAAAACCATACGCATGTTTATAGACAATATCCGAACTACTAAGCTCAGAATCCATGGCCTGTACCGGCCCCGCCCCCACAAGCATGCCTATTAGAAAAAAATTCGATTTAAGTATTTTCACGGTGACCGAAATTACCAGATACCGCTTCAGCTGTGGAGATGAAAAATCACTATAAGGGCAGAATTACTACAAATCCGATGGAGACTGACACGCCAAGTACGGTATTGTTACGCGTTCGAGTCGTCATCGTGACGTCGCTTGTTTACATTCCGAGAGGTTTCCATTGGTTGACAACATGTCGAAGCGCGGCTTCGATCCGCTCGATTATAAATTTGAAGATCAAGCTCCTAATCCCGGTGAAGCCACCGAGGTGGCGGATGGTGTCTATTGGATTCGCATGCCCATGCACGGCCGGCTAAATCATATTAATGTTTGGTTGTTGCGGGATAACGACGGTTGGACCATCGTCGATACCGGTATCTACAGTGAAAACGTGAAACAACACTGGAAGTCCATTTTTGACAACTACCTCGAAAATAGGCCTGTCACGCGTGTGATTGCAACCCATCTTCATACCGACCACACCGGTCTTGCCGGTTGGATCGTCCAAAAATGGGGCTGTGAACTTTGGATGAGCCGAAGTGATTTTTACATGTGCAAAGTTATGGCAGCAGACGGCCCCTCCGACGTGCCAGAAGATGCCATCGCTTTCTATAGACGAGCGGGATTCAATGAGGAAAGACTAGATCGCTATCGCAGTCGATTTGGGCAATTTGGGGCGAACATAGCGGAGTTACCAGCCGGCTACCGTCGGATAAGCGAGGGGCAGTATCTCGATATTGGCGGCAAAGAATGGCGAGCAGTAATCGGTCACGGACACGCACCCGAGCACGTTTGCCTCTATTGCCCCGAACTCAAACTCATCATTGCGGGTGATCAAATACTGCCCAAAATAACACCTAACGTCAGCGTACAACCATCGGAGCCACACGCTAACCCCTTAAAGGATTGGATTAACTCCTGCCAACGATTTCGAGAACTTTTACCTCCGAATCTGCTCGTATTACCTGCTCATCAAAGTTTGTATGTAGGTGTGCATGAACGACTCACTGCGCTCATAGACTGGCATGAAGTTGCTATTGAAAAACTCTATGAGCTCTGTAAAGAGCCCAAAAGGGCTGTCGATGTCTTTCCAGCATTGTTCAAAAGTACTATCAATGACTATAGCTTCTTTCCTGCAACCGGTGAATCAATCGCACACCTACACTGTGCTCTAGATCGCCGTATGCTTATCGTAGAGGAAGATGAAAAAGGAGTTGCTTGGTGGTGTCAGGCCTGAAAATAAAACTGAGGACCATAGAAACTGCGTTTACACGAGGTCTTACTCAAAAATGTCGTTACGCTTAGCTATTTTTGGTCAAGCTCCCATCGCAATTGAATGCATCAATAAATTAATTGATGCAAATCACGAAATAGTCGTTGTCTATGCACCAGAAGATGGAGGACGGCCGGACGCACTTGCACAGCACGCACGTGAATTAGACCTGCAGGTTGTGCAGCGTCGATATTTCCAATCAAAAAAAGGGGAAGCGATTCCGAATGCTTTAAATGAGTACAAAACTCATAACGTCGAACTTAATGTACTAGCCTCCTTCACGTACTTCCTACCGGCGGAAATAACAGATGCGCCTATACATAAGAGCATATGCTATCACCCATCCTTACTACCGCTTTATCGAGGAGGAAATGCTCTACAGTGGCAAATTATTGATGGCGCACCCGAGACGGGCGTAAGCATTTTTGTCCCCGATACTGGAGTTGATACTGGACCGATAGTGAATCAAAAAGGCGGAGTTACTATTGGAGCAACGGATACGACAGGATCCCTTTTCTTCAACAAATTAGCACCGCTAGGAGTTCAAGCGATTCTTGAGGCAGTGTCGAGTATTGAGAGCAAAACGGTTACGTATAAGACACAAGATCAATCACAGGCGACATTTCAGGGGCTTGTGAAAGATGCTGATGCTCGCATAGATTTTAAACAGCCCGCCGAAGCAATTGATCGATTAGTACGAGGTTGTGACCCACAACCAGGAGCGCATATACAAGACGGTGATCAGCTCATTCGTCTTTATGATGCCTCACTCGAAATGGGTGGCGATGCTTCCCCGGGTTCACTTCAATACGTCGATGAAAAAGGTATTGTGATCGGGTTACGTGGGGGAACCTTGCGCCTAGGTAGAATTCGCGCAGATAGAGGTAAAGAACCCGCCCAAGATTACGTCCGGCGACTGGAAATTCCAATAGGACATGTATTCGATTCTGGCCGATTGTGATGCTTACGCTTGGCCTAACTGCCCTTCTGCTGCTTGTATCGTATTTCTAAGTAAGCATACGACCGTCATCGGTCCTACACCACCGGGAACTGGTGATACTGCTTGAGCTACCGACAGTGCTGCTTGGTAATCCACATCTCCTACAAGACGTCGCTTACCATCATTGTCCTTTATTCGATTCATTCCCACATCGATCACAATCGCACCTGGTTTGATCCATTCGCCTTGGACAAAATTAGGACGTCCTATAGCGGCCACAAGTATATCTGCACTGCGGCAAAGGGTTGGCAACTCAGCAGTTTTGGAATGTGCCATGGTAACGGTGCAGTTCTCACGAAGTAACAACTCGGCCAATGGCTTACCTACGAGTCGTGAGCGACCGAGTATCACCGCACGCATTCCAGACAAATTTTCTGCATATTGCCGTAACATCAACAGGCAACCGGTCGGGGTACAAGGCACCAGACCTTCTTCGCCTAGAACCAGAGCAGCCACATTGTTCCTGTGCAATCCGTCCACATCTTTGTTTGGATCTATAGCGTCGACCACCACAGATGGATCGATATGTTCCGGCAAAGGAAGTTGAACCAGAATTCCATGAATGCTGGAATCCTCGTTTAGTTCTTGAATTATTTCCAGAACCTCACTTTCACTGGCCTGTCTGGGTAAACGTTTTTCTACAGACCTGATACCCACTACTGCCGTTTGCTTCATCTTATTGCGAACGTATACTTGACTCGCGGCATCATCCCCAACCATCACCACTGCCAAACTCGGGTCGATACTCGTCGCCGATCGGAAAGCTTCGACACGATGGGCCACCTCGTTACGCAAGCGCTCCGCCATAGCACTACCATCAATGACTATAGCCTTCGAATCCATCGTCTTAACCTCAACTCCCCTTTACCGAGAACAATTTGTTATATACCAACTAAAACATATCAGGTATTTATCGTTACGTTCGTGAAAAAGCTACAGCTCATTTGTTCAAACCGCTCATGTGATGGTCATTTTAGTTTTGATTTTTTCCATTAATGTCATAATCACATTTTTTCACACTACTCTACTTAATCCATGAAAAATGAATCATTCTTTAGGACCGACGGCTCCAACTATTACCCCAATCCTGTATGCGCTGGTCCGTGGGATCCAAAGTCCTTGCACGGTCGTGTCATAGCGGGACTTCTTTCCTACGAAATTGAATCCAAACATGGCGATCTAGATTTCCATCCTGCTCGTTTGACCGTCGACCTGTATCGACAGCCCAATTTTTCTCCTATTCAGGTCGCGAGTCAAAAAATAAGAGACGGCCGGAGAATTCGAGTAGTAGATGCCGAGTTAACAAGCGAAGGTAAAAGTATCGGGCGCGCCACATGTCAACTTCTAAAATGCACCCGAAATCCAGAAGATTCCATTTGGCAACGACCTAACTGGTCAGTTCCCAGTCCCCAAGAAATCGAGTCCGAGAGTTTAAACCCCCTCGGTGGAATGTGGGAAATACGTCATATCAAGAATCGTAATGATAGCTCCCAGCAACGATGTCTCTGGATGCGTGAAGTTCGACAACTGATCGAAGGGCAAGAACTCACTCCGTGGCAACGTGTGGCATTAGCTGCCGACTTTGCTAGCCCATTCGCCAACTCTGGTGAGAAGGGTCTCGCCTTTATCAATACCGATATCACGCTATATACCCATCGTCTACCAACCACTCCTTGGATTGGCTTCGAAGTCATGAACCATCAGTCAGATAAAGGAATAGCGATAGCAGAGTGTTATCTATATGACGAATTGGGTCCGATCGGATCTAGCTCCGTAACAGCGCTCGCACAGACAAAAGCTTAAGTACTATAGGAAGTATCTTTCGTATCCAATCTACGAATAAGCGACGGCCAAACCAGTTGAGCTTGATGATTGGTTTTTTCGTGATTGATACGACCATACTCGGACAAAAGGTCAGCAGCGGATTTCTTTATATAGTGCAGCGACTGCCCACTTGCCAAGGCATCCACTTGAACCTTACAGGCTATTTCTACGTTATACATTAGAAGGAAAGCCTCAGGCACATCTCGTCCACAACTGAGTAATCCATGATTATTAAGTATTAAACAATGTCGGTCACCAAGATCCTCACCCAACTTATGACATTCTTCACTTCCGGCAATCGCGAGATCATATTCATGATACGCCACATCACCTAACACCTCACAAGCATGCTGACTGATGGGTAGTAGACCACACTGCATGGTGGAAACCGCGATTCCCGCCCGAGTATGACTGTGCAAAACAACATTGACATCTTCACGCGCCTGCAACACCGCCGAATGAATCGCGTGGCCTGCCGAATTAACTGGGTAGTCCCCCCAAATGACATTCCCAGAGAAATCGACTTTTATCAAAGAAGAAGCCGTTATCTCCTCAAACATCAAACCATACGGATTAATTAAATACTGGTCCGGGTGACCCGGCACACGAGCAGAACAATGTGTGAATACGAGATCGGTCCAACCGTACTCTACAAATAATCTATAACAAGCAGCCAAATCAACACGAACCTTCCATTCGTCACTCGAAATGCTCCTCGGCCGGCTCTCTCTGATTACTTCCGCCACTAAAATACTCCGCCTGTCTAATGGAACGATACTAACATCAATTCGCAACAATAATTACAGAGAGCAAATCCACGAATACTAGATTTCGGTAAGCCGATCCTTATTTGCAGGCAGACCAATAGACACAACAATCGACATGACTACACAAACAGCTGACACCGCGATACATGCCATAAAACCATATTGTTGATAAACCAAACCTGAGAGCACCGTGCCCATTAATCGTCCCGCCGCGTTTGACATATAGTAAAATCCCACATCGAGACTCACCCCATCTCTCTTAGCATAAGACACGATGAGGTAGGAGTGAATGGTCGAATTCACAGCAAACACAATACCGAAAAACAAGACCCCCATTACGGCTACTACTTCGGAATCCCATTTCAAACCGAGCTCTAAGAATAATATAAGGATGGGGAGCACACTCAAAGCTAAACCCCACAAAACCACACTCCTTCCGTCGGGTTCGGATAAAGTGAATACCCTAGAAACGATAGGGTATAGCGTTTGAATCAGCCCATAACCAATGACCCATAACGCCAAAAAAGTACCTACCCCTAAACTAGTCCATCCCATTTCAAGTTGAAGAAAAACAGGTAGAGCGATCACAAACCAAACATCTCGAGATCCAAAGAGAAAAAATCGAGCAGCCGATAGTCGATTGATCTCAGAACTTTTGGAAAGCATATCGCGGAATTTTGGCTTGTAAGTCGTTTTGCCTAGATCTCTTTTTAAAAAGGCGAGTGTGCCTATGGCTACTAATGCCAGCACCGATGCCATTAAGCCCATAGATAGCTTAAACCCAATGGTGTTGAGCAATAAACCGCCGAGGAAAAAGCCTATACCCTTTAATGCATTCTTAGAACCAGTGAGCACTGATACCCATCGGTACAACCGACCCTCTTCCCCAAGCGGTACCGATAACTTCACGCCACTCTTTGCACTCATTTTATTGAGGTCTTTAGCAATACCTGACAAGGCCTGAGCCAGCATCACATATGCGACAGTTAACACAGATCCATCGACCATTAACATACTCAACGCAATTACTTGGGTTATTAATCCAACAATCAATGTCGTGTTTAGCCCAAGCCTTGCTGCCAACCAACCTCCAACAAGATTGGTAACCACACCAAATAATTCATAAAAGATGAATAGGAATGCAATATCGAGAGGATCAAAACCAATCTGATAAAAGTAAAGAAGGATGAGCATCCTCAACGCACCGTCGGTGAGAGTGAATGTCCAGTAACTAACAACGATTAAGAAATAATCGCGCACACCTTCAACTCCACTCATATCACAACCGCTTACCGATAGAATCCACCAATTCCATCATGCGATTTACATAGCCAATTTCGTTGTCATACCAGGCCAAGATCTTTAGGTGTGTGCGGTCGACCACCAGCGTGGACAAAGCATCCACAATGCTTGACCTCGTGTCTCCCTCATAATCAGAAGAAACTAATGGTTTGTTCTCAACCCCTAGAATGCCCTTCAATCTACCATCTGCTGCCTTTTGCAGGGCCGCATTTACCTCTACTGAAGTCGTCTCCTTGGCAACTTCAAATACACAATCTGTAATGGATGCATTGGCCAAAGGAACGCGTACTGCTATCCCTGATAATTTGCCTTTCAATTCTGGAAAAATCTCGGCGATAGCAGTCGCTGATCCTGTACTAGTCGGAATCAGAGAGAGACCACTCGCTCGAGCTCTTCGAAGGTCCTTGTGGTATTGATCCAAAATACTTTGTGTATTGGTGATGTCATGGATGGTTGTGATTGACCCATGAATAATACCGAATTGGCTGTGGATCACATCAATCACTGGCGCTATACAATTGGTAGTGCAGGATGCGGCTGTAACAATCTGGTGGTTGCGCGGGTCATATATATGGTCGTTGACACCCATGACAATATTCGGAGTCCCATCCTGCACTGGTGCAGAAACGACTACTTTCTTGATACCCCTATCAAAATACCTCGAAAGGGATTCGCGGCTTCTAAATTTCCCAGTACACTCTAAGACAATATCTACACCAACCGAAGCCCAGTCCGTTTCCTCTATTTTTTCATTCGAAGAATAGCCCACCGGGGACCCGTCTATAACTAGTTGACCTCGTTTTGCGTCCACTTGTCGTTCCCATCGGCCGTGTTGAGAATCAAATTCAAGCAAATGGGCAGCAACGCCAGCATCTCCTGCGGTTTCATTAATATGAACAAATTCAAGCTCTTCCCAAGACCAGGCGGCTCGTAAGGCTAAGCGCCCCATTCGACCAAAACCGTTAATTCCCACACGAATTGTCATAAGCGGTTCCAATAAAGTAACCCCTGATTTTACGAGTGTTATATGACAATCGATACCACTTGAAATAATAAATGACTCTTTGTCATCCAAATACGGAGGTTTTATTCTTCTGATAACGAAATTAAATGCATGGAAGCATCAAGCGGGATTATTGGCAGTGGCATTAAGAGCTGAGGCAGATGAACTCTGGTTTCTACCCCTAGGAGGATGCGGTGAGATAGGTATGAATCTCAACCTATTCGGCCACGATGATCATTGGCTGATGGTGGATTGCGGGATTACGTTCGCCGAACCTGGCGTACCAGAGCCAAAAATCCAGATGGCAGATCCTCAATTCATTATCGAGCAGCGCGATCGACTCGTTGCACTCGTAGTCACTCATGCACACGAGGACCACATTGGCGCTATTGCACATCTATGGAAAGATTTACGGTGCCCTGTATACCTCAGCCCTTTTGCAGCTGAGATTCTGAAACGAAAACTACTCGAAGCAGGCCTATTGAGTGAGGTGCCGCTGTCTCTAGTCCGACCAGGCGATGTCCGGAAGTTCGACCCGTTTGAGATCGAATTCCTTCAGGTCGACCACTCGACACCCGAATCCCAAGCATTACTGATTCGCACCAAAGCTGGTTCTATATTTCACACCGGAGACTGGAAGCATGATGCCGATCCAGTGATTAGTTCCACAAGCTTTACCCAAAACCTACGAACGAACATCAGAGAACCCATATTAGCGATGATTTGCGATTCGACTAACGCTTTGGTCTCAGGCCGGTCTACCACCGAGGGATCTCTATTCGCATCCATAGATCAACTGGTTAAAGATGCTCAAGCACGTATTGTTATTAGTTGCTTTGGAAGCAACATTGCCCGCTTACATACTCTCGTATCAATTGCTCAGAAAAATCATCGCTATGCAGGACTGCTCGGCAGATCTCTTTTCAACTACTATTCAGCCGCCGTCAACTCTGGAATTTGGAATACAAAACTCTCTCTTATTGAATCCAATCATTTGGGCTACTTACCACCAAGTGAAGTACTAGCTATTGCAACGGGAAGCCAGGGGGAGGATCGCGCCGCTCTCGATAGACTCGCTAACGACACGCACGATAAATTATCACTCGAATCCGGTGATACGGTAATCATGAGCAGTCGTGTAATACCAGGCAACGAAACCAGGGTCGAGGATTTAATCAAACGCTTGAATCAGAAAGGTGTAGTCGTGATCAGTGATAATGAATCAAATTCCCCAATACATGCTTCGGGTCATCCCGCTCAAGACGAACTTGCCGATTTATACAAGTGGATTCGGCCCGAAATCGCGATCCCAGTCCACGGAACCGCTGATCACTTGATTGGAAATGCCGAAATCGCAAAGTCGCAAGACATCAAAAAGCGACTTGTAGGCAAGAATGGAGACCTCTTTATGTTAGCCCCTCAGGCTGGAATTAGACGTGAAGCAGCTCCGGTAGGACGTCTTGGAATCAACGCAAAGGGCGAAGCTGCGCCATTTAAGAATTAAATACCTAGGTCTTTCAAATTGTAGTCCTTGATGACTTCATCGCGCGAAATTTGATTCCAACGGTAGTCATCTTCCTTGCCCATAAACGGCTGGTACAGGAAGGATTTTTCTTCCGGATAAAACTGCTTACGTGCATCTATAGCAACTTGTATAACTCTAGATCGCTCGAAAACTCGGTCTTCATCGTAAATCACCCCTGAGCTCATCCCAAGCTTTCCAGTCGAACCCAATACGGACCGACGCCGATGAAAACCAAAGGTGAGTGATACCCGCAAATCATCGGAAGTATTGGCAAAGGAACAATGTAGTGCTTGGCGATTAGTTATGGTCACATCACCAGGATTACAGAACAACGGAACTGCACCCGCTAAGCGCTCGGACCCGTTTGACTTCACTAGCGACTTGATATCGGCCTTGCCCTGCTTATGCGTCCCAGGCATGACCCATAAACCGTTACTCGGCGTACTTGGATAGAGCTGTACTTGAAAATTGAATCCATGGATACCCTCGTCCCAATCAGGAGAGTCCCAATGTGTTAGACCATCTTGATGCCAGGCTACTGACCCACCAAGTCCTGCCGGCTTGATAAATATTGCGTCGTTAAAGGGTGTGAAATCTGGACCATTGATTGTTTCCGCTATTTGCAGAAGATCTGGATGTCCGTATAGACGTAGTCCCGAATCCATCGCTTGGCACATGCCGTACATCATATAGAGCACATGCTTTGGCGCATCCTCAGTGGCGACTGGTTCCTCCATTTTCGACGGATGTCGACCGCCATTTTTATCCGTTCCACCGACCGGGTCACTCAAAGGAACTACCCAAGTATAGGTATCCCTCTCAAACTCCTCTCCAAAAGCAGGTCTTCCTTTCTTGTCCACAGTAGCGCCTTTGTAGGCTGGAGCACGATCAATCAGATTTTGCGTATCACGTTTTAATAACTCAATCTCAGAGTTTCCGATGACGTTTTCCAGCACATAAAAACCGCAACGCCAATAAGCTTCCATAATATCAGGGTGAATATTCCCATCGGAATCAAAGTGCAAAGGCCCCCGATTACCTAGCGCGAGAGCTCTTTCCTTTCCCTCAGAAATGTAGGCATCCATAGCAGAACGATGCTCATCTACCGTCAAAGTAGTTTCCAACGTAGCGGACATAATTTTCTCCTCAGATCCACGAACCCTATGCTGATTAATAAAATGGGGCAAGCAAGACTTGTTTTAATCTAGTCAATTTACGATTATCAAGCGTTATGCGTGTTATGCGCGTCCAATCTGACAGGCTATGGGAGCTTAGGATATGACGATAGTGGAAACCAGCTATGGCAAATTGCGAGGCCACAGAAATACCGATCTCTCCATATTCAAAGGCATTCCCTTCGCAGAGCCTCCAGTAGGAGATCGCCGTTGGCGAGCTCCTCAGAACAAACAACCCTGGCCTGGAATAAAAGACGCTCTCGAGTATGGACCATGCGCCATCCAGTCAACCATTCCGGGAGACATCGGCGAACTAATCGGTATCGCCACGCATACAACCAGCGAAGATTGCCTGTATCTCAACATCTGGACACCACAAACCGACACACAAAAACGTCCAGTCATGGTGTGGATCCATGGAGGCGGCAATACCGTAGGGGCTGGTTCACAACCTCGTGTTAACGGTGAGCACCTCTCGCGGATGGGGAATGTAGTGATCGTTACCATCAATTATAGGCTAGGTGCATTGGGTTTTATGCATGCTCCCGCTCTTGGAGCAACTGGGAACGAGGGTTTACTCGATCAAGTTGCCGCGCTCCGATGGGTTCGCAACGAGATTGCACATTTTGGCGGAGATCCCAACAATGTCACGGTTTTTGGCCAGTCAGCCGGTGGATTCGACATTGCTCAACTTATGGCCATGCCCTGTGCGGAAGGATGTTTCGATAAATCAATCCCAATGAGCGGCTCTATAACTAAGCAAGTTAGTCCCGATGAAGGCCTGAGGGCATCCAGTGCGCTTTTCGAAATGTTAGGCGGATTAGACAAAATGCGCTCTGTCGATGCAGAAAAAATACTGAAGTGTCAGTCCAAAGTACCCAAAGCGCGCTGGGCTCCTACACGTGACGGTAGCGTTCTCCTCGAAGACGCCAAAACTGTTTTGGCATCTGGGAAACACACCAAGGGAATGCCTCTAATGATCGGGCATACCAGAGATGAGTCGACATTATTTACGATGTTTATCGAACACTTTCGTAATATGACTCGTGACGAATTAATAAAGCATGCATCTAATCACTTTGGGGAAGAGGCCGATACCGCTATTCAATGCTATGAGGACGACCGCCAAACACACGGGTTGAGAAACAATCCAGTAGACATTTGGGCTGCCATATCTACCGACAGTATGTTTCGCTTACCAGCAATTCGCACAGCAGAATGCCATACCGAACATACTGCCGATGTCTGGATGTACCGATTCGATCATGAAAGCCCGGCGCATGACGGAATGCTACAGTCCTGCCACTCCCTAGATATACCCTTCGTCTGGGGGACATACGACCTCCCTCAAATGCGCAGATTTTGTGGAACGGGTCTACATGTCAGCGAATTATCGCGGCAAATCATGTCGGCATACCTCGCATTCGCTCATACCGGAAACCCAAATAATCAATCAACCCCTGATTGGAACAGGTACGAAGCCAAAAGCCGCAATACACTACTGCTGAATAAAGAAATCTCCATAGAAAAAGCCCCTCTGGATGCGATACGAAGCTTTTGGGAGGAACACAATATTTCCTAACAGAAGGATTAAATATTCAATTCAACAAACCATTAGTTCCTACCCGCTGGATTATGCGGGATCGAGATAAGGAACTTAAACATACTATCCATAATCAAAACTATCGGAGTCTTGATCTAACCAAGCCTTGTATTTATCCATTGTATGAGGCCATTGGGTCACTATAAATCCCGCATTACCACGATAGTAACCACCACACGTTCCTTGCCAGACATCGACGCCTTCTATGTCCTTTTGTAACGATGTGTTGTAAGTACCCATTCTTTCAGTTTTCAATGACAACCAATTGTGACCACTCGCTTCTAAACTACGAATCTGCCCTACGCTATATTCAACCTGATGCTCTAGCATTTCGAGAATAGAGCCATTGTTCGTGTTAGGACCGTACAACATAAAAAGATTCGGGAAACCGGCTGTCGTTATTCCCAAATAAGCCTGTGCTCCATTTTTCCACGCGTCATGTATGCTCAACCCTTCTTTCCCATAAACATCGATACAGGACAGATACCTGGTAGTTTGGAATCCGGTCGCAAATATTATGGTATCTACCTCAGTCTCACGACCTCCTGCCGACACTCCTTTAGCGGTCAAAGTATCTATAGCATCCGTGACTAACGTGACATGATCACGATTAAACACTGGATAATACAGATTACTCGAAAGCGGCCGCCGGCAACCATACGCCATGTCTGGAGTCAACTTCTGTCGGGTTTCAGGGTTTTTGACAACTGCTATATTTTCGAGACCACGTACTTCAGCTTTTTCCAAAACCTCCTTGTTAGAAAAAGTAATGAAATTCTCTAAGCCCTCACGAATCGACGCGCGCTGTTTCGCAGCGACACTATCATCCTCTACAAATGTCCTGATTTCTTCTTCAGAAAACGCCTCGTCTTCTTTCGGCAAAACCCATTGTGCCCGTCGCTGGAAAACAGTTAATTGATCTACCTCATCCACTATTTCTGGAATCATCTGTACCGCACTAGCCGCCGATCCTATAACAGCAACTTTCTCGCCGGAAAGTTTGTGTCCGTCAAGCCAATCCGCAGTGTGAAATTTAGTTCCTTGAAAGTCGTCGATTCCACCAATGTCGGGATAGGTCAATTCAGTGAACATACCAACACCACTGATTAAAAATTGACCTTCAACCAGCTCACTAGAACCCTCGATTTGTAGTTGCCACGTGTCGGTACCCGCATTCCACCGAGCTTCTTCGACGTTTGAGCTGAGGCGAACATGAGGCATCAGCTCGTATTTTTGGACGACATGCTGCATGTAATCGAGTATTTCCGGTTGGCGGGCATACGGACGAGACCAGTCTCTCTTTTGCTCAAAAGAAAAAGAATATAGGTGAGATGGAACGTCACACTCAGCCCCAGGATAGCGATTATGCCACCAGGTACCACCTACCCCTCCGGCTTTTTCAAGCATCACAAAATCACGGATGCCTGCCTCCAACAGTTTGATTGCAGCACAAATGCCACCAGGACCAGCGCCAATAATGACGACTTTAAATTGATTCCGATCCACAAACTCTCTCCTTAAACCGATTCCTGACGATATTGATTGATTCAAAAGACTAGTCTTTTCTCGCTTTGAGAGAAAGATTAAATGGTATGGTCCGCCTTGACCAATGTTAGCTAAAAGAAGGACATGCAATGACGAGCTCAGACAACCCTCTCAATGGCATTCGCGTCGTTGATCTAACACAAATCTACAACGGTCCTTACGCCGCCTTTCTAATGGCCATGGGGGGAGCAGACGTTATCAAAGTAGAGCCCCCCGGAGGCGAAAGACTTCGTGGGCACGGAGGTCCTAAAACATCTTTAGCGTTTGCNATGCTGAACTCGAACAAAAAAAGCGTCACCCTTAACCTCAAACATATCGAGGGAAAAAAACTGCTGCGTGAACTCGTAAAAACCGCTGATGTCTTACTGGAAAACTACGCTCCTGGAGTAATGGACNGGCTTGGGCTTAGTTGGGATGTCCTGCGCGAAGACAACCCGCGTTTAATTTACGTTACGAGCACAGGGTACGGCATATCAGGGCAAGACAGCGATTTACTCGCTATGGATCACACGATACAGGCAGCCTCAGGAATCATGAATATGACTGGGGATGCCGACAGACCGCCCGCCCGAGCTGGAGGAGCGCCATGTGACATTATGGGAGGGATACATATGTATTCCGGCACTATCACAGCATTAATGGGTAGGACCAAAACCGGGAAAGGTACCCGGGTTGAAGTATCCATGCTTGAAGCGATGTATTTCACGCTGTGCTCTGAACTCACGACGTACCATGCCACTGGCAAAATGCCAAAGCGGAATAGCGCAAGATCTCCCGCCGGGTCCGTGCCTTACAGTCGCTACGAATGTTCCGACGGTGGATTCATAGCGATTATTTGTGTATCCGAAAGACACTGGGAAAGTATTCTCAAAGTCATCGGAAGAGATGACCTCATAGGCGATGCCAACTACTCGACAGTAGGAGCCCGCCGTGAGCGGGAACAAGAAGTAAACACAATGATCGAAAACTGGAGCAGGAAACTTCCACGGGACGAAGCTTTTGCCCGCATGAGAGCGGCTAAGGTCGCCGTCGGCCCAGTTCGAGATCTAGAAGAAGTAAAAACCAATCCACATATGCACGAGCGAGGAATGCTCAAAGCCATGGTTCATCCCGAAATGNGTGATATCACACTACCGAGTAGTCCCATTCGATATAGTGAATACGACACTCCAGACACAGAGTTCTTTCCTTCCGTGGGCGAGCACAATTACGAGATTTTTAGTGATTGGCTAGGTTTAGAAAACCAACAGATAGACGAACTAAAACAAAAAGGTGTTATTTGAATTTCTTACCCGCCGCTTATTATCGAGGAGGGACGAGCAAAGGTGTCTTTTTTAACAAAGCCGACTTACCTCCGGGACCAAAATTGGAGCAAATACTTCTTAACATTCTGGGAAGTCCCGATCCTTATGGAAGACAGCTCAATGGGATGGGTGGGGGAATGTCATCCGTTTCCAAGGTCGTTTTTGTAGAACCGGCTTCCGAACCATCCATCGATTTAATTTATACATTTGCCCAGGTTAGCGTAGACAAGGCAGCAGTAGAATACACNGGGAACTGCGGAAATCTTACCTCAGCGGTAGTGCCGTTTGGACTCCATACGAAGTTGATAAAGAGCTCGGACGGCAGACAGACTTTCCACCTGCTCAATACCAATACTCAAAAAGTCATTGCCGTAACACTTGACGTTTCGGAAGGTCAATTTAACCCGAACGGACTTACTCAGATTGCAGGAGTTACAGGCAGTGGCTCAAAAATAGACCTCAAGTTTTTAAACCCGGGAGGGGCTGTGACCAGAAATCTCCTACCCACTAGCAGTGTTGTAGAATCCATTAAAACTAGAAAACAAACTTATGAAGCTTCATTAGTGGATGCAACAAGCCCCGTTGTTTTTATCGATGGCCGGTCGTTAGGTCTGGAAACTGTTATCGGCCCCGAAAACATAGAACAACAACCAGAATTAATGAACGAAGTTGAGTCTATTCGGCGTCTCGCTGCAGTCCGTATGGGCATGGCAAAAGATATCCAAAATGTACCCATGGTCAATCCTAAGATCGCACTNGCGTTTCCACCAACCATAATCCACGCGATCAGTGGCGAAATTTATGATGATACTTCCCACAACATAGCCATNATTATGTTCTCAATGGGAAAGGTGCACCGTGCGATTACGCTCACTGGATCCATGTGCTTAGCAGCCGCTACGGCAACAACAGGAACGATACCGAACCAGCTAGCGCAAATTGACACCACGGAAGCGTCCCCGTTGAAAATAGGTCACCTATCAGGTGTGTCCACAGCCTACGCCCATAAAACAGGATCTGGCATCCAATCTACNACGATAGAACGAACCGCCCGCCTTCTGATGGATGGCCGCGTCTACTTTTAATCGAACAGGTCGGAATATGCGCTTTCGTTAAAGCCCACCATAACTGTATTTCCATATACTGCCGTTGGTGCACGCAAATTGCCGGTCGGACCAAGCATCGCTGAGACCGTCTCCTCACTGTCGCGATCAGTTAAATTAAATTCAGTTACCTTCTTGCCCTTGGCAACAACGAGTATCTTAGCGGTATCGATTAATTTCTTAGCGTCTATAGCCTGAAGCTTCCGACTTGCTGGTATCTTTTCACTTATCTCTATATTTCTTGCTTCCAAAAACTTGGATGCACGTTTACAGCTGGTTCATCCGTTACGAAAGTAATACCACTCAATTTTTTTAGACATGTTGTTTACTCACTTAAAATTTAACGAAACTTTCCAATCGATTTGTTATAGCCTCGGTCGACCCGCTGGGCATCGAAATCAACTGAATATCAGCGCCTAAATCAGACCGCGCTTTTAGCTGCTCTGCTATAGACTCTACTGGACCGATCACTTGAATATCTTGGACCATTTGCTTCGAGATTGCACTCATTGCTGATTCCATATCTCTCTCTTTCCAGGCAGCTCGAGATTTAGTTACTTCTTTCTCATAACCATTACTGGCCAACATATTCCAATAGAAATCACCCATTCGGTTGATGTAATGAAAAAGAGGCTGTCTCGCTTTTTGCCACTGCGCTTCGTCATCGCCCTCACCGAGTATGTATACGTTTGTCATGGGGGCTATGGTGATCGCGTCACCTGTCCTCCCATTCTTGGCCGCACCCTTCNCAAGACTTTTTCGTAAAGAGGCGAAATGCTGTCGCGGCCAGTGTATTGGAATAATCCCATCAGCAATCTCTCCTGTTTGAACTATNGATTTAGGAGTGATTGCTGCAATGTAAATAGGTACATGATCTCGCTGGGGTTCGAAGCCCATTAAATCAAAGCCCCTGCTGAGAGAAAAAATATCCCCCTCATATTCCAACTTCTTTCCCCTCAGTAATAGATCGATAATTTCACAGTATTCGCGTATGCGCCGCAAAGGTCGATCAAACTTGACTCCATGAAAATGTTCAATTACGCGGTGTCCCGAGGATCCTAAACCACAAACCATCCGACCACCGGATAGCATTTCAAGCATGGCAAATTCTTGCGCTATCGCTCCTGGTGATCGGGAGTAGACGTTCAGTATTGCCGTGCCGATTTGAATCTTCTCGGTATGTGCAGCAAGTAAACTCATCCAAGGAATCGTCGATGGTCCCCATGCTTCTCCGGTNCCAACAAACTCATAACCTATCGATTCTGCAATTTTCACGTTCTCAAGCGAAGTACGCCAGTCTTTACCCGCCCCTGCTAATACTCCCAATTTCATACACAATACCTCCTCGAACAAACCACAGTTATATCCTCATCGAAGACAAAAAGTCTCCCCTTTTTGACATTTATCGTTGACTCTCGTTCATGAAAATTAGACGCTCCCGCGATGGTAAACAATTTGCATATATTTGAGTCTCTTCCGTCGTACGCGCAATACGTAGCCCAGGTTTATGGAGTGCTACACCCTGTCTCCGTCTCACAGACAAATCTTGTTCGGATCTGTAGCGCAGCACAGCCGCAACAGGATTGGCGAAGATTTACCAACGATATGGCACAGATGGCAAATCGTCACCTAGTGGAGGGNGGTCTGATTATTCCGAGTTCCGACGCCACATACCAACTCCGAAACAACTGGGCATTAGTTCTCACGCAAGCAGCCTTCAATAACAATCTTCTCGAATCAATTTGGCAGGCTTTTGATCGGATCCAACCTCACCATTCTTATTTCATGAACTCGTCACGCCTCGAAATGTTGGCACGTTACAGCACAGTGACGCAGAGTTTCAGAACTCTCGAATCCATGAGCAAGATACCTGATAATGCATGGAGTTTTCTCGCTTACGACGAAACCGGGGACTATCGTAGTGAGTTACCAGAAGTCTTTAGAAAGCANGCTTTGTCCGCCTCAATTAAAGAGGTCATCGAAAACGCAATTCCCTCAGAAAAAGTTATAAGTGAAATTAAGAACGACTCAANACTACTTCAAAAANATGCAGGAGACGTNGCTTTCATCTACCTGTTAAAGAATGATTTCGAAAGTGCTCGCAAAGTTTTTTCGAACGATTCCCTTGATCTTGGAAAAAACACTCAGTTACTAATGCACAGTACCGCAACAGAAGCATGTATAGCCACAATGGAGGGGAACGATCCCAGCGCGGTAGATCACATAGAAAAAACAATCCGGATCATAGGAAACAGTTCTCGGAAGAAATATTTTTTTCCNAATTCCCAAGCATTCTGTTTTGCCTTATTGTCATTTATTCGTTTAGGGCAAGCTTCAAACCTAGACCGATTGAAACAGATCCTTCGTGGAACCACCTCAAAGAACCAATTTCCATGGCTTGTTGAAATAGCACAAATAGCATTGGCAACGGTTTCGGGAACGGCACACCNACTAAGCATTACCGGCACTTCAACACTTCAATTACTGGTCCTNGGATATACACAGTGCTGGTCAAATCCCAATATTGTTTCATTCGATCCAAAACAATTTCAAAAACGAATAAAACACGCCTTAGATGGCATAAAAGATACGGATTACACCTGGTTACATCAGGAACTGCATGAAGTCGCAGAAGCACTCGAAAATAATATAACAGGTCATTCCACTAATAATTCCCACGTAAATGCACGTTCATTCGTCAACCTGATCCAGCCTCAAGAAGATTGGGAAATGGCTTTAAGCCAATTGGAGCGACTAGCCTTCAAAAGCAACCAAGAGCCCGATATAGCTAAAGAAAATTCCATCGATACACAGCAAAGACTAGTTTGGGAATTAGACCTTACCCGCTGGAATTCGCCGATACAGCCNAAAATTCAAAAACTTGGCAGGAACGGTTGGTCTAAGGGAAAAGAAATCTCGAAAGAAAAATTACTCGAATTCGACACGCCAATTAATATCAGCGACAAAGAGCATCTCATTCTAAGAAAATTACAAAAAAGCCAAGCAAAATNGGAGAGTGGTGANGCAGACCTCGAATGTCTATATGCATTAATTGGTGCAGAAAACGTAATTTCGGCAAATGGTATTGAATTAGCCGTCGTCGAGAGAGCGCCTGAACTCAATATTCGCAATAACGATGAGAAAGAAGAAGTTCTAATTACACTCGAGCCCTATGGCGATAGCAGCACTGCTTTTGCAGCGGTCATGCAACCAGGAAATAGATGTGAAGTGACGCAATACTTGGAAAGTCATAAAGCCTTGCGATCGATAATCCCGTCCGAAGGATTAATACTGCCCCAAAATTCCAAAAACCGGCTCATGGAAGCTATTCAATCAATCGCACAAGATATTCGAATCCAATCAAATATCGACGCAGATAGCACCTACGAAGAGATAGTCGGTAGTTCTGAAATCTGCGTTCAACTAATGCGTTCTAGTAATGGGCTAACTGTCAACATTGTGGTGGAACCGGTCGATAATTCAGGCATCTACTTTTCTCCAGGAGACGGCGGATCGTCAATTTATTTTCCTTCGAAAAACCAAAAAGTCGTCATTGTGAAACGGCGCCTGTACAAAGAGCACGAGAATTACGAGTCTCTCCTCGAATCATGTCCGACAATTCCGAAGAATCACNACGCATCAAAACCACTTTCTGTTAGCGGTCCCACGCACTGCCTTGAGCTTATTCAACAACTGCAGAATTCAAATGTACGTTGTCAGTGGCCAAACGGCCAAGCATTACAGATAGCCGGACAAGTCGGAGTATCACAACTACGAATATCAATTAAATCCGCAAGCGAATGGTTTCAAGCGTCAGCAGAGGTTAAGGTCGATGAAAATAAAGTCCTTAACTTAAAACAGATCTTCGAACTCGTAGACGCACAACCAGAATCCCGATTTCTTGAATTAGACGACGGTCGATTTATCGCCCTAACGGAAACATTTAAAGAGGAACTGGATAAATTACGGACATACTCAATAATTGATCCGGACGAGTCTATTCGAATAGACCCGTCTGCAGCTGGTCTATTGGACAGCNCAACAACAAACATCGACTACATTACCGATGTACGTTGGGAAGAANCCATNGCNCAATACAAAATNGCNCAGGACCTCCGTCCAATTGTTCCTAAGACACTTCTAGCNGATCTGCGNCCCTACCAAATTGAGGGGTTTGAATGGCTCGTAAAACTCGCAACTTGGACAGCCGGCGGCGTTCTAGCCGATGACATGGGACTCGGAAAGACCGTTCAAGCCCTTGCACTGCTCTTNNATNGATCAGCATTGGGGCCAGCNTTAGTAGTAGCCCCCACGTCCGTNGTAAACAATTGGATTNATGAAGCAAANAGNTTTGCTCCGACGTTAAACATCAAGATATATGCNGGAGACCCTTTAACTCGNCGTCAAATACTAGGGTCCCCCCAGNCAAACGATCTCTTTGTTACNACCTACGGNATATTGCAAAATGACATTGAATATTTGAGNTCAATNCAGTGGGNCACNGCTGTCNTAGATGAGGCACAAGCAATAAANAATATTACGACAAAGCGAGCNAGATCTTCATTCCGATTACCTGCNTCGTTTCGNCTNCTAACCACGGGAACACCAATTCAGAATAATCTGATGGATCTCTATTCGCTTTTTCGNTTCGCAAANCCCGGNATACTNGGNAGCACCAGGGANTTCCAAAGACGTTTTGTTCTGCCAATCGAACGTGACGAAATCCAAGAGATCAGCAACCAACTATCAGGATTGATATCACCATTCATATTGAGACGCCTAAAAAAAGATGTCTTAAAAGAACTTCCTCCCCGGACCGAAATAACTCTATCAGTAGAGTTATCCGAAGAAGAACAAGTGCTATACGAAGCATTACGTCAACGCGCGATGGACGACATTAATACGCCGTCTGTATCGCATAAAGGTGAACAACGTATACAAATACTCGCGCACATCACGAGACTTCGACTCGCCTGTTGCAATCCTCAACTAGTGCAATCCAATAATCCACCCGACAGCAGTAAACTAAGAGTTTTCGAAGAAACTCTTTTGGAATTGTTAGAAGGAGATCACAAGGTTCTCGTGTTCTCGCAATTTGTCAAGCATCTCAAGATCGTAGAAAACAAACTAAGTGAATTAGACGTCAACTACCAATATCTAGACGGAAAAACCCCAAGGAATATACGTCAGAAACGTATTGACGCATTCCAAAAAGGGCAAGGCGATGTTTTTCTGATATCGCTTACTGCTGGTGGAACCGGCCTTAATCTAACTGCGGCAGACTACGTATTCCATTTAGATCCTTGGTGGAATCCCGCAGTGGAAGACCAAGCCTCTGATAGAGCTCACAGGATCGGACAAAGAAGACCCGTCACCATCTATCGCTTTGTCGCTCGCAACACCATAGAGGATCAAATCGTCGAATTACACCAACGTAAGCGAGCACTTGCTGACTCTCTACTAACAGGTTCAAGTCAAGCATCACGCCTCAATGCCGAAGAGCTAATTGGCCTTATCCGAGGAGATAGTACCTAGTACTAATCCAATTATTCAGAAACAGAACTCCGTAGAGATCTCAAAAATCTCACGCGCACATTAAATTTAAACGTATTCATTTTCAGGATAAGATTGACTTACCAATTTCAATATTTAGATATGCCCAGATGTCATCAGGCAAAATGTCCCATTCATTTACGATCAATCAAATACCTCGGCACGTTTGGGAAAAAAGCCACACAGTCTTAGTACCCGGAAAAATCTGTCACATTCCAGTCTTGCCAAACTACNCAGATAATTACGGATCGGAAGGCAGGATNATCAAAATCGACCCNGAAAGATTACTAATNGTTACTAAAGCNACCNACCCCTTTATAGGTGCCGAAATATCNATTCGCCTGGAACCATNCAATGCATCTGGATGGCCAACTCAGGTCACCCTAACCCANCTTCAATCNGACTCNCATNCTGACTCGCCCGNTACCTCCGACNATTCNCTCTGGAAAGAATTNGTCGTGAATTATCACCTTTACCTAGAGCGAAATGTTATNTGCCCNCCTTACAANCCACCAGTNACGTTAGGAATGTCATTCGATGAAACCTCNATCGGACTAGTCGTAACTAAGGTCGATCNTAATACTGTTGCCGAAAAGTGCGACATCNANAGNGAAGATTTACTTATCACTNTTCAGGGTATTCGAATATTGAGGATCGACCAGCTCCTCTCCGTTACATCAATGTTAACCCTAGAAAATAGCGTGGAAATCAAATTTGCCCGAGGTAATGAAATTCTCACAAGAAACACCAGCCTAGCTTGATCNCANCCTTGATGCTGAACGAAGCCCTATTGCTTATTATTTCTNAAAACCCTAATCCNATGATTATCACTATCGCCAATATANAACCTACCCTCAGCATCTAAACAAACACCGTGAGGTCGGGCAAGACCACATTTTAGAGGACTTCCATTCGGTCCATCATGCTGCGTCCCATCGCCAACTACCGTGGAAATTAGACCAGACGACCTGTTAATAACACGAATCGTATGACTTTCTGTGTCAGCAATAAATATATCATCTGCATCAACGGCAATCCCCTTAGGTCCTGCTAGATCTGCCAGCAATGCATCGCCTCCATCACCCGTATATCCTCCNTTTCCTGTCCCAGCGACATGATGAATACGTTGTGTATTTGCATCGATCCAATAAACGGCATTCCCTTCTCTCAGCGTTAGAAAAATATTGCCTTGTCGATCTTTCGCCATAGTGCGAGGACCATTGAGATGCACATTTTTCACAAGTGCACCATCTTCAGTTTGCTCCTGTGAACCTGTTCCAGCGAATGTTGCGATCGACCCATTTTCTAGATTCACGCTGCGGATACGATGATTGCCGATATCGGCAATCAAAAGAAATTCATCGACTAACTCGATGCTGTGCGGTTGGTTCAACTGAGCATTTATAGCGGCGCCGCCATCTCCACTGAAACCCGGTGCACCAGTGCCCGCAATCGTTGTTATAAGTCCCGTAGCGACCTCGACAAACCGAACCACATGGGCCGGCATATCGACGACAAAGAGATTGCCTCGATGATCAAATCGTATCTCGTACGGTTCTTTAAAACTTGCATTGACAGCAGCCCCACCGTCGCCCGTCNATCCGGATATCCCATTACCGGCAACAGTAGTTAAACGATTACGCATTGTGTCCAGACGGCGTACGCAATGATTCCCCAAATCACAAAAATACAACGCTTCGTCAGGACCAATAGTTACACCGAATGGCTCAGATATCGATGAATCATCCGAAAACTCGCCGTCTTGTGTAAACCCGTTAATACCGTTTCCTATCAGCGTCTCAATTCTCATAACTGTCTAATTCTCTTAGGCTTCTGGACTCTGGACGTAATAGTAGCGGGTTTTCCAGTAAAAAATAATTTTTCAAAAACTATCGATCCGAGAGGATACTCAGTATCTCTATTCAAGAATAAAAAAGATCNCCTTTATCTATAACAATCCCTTGTCGAATGGCTCGAAAATAAAGACACTGACTTGTATAAACTAATTAATAGGACCCCAATGAAACTTTACGATAGCAAAATGGCTCCGAATCCACGCAGAGTACGCATATTCATGGCAGAAAAAGGTATCGATTGTGAAAATGAGCAACTCGACATAGTGAAGGGTGAAAACTTACGGGAAGAATTCCTCGCAATTAACCCTCGCGGAATGCTCCCAACGCTCGTACTGGACGACGGGACGGTGATCGATGAGACAGTCGCCATCTGTCGTTATATTGAAGAAACGAATCCGGAACCGGCACTAATGGGAACCGATGCCGTAAATAAAGCCCACGTTGAAGCACGTCAAAGACATATGGAATGGGATGGTTTACTCGGGGCGATGGATGCTTTTCGGAATGCTTTTCCAGGTTTCAAAGAAAGAGGACTAGGCGGAAGCGTCGGCACGGTTAATGCAATCCCCGAACTTGTCGATCGCGGTAAAGCTTCTTTAAATCGATTTTACAATAATCTTGACGCCGCCCTAGCTAGCCAGAAGTACATCGCTGGCGATGATTTCACTATCGCAGACATTACAGCGCTATGTACGATTGATTTTGCATCTGGAGCAGCTAGAGCCCCAATGCCGGAAAATCTTTCAAACCTGAAAAGGTGGTATCAAGAGGTATCGGACCGACCAAGCGCTAAGGCTTAATCGCAACTAACAAGCATGAAAGTCACTGCTATCAAACGATTCTGCTTTTGGGACTCCGAAAAAAGAAAGTACTTTATAGTCAAGGTCGAAACCGATCGTGGCATAGCCGGCCTCGGCGAAGTAGGAATACCCCACTGGGGAGGTGCTATAGATCAGGCAATCGAGCACCTCTCGGAAATCGTTATTGGGGCAGATCCGATCGCCACGGAAAACCTGTGGCAAGCTATGTTCCGGACTGGCTTTTTTCCAGCTGATAAAGTCTACTCGTGTGCNTTAAGCGCGATTGATATTGCCCTCTGGGATATCAAGGCAAAGATGTTTGATGTCCCCCTTTATAAGCTTTTAGGAGGTCCCGTTCGGGATAAAGTGGCATGCTATCCCCATATACAAGGAGTTGGTGTCTCCTCACTCGTCAATAATGCNCTAGAAGCAGTTGACCGCGGTTGGAAATTTCTACGATGGCACCTCCCCAGCGCATTTGAAGCAGGTGAAAGCACCGATCATCACCTGATAGACCCGCGCCGTTCCATATCACATATGGTTGAACAGATCGCTGCAGTTAGAGAAGCCGTAGGCGATGAAATTGAGCTTTGTATCGACGCTCACACTCGCCTGGACACGGCAAANGCTATCGAATTGTGCCAACAGCTCAAACCCTTTAGACCATTTTTTATAGAGGATCCACTTAGGTCGGAAAACCCCCAGTCCTACCAAACACTCTCGCGTCACACATCGCTCCCCATAGCCGCTGGGGAACAATGGGCATCCAAGTGGGAATTCCGGCAAGTCGTCGAAGAAGAACTCATTAATTACGCAAGAATAGATCTGTGTATCGTAGGGGGGATTACAGAGGCACAAAAAATTACTCACTGGTGTGAAACACACTACATAGACATCGTTCCACACAACCCACTGGGACCGGTGAGTGCCGCAGCTGGTGTAGCTCTATGCATGTCGGCGACTAACGTTGGGGTACAAGAAATGCCCACAGCACCTGGAACTTATGCAAATGATCTTTTTCCGAAACAAATTCAGTGGAGCGATGGGTACGCACAGTGCAACGAAGAACCAGGACTCGGAGTTGAACTGGATGAAGAGGNTGCTCTTTCTAACAGAGCACCTCTTAATACGCAGCCGCCTATACTTCGAAGACCTGACGGCTCGATCAACAATTGGTAGTGTACCTACTAGTTAGNCCATATCCCTCGTAATTCATGGACTTCTAAATCTTTAATCTGTATTCGATGGGCTGGCGAATGAAAGACAATCGGCTGTTCATACGCACCCGGAAGAAAACAAAAATTAGCAGATATCTGTCCCTCATTGACAAATAATTCGACCGAAGTGCGATCAATCAAAATTCGGACTGAAATGTTACCCGAGGGTAAAGGAACTGCTTTTTCATTGAATCGAATAACCCCTTCNTCAAATGCAAACACCATACTTTTTCCACGAATCAAGAGATTGAGCAATTGGTCTTTACAATCNACAACTTCAAAATTCAGATCAAACAAAGAACCATCACAATTCGGTGCAAAGCGATCCCCTGGCTCCAACGTCTCTTTCGAATGCTCGACTCGCCTTTGTCGTAGAATCTCTAACTCGGCAATAGGCCACCGTGTGAGAACAACATCATCTCCCGCACCTTTTAAACCCAACGTAACAGGTACGGACATCTGCTGATTGAAGGGCATCTCCGGATATTGTCCCCTGGCCATCCAAGATATTTGGATACGACGTCCACACGGAGTGTCGCTATAGGTCTGGGCAGCNTATCCATTAGTACCCNTTTCGCAGGTTAATACTTCTGTTTCCGNTCGATAACNTTCACCNTCAAACGATCCAACGGTATACAAGCCGCTCGCGCCCCAAAAAACCCATCGCTCTACCCCAGCACTATCNTGGAGAGGAAAGAAATCAGGACATTCACTATCACCCGNGAGCGTTAAATCCTGAAACCTGGACCAATTTTTCGCATCCGAACTCTTCAATAGGCAATATCGATCCTCCGCGAGATATAGAGCCATGATCCATTGATGTGAAGGTTCATGCCATATCACTTTGGGATCACGATTGTTTGCTTCGTACCAATCAATCGTCGGATTACTCGCGTGTTTAAGCCATGTATCTCCACCATCGATACTGTAGGCTAAGCATTGCGTATCACGGCGTTTGGGATAAACGTGGCCACCCGCTGCCGTATAAAAAACCAATAACGTTTGCTCTCCATACCCAGCGCTACCATTCCAATCAACGACTGCTGAACCGGAAAACATGGTTCCATGTTCATCCGGAAGCAAAGCGTGTTCGGTTTGTCGCCAATGAATTAGGTCTTTGCTCACTGCATGCCCCCAAGTCATATTCCCCCAGACGGTCGCATCCGGATTGTGCTGGAAAAATAAGTGCCAGACTCCNTCAAAATAAACCAATCCATTNGGATCATTTATCCAATTTTCACGTGCCGTGAAATGAAANCGGGGGCGGTGTACTTCTTCATAGACACTCACAAAGACATCTCCTCAGAACTGACCAACACTTTGGTAACCAAACAAAATCTACAGCTAAATAATAATCGGATCGAGTCTTTGAATGTGGTTCAAGCGAATAAAAAAACTAATGCTTCATTACTACCCATTGCGAACAATCGTGACATCGAGTTCTAGCAGATCCAGCAAAATCATCCTCACCCGCAACATAACGGAAGGCATCATGTGATTCTGAAAATTGGAAGCGACATCGACATCCAGGGCACTTCAAAAACATACCATTCCAATAGCTGGCTCGAGAGCGCANGTCAGAGCTGTCAGACATTAATCACATACCTCAAACTGATGAAACTCTCCCCCTTTGACCCTGCAATGCTAGGATCTACTTAAATTAATCTATATCTCGACTAAGTTTGGAGTACTACATGAACGATCTTAACGGCAAAGTTGCACTGGTAACAGGCTCATCCAGAGGCATAGGGGAAGCTATCGCNAGGAGANTAGCATTGTCCGGNGCACNAGTTGTAGTGACAGCTCGGACCGTNGAAGTGCGGGANGAAAGATTACCNGGGACTGTCCATTCNGTTACCGAGGCCATTCGCTCACAAGGGGGCNAAGCAACCGCTATAGCAGCCGACATGCAAAAAAAACAAAGCCGCGAAAATCTTGTCGAGGAAACCCTATCCACTTATGGGCGTATAGACATACTCGTTAATAACGCCGCTATATTAGTNCCNGGAGCGACGATCGATTTTCCCGAACGNTATTTCGACCGCATGTTCGAAATTCTAGTCAAAGCACCTCACCATCTTTGTCAACTTGTACTTCCTCAAATGATTGATAATGGCGAAGGCGGTGCAATATTGAACATTTCCTCCAGCGCAGCCCGACACCCAAAACCCGATCAACAATCCTATGATGGTGCCGTTTACGGGATGGCCAAAGCAGCCATCGAACGGTTTACCACCGGCCTCGCATCCGAGATGTATAGCCACAATATTTCTGTCAACGCGCTTTCCCCCGATACATTCATCGCCACACCTGGACAGATGTTCGGTCGAAAATACACTCAAGATATGCTCGATCGCGCTGAATCTGTCGAGTCAATCGCTGAAGCGGCTTACATCCTGATCAATAACGATCCACAAAAGATAACGGGGGGCATCCGTTACACGAAGGAAACTCTGGATACATTCGGAGTGGAACCTACCGACATAGGCATGGACGCACCTCAACCCAACTGAGTAATAATTTCTTGACGATACGATAGGTATTGGGAATATTTGATTCACTAATGACGAAAAACGTGCAAAAAATTCTAACCCACGAGACAAAAGGCGCCCTATGAGCCAANTCGCAACTGAGCCATACATCGGGAAGGTATTAAGCGAACGATCTTTTACCTTAGAAAACAAAGTAGTAGACGATTACTTCAAAGGATTAAACCTAAAACCAAATGGGTTATTGCCCTCTATGGTTGCCAGCGAGCCTGATAACAACTACTTCAACGAAATCGCGTTCCCAAACCATATTGGACACCTTTGGATGCGGCAGGAATGGGAACTTCGACAACCGCTTGTCGCAGAAAGCAATTACAGCGTGAGTGGGGAAATAAAAGATATATATCAGAAGCGAAACAGAAATGTCGTGCAATACGAGGTAGTGCTAAAAGACGAATCAGGGACAATTTCATGCGTAAGTCAACACCATCAATCATTTCTCGCTGANGTCCCAGAAGCTGCAGCAGTCGAGTTTCGTGATCCCACTAAAAAACCAGGAGCCCGCAAATTTGTGATACCCGAAGGAAGTCCATTTGGGGGATTAGAACGAAAAATTACAGTGCAGATGTGTGGTGATTTCTTTCACGGAGATGCCAATTATCATACGGATAAAGAATCTTCAAAAGAACTTGGTTTCCAAGATGTCGTCGTAGGCGGCCGCATGACAATGGCATACGCTGCGGCAATTCTCGAAGAACAATTTGGAGATGCTTGGTGGACCAGTGGAAAATTAGACGTNAAGTTCACTAACCCTACTTGGGCCGATGACACAGTAACGGCTCACGGCGTGGTTACCGGAGAGAGCGAGTTAGATTCAGGGAGGATTGGGGCATTCGTGTGGTTGAGCAAACCTGATGATTCCATCGTACTTATTGCTAATGCGAGTATAGAAGCTTAGAAATAGTTAACGCGCTTCGAAATAAGTCAAACAGGTCGATGAACTAGGTCTCAGGAGGTCAGCCCAAGGCTGCTTTAACTTCCGATTGGGCGCCGTGACCGAAACTTCCGAAACCCGTTATGCTAGTTACTCCAAACGGATTCCCAACGTCCCGATTGAACGGACCGGTAAATAGCCAGCGCCGTGCGCAACTCGCCTAAAGAAAATTCGGGTTCTGCGGAAAGCGGACTTCCGTCAAGCACCGCACTGCTGAAATCTTGCAATTCCTTTCCATAGCTATCAACCTTTCCCTGGTAAGAATCCATAACGTCNAGGCCTTCTGGGTGACGTACGTTAAACAGTTTTAAGTGTCCGCCAGGACCTCTCTCAATAACGAGCTCTCCCTCACTACCACTGATACGGAAATCTTCTGTGGGACCTACAGAGCTATAGCTTGTATAAGCGTCAAAAGTAGCGGTAAGTCCTGTTTCAAANCGCAACAAGGCATGTGACCAGGACTCACCCTCCATGCGAGGAATATGAGAACCCATTACCGCAACCACACTATCGATTTCACCCAACAATAGACGCAGAGGCCGTATCCAATGTGCGCCTCCATCGATAACAATTCCTCCACCTGCCTTAGAAAGGTCGAAACGCCATGGCACAGGACTCTGCNAATCGAGGACAAGACTATCGTAGAAGCAACCGCGAGCTGTTATCACTTCACCAATTTCGCCTCCATCCATAAGTTCTCGAGCTTTGTGGATATCGGGCCAATACTGCGCCTGCTCGGCCACCATCAAAATGACCCCCGCCTGTTTCGCTGCCGCTAGAATCCGTTCGGCTCCAGCCACATCCATGGCCATTGGCTTTTCCAAAACGACATGTTTCCCGGCGTGAAAACACGCTTCGGCAGCCTCAATATGTACATCATGGGGAAGCATTAAGTCGACCGATTCAAAAAGCTGTGACTCCAAAGCCACGCCTAATTCCGTAAAAGCTTTGGCTCCCGTTCTTTTTGACCAAGCTTCGGCAACTGCCGGATTACTATCGACAACAGCTGTAACTTCAATACGAGGGGCGAGGTATTTGATGCCACGCCAATGAGCACGAGCGATGCCCCCACATCCAACTAACGCCATTCTCAGCTTGTTAGTCATATTTGCATAAAATCAGAAGACAAGAAGGCAAGTGCGAACTAACGCTTTACCTGAAGATTTCCAAGAAAGTCCATTTTCCCAACAGGAACTCCTTGGGACCGCAAAATATCGTACGTAGTCGTCGCATGAAAATAGAAATTGGGAATAGAAAACGAGAGTAAAAAGTCTTCCACCGTAAACGGTATACTGTTTTTTCCCATTCGAAAGGTTAGATCTGCGCCTCCCCTCGCCTCCAATTCANCCCGATCGATCCCCTGTATCTCTTTAAGAGCCCCCTCAACCATACCTTGCAGCACTTCATAATTCTGATCGGCTGTTTCTGGGGGACTAAATTCACCTTTCTTCACTCCTGCCAAAGCACCGGCCGAATGGTGGACCGTGGAAATAACCTGAAACCTAAAGGGCCGCATATCTGGATGTAAACTNGTCTCAACAATGTNATCCAGGTTCACTCCATTCTCTTTGCAATGAGTGCGCCCTTTTTCTAAAANCCCCAAAGTGGCAGATAATGTTTGCTCAAACCGAGCAACCGTCCCATCAAATAGTGATACAGGCATTATTTATCCTTAATCCAAACCCATAATTCTCTAATCCATTCTTACACGGCCCCACATAACTAGATAGTAGGAGTAGAAAAGAACGCTTTTAGCAGCCCCCCTTTACGCTTTAAACCCGAAGCGAAATTATCTTGATTTACCACCTCGATATCCGCAAGTCTGGCAACTTATAAAATCATTTCTTATACACAACATTAACTAAGGAGAAAGACATTGAGCGATTATGAAAATCTACTCGTGGATCAAGTAGGAACCGACGGTCGTGTCGGTCGCATCACTCTAAATCGACCAGAAAAACTAAACGCACTATCAGGAGATCTTTTATTTGAGCTCAACGAAGCGCTGCATGATCTTGAAGCCGATCACGAAACAAGAGTCATCATTTTACGCGGAGCAGGACGAGCATTTTGTGCTGGTTACGACTTAACGCCCAATCCACCTAGTGAAGCTGGGAAGAAAAGACGTACGTATAAATCAGTAGACGATAAGAAACGAACACTCTTAATGGGAATTCGTACAAGTATGCAGCAAATTACTGATATTCAAATGTATTTTTGGAATATGGCTAAAGTGACTATTGCACAAATACACGGATACGCTGTGGCCGGCGGATGCGAGCTTTCAATGATGGCAGACTTGGTTGTCGCCGCGGAAGACGCCCAGCTCGGACATCCCGGACACAGAGGACTAGGGGTTGCAAGGAACGGCGTTATCTGGCCCTTAGTAATCGGAATGCGTAAAGCNAAGGAACTGTCGTACACCGGAGAAAACATNACAGCAGTAGAGGCNCAGGAGATGGGCATGATTAACTACGCTTGGCCAAAAAATGAACTCGAAGATCGCACTATAGCTTTTGCNGACCGAATTGCCGTTATGTCTTCAGACCATCTGGCTGCACTGAAAGTGAATATGAACCGATTTTACGAAAACATGGGCATCTATTCGTCGGTCCGCTCAAGCACCGATCACGATGCAATGGGCCAATTCACGGACTTCGCCTACCAGTGGCGAGATCAAATGCAAGAAAACGGATTCAAAGCGGCTCTAGACTGGCGCGATGGACCGTATCGAGGAACGGACAGTTATAAACGATAGCACGCAAGATTTATTCGGTTTGGGTTGTAATCCCGTATTACAGTCCAACCGAACGCTTCCTAGCGGACTTTCCTTCNTATTTAAATCAGATTTCAACCATCTCGAAATCGCTTTTTGGCGTGCCGCATTCGGGACATAACCAATCTTCAGGCACATCGGCCCACACTGTACCCGGCGTTATACCGTCATCCGGAGCACCCTGCGCCTCATCATATATATAACCACAGGTCATACACTGCCACTTCTTCATACACCCCCCGTATAAAATAGAAATGTCATCCTTGAACACGCATGAACATCATGCGAGATAGCTATATATTATTACCCATATCTTCACAAAGAAAATTTGTTCTATGCCTTTTGAAAATTACGAAACGCTGATCGTGTCCGTATCCGAACAGATCGCAACCATTACGTTAAATCGACCCGAAGTGGGCAATGCAATGTCGCCTACGCTCGCCAGTGAATTATCCGATATAGCGATACATTGTGACGACGACAACGGGATCAAAGCTGTGATCATTACAGGCGCCGGACGGTTGTTTTGCGCGGGGGGTGACCTTAAAGTCTTCGCCGAAGCAGGTGACAAGGCTCAATCCCTTCTGAAAACCATGGCGGGAGACCTTCATCTCGCACTCTCTCGTTTTGCACGAATGAGGGCCCCAGTAATTGCAGCCGTAAACGGCACCGCTGGCGGTGCCGGCTTCAGCCTCGCAATGGCGGCCGATCTGGCGATCGCCGGGAAAAGCGCCAAATTTACAATGGCCTACACGAACGCTGGTTTATCTCCGGATGGAAGCTCCACTTTTTATATGCCACGAAAAATAGGAGATCGTCGTACACGAGAACTAATGCTAACAAATCGTGTCCTAAACGCCGAAGAAGCGCTAAACTGGGGCATCGTAAATCAAATCGAAGACGATTCCGACGTGCTCGATGCAGCGCTATCTTTAGGCAAACAATTTACCAAAGGACCGACGTTAGCACTCGCGGCCGTAAAAACGCTATTGAACGAAACTTTCGAACACGGGCTTGAATCGCAAATGGAACTCGAAGCCAGGAGCATCGCTGCATTATCAGCGACCAAGGATGGACAGGAAGGGATTCANGCATTTCTTGAAAAGCGTAGAGCCAATTTTTCCGGATCCTAACCTAAAGGCAGAAGTATATAAATCCGTTACCTGTGATCTATCTTCCCTATAATTTTCCCAACAGGGGCTGTCGCACTCATGCTACTCAATAACTGTGTACTCTCTCCGGAAACCCTTAGAGTTTGTTGTTGACGGTTAAATGGCCAAAAACCCAAAGTTCTGCTTCGTTCAAAGGATCCCTCAATAGTTTCGCCTAACAACTGCAACACGCATTGTCTTCCTGTGGGGTCCGATCCTGTAGACGGCAAGTTCCGAACAGACGATGGGCCGAGTTCTTTAGATAGCGTTTCGACCGCAAGTTGCAACTGTACCGTGTAGCGTCTCTTGCCGTCGTAAACCTTCCATGTTCCCGAACACTTACCTAACAATGCTTGATACAGCACGTGTAAAGGACTGACACGCCCGAAGTCAGCGGTTAAGTCCAATGCAAGGGGAACCATAGCGACCCGATCTTTAAACGCGATAATCTGGGGTACTCCCTGCGCGAAATACTCTATCTCTCGAATCTCTGAAACCCCACGATCTTTTGCTACGGCGGTATAACGAGACATCTCGTCGTCAATAAATAAAAGTGAGGCATCGATTTCGTATGATCGAAAGGCCTTTACGACACCTACAGTCTTACCAACAATTCGTATAAGGGGCTCAACTCTATTTGTATAGTTATATTGTGATCGCTGATATCCGTCCCGCCACGTAACTATTACCTCGCCTACCTTCGGCTGAAGTCCGAATCCATGCCAACGAAACACTAGATTAGCGACCTTCGGTTCGGAAGCTATTAGCATCAGTTGGGACCAAACCAGTACGAGGAAAATTGCAAATTTCATTGGCAATCAGTTTCTCAGAGACGATAACAAAACATCAATCGCTATCTGAGTGTACAGATTCAATTCCATGCAAAATAAATTGGCAAATATTTTCAACTGGGTGCAAGATCGATTGTACAAAATAGTCCTTTGCGAATAGGGGAGAATAATGCCTCAATTCAATAAAAGCCTAAGGATTTCGGGCTTATTTTTACTTTGCATTTTAACAGCGTGTGGCGGCGGCGGCGGAAGTTCGAATCCGAGTAATGCCACCGACAGCTTTACGTTTAACACATCGTCTTCTAACGATAACACCTCCGATAACGACACCTCCGATAGCGACACCTCCGATAGCGACACCTCCGATAGCGACACCTCCGATAGCGACACCTCCGATAGCGACACCTCCGATAGC
>PAMR01000004.1 GCA_002708205.1 Gammaproteobacteria bacterium
TGTCCTACCCAGACGAAATCCCAGTGATGCGTACTGTATTTGTGTCGGAAGATACGTCCCTTTTAAGCCGAATTCGTCATCAACTCGAAGAGCAAGCCAAACAGATGTCGACGTCTGGTATTCGCAAGGGTATGTCGTTGCACGTTGATGATTGGGCGATTATTGGGGAGCCTGGTTTCGTACGAGAAAAAATTCTTTTTTATCGTGAAAATTTGGGGATGACAGACTTGATTGTAACTCGGTTGAGAATTGGAAAAGTTGACCCTGAATTGTTTGAACGTTCCTTAGCGACTATTGCTGAGCTAACGAGCTAGGCCGAGCTAGGCGGGGTTGGATTGTTCTCCGCGAATTAATGTACCAGGAAGGGCCCCAGTAAATTCGTCATCCTTAACTGTTTCGATGCCGGATACAAAAGTGTGTTTGTATCCTTTTGCTTGTTGCACGAGCCGNCGGCCTCCAGCTGGAAGGTCGTACAAAACTTTNGGCGGTAACAGGGTGAGCTGGTCAAAATCGATAATGTTTATATCGGCTTTATAACCAGGAGCGATCAAGCCTCGATCGAGAAGTCCATACGCTAACGCATTGCCTCGCGTATGCTTTTGAATGAGAAATTCGAGTGGCAAACCTGGTCCACGACTTCGATCTCGAGCCCAGTGTGTCAGCATAAATGTCGGTGCACCTGCATCACAAATAACACCTACATGGGCTCCGCCATCCGCCACACCTATTACAGATGCTTCATCTGTTAGCATTTCTCGAATGGCATTTAGATCCCCATCGTAATAATTTTCAAAGGGATACATCACATGACCACAACCTTCTTGATCAAGTAGCCAATCGAGTAGCAATACCCAGGGTTTCTTTTTTGCTGCAGTAGCATGAACCAAAAGACTATCTTTTTTTGCATCGGGCTCGTAGTTCACATTGTGATCGAGACGGTAGATTTCACCGAATATAGATTCTATCCACTGAGAATTCTTATCAGGATGAGGAATCGCTAGTTTCTCCCGAAGGTGTGCATTACCAATGAGAGCAAGGGCTTTCTCGCGCGCGGTGAGATGATCAAGCGTCTTCCAGACGGGGTGATTACGGAAGGGATTTAAAGTTGTCTCAAGTCCCATCACCATCCCGATACAACGAACATGAACTTGGCTATTACATACGATGCCCTTTTGCCGTGCTTCACGCACTTTATCCATCGTTTGGCGCCATAGTTTTGGCTCGTTTCTTACTTGTACGATCAAACACGACAACGGTCTGCCACTTACTTTGGCAGCCATACACAACGCTTCGAATTCTCCGTCACCAAAATCTGAGTTTACTTCGATCACTCCTGAACCAGCCCTTTTCATCGCATTTGCGAGTCCTAGAAGTTCTTTTTCGTCGGCACTTAAGCTCGGAGTTACTCGTCCATCGGCGGCTCGGTGTTTTGTTGTCCGTGAGGTTGTAAATCCGAGCGCCCCTGCTTCCAGACTCTCTTGAAGTAAATCGCCCATTGTTACGATTTCTGAGCTGGTAGGTGCTTCAGTGTGGTCTGCACCTCGGTCACCCATAACATAGAAGCGTAATGCAGCGTGCGGTACTTGTGCTCCAATATCCATGACTCGGGGTGTTGATTCCAAGGCATCAAGGTATTCCGGAAAGGATTCCCAATCGAAGGTGACTCCCTCGGACAAAACAGTACCAGGTATATCTTCGACACCTTCCATTAAATTGATGAGGTAGTCTGTTTTATCTGGTTTTACGGGAGCGAACCCGACACTGCAGTTCCCGAACACGGCCGTTGTCACTCCGTGCCAAGAAGAGGGTGTGAGGTAGGGGTCCCATGTGGCCTGCCCGTCGTAGTGTGTATGAATATCCACGAAACCAGGACTGACTAAATAGCCTGATGCATTAATCGTTCTTTTTGCTGGTTGACGTATGTCACCGACATCCACGATGACACCGTTTTTTACTGCTATATCGGCGATACGTGGTTTAGAACCAGTTCCATCGATTACTTTTCCGTCACGGATTATTAAGTCAAACATAAAATCTAATTAATCATTTGATTGGTCCGATGAGCGTACATCAATTATCGAAATATCTTCATCATCTGAGCCAACTTCTTCGTTCCATTTAAGTCCGAGATATGGGCGAAGTTTTGCAACCAAAAAGTATATGGGTCCTGTATCTAGAAGCGCCACAATAATCTTAAAGACCCACAGCGATGCAATAAAGGTAAAAAGTTGTGGCCATAACGGCTCACCAGCCACGATGGGTAGAGCATTCGCGTAGAAATAGGTTACGAGTATGACAGCAGTACTATCTACCAATTGGCTTACTACGGTGGAGCCATTGTTACGTAACCAGAGATGCTTTCCATTGGTTAACCATTTCCAAAAATGGAAAAGTCTAACGTCGCAATATTGCGCTGAAAGATAGGCCACCATTGAAGCCGTGACGGCTGCAAAAGCCAGTGTTCGAATTTCAAAGAACACAGGAGAGTCTGTGCCAGGAAGGACACCGCCCAACCAAAGTAAAAACATAATCCAAAGATTCAATACTAGTCCCATCCACACGACTTCTGTCGCGCGCTTTCGTCCATAAAGTTCGCTCATTAAATCCGTGCAGATAAATGTGACAGGATAGGGGAGAGCTCCGATGGCTATAATCATCGGAAATTCAACCCCCAAAAATGTAAAGGAGAGATCGACGAATCGACTGATCCCCAAAATGTTGAGCAATGAAAGCGTGCCAAGAAATAGACCGCTTAGAATCAAAAAAAGACGTTGTCGGCGTTGCCTATAATTAATCATTTGTGTTTTTAGCTTTCGATCTGTCCAAGGTTTGCATGAATAATACTACCGTTAATTACCGCATTATCGGATGCCCAAAATAACGCTTGTGCAATCTCGGTCGGTTCAACGAGACGTCCAAAAGCCGACATGGCGCTAATACTTTCCATGGCTTCATCAGGAACGTGGGCTCGCAACATTTCAGTATCCGTGAATCCTGGACATATGCAGGCCGTATGGATTTGAGAACCTGCCAAGTCTTGACATGTGGCACGCATCATCCCGATGGTGGCATGTTTGGTCGTAACATAAGAAAAACTTCCAGGAACAGCTTTTTCGCTGAGCGTTGAGCCGACATAAAGTATGCTAGAGCCCGCCTGCATATGGGGCAGAACAAACCCATTTAATGTATTTGGAGCAAGTACATTAATTTCGAGAATTTTGCGAAAGTCGCTAGTTGATGTTTCTTGTACCGTATCGTTTTCGAGACGCGACGCATTGTGGATAAGGCTTATNTTATTGGCTTTACTGAGATGTTCCATTAAGTGATCTGCAATANCGTCGAGAAAATTCTGCTCTGAAAGATCGCAAGAAATGTTTATCACGTTGCCTGCNGGANAGGGTCGCCTAGATAAATTGATTACGGTGTANCCTGAAGTCAGAAAAGTTTCTGCCGTACTTAATCCAATACCAGCACTGGCACCGGTAATAATACAAATATTGTTCATAACAGTTTTCCTTCGCATTCTTCATTTATCGATAATGTTTTAGTGCGATTTGTTAAACAAGTGTGACTACGTTACTTCCATAACACTGACAAACTAAACGTATTAGACGTTATCAATACTCCATTCTGAGGTTGCCCATTGCCCTGGTCCTGACGAGACTCGGACTTTTAGCTTATATATACGAAGTGCTTTAAAGCCTTGGTCGGATATTAATGTTTCGAGAAACCAACAACTGAGCTCTTCGATCGTTATATTTCTTAGTGGCACTATCTTGACGTCTCGAGGCAAGAATGGGAGTTTTTCACCATTAAAGGTAGCGTAGATATAGTCGTCAGCATGTTCGATTTTTAGATGCGGCGACAACTCGGGTAGTAGGACTAATTCGTCGAGGCTGATACATAATGCGTTTAGCCGGTCCTTCACTTCATTATAGTCAAAACACAACCCCTCGGAACCAATAGGCCCTTCGAGAGTGGCTTCGACGAAAAAATTGTGACCGTGGAGATTTTCTCGTTCAGTACTTGAAAAAATCGTAAAGTGCGCAGCGGAAAAATGTAAGTAGTCCTTCTGCAACTGGATCGTAGTTATTCTTTCTGACATGCGGCTATCGTATCAAAGAGTCGGTTTACAGACTTTGTGAAATATTGTTGTTGTTAACCGAGGTTGCTTATGGAGCCGGAAGACCCTAAGTTTCTATTCATTCATTAAAGGGATAGTGCTATGGCGGCTTTAGATGGATTGCGAATTTTGGACATGACTCAGTACGAAGCTGGCACCTCTTGTACCCAATCCCTCGCTTTTTTGGGTGCTGACGTGGTGAAAATAGAACAACCTGTCGTTGGTGATCCCGGTCGCGGAAGAGCTTCGGGTGCAACTATCGACAGAGAATACTTTGTTAATTGGAATAGCAATAAAAGAAGTGTCACTCTCGATCTGGCTAACGATCATGGTCGAAATACCCTTTTACGAATGCTTCCAAAATATGACGTTTTCGTAGAGAACTACGGACCCGGAGTGGTCGAAAAGCTCAATATTGGGTATGACGTGATGAAGGAAGTCCACCCAGAACTGATCTACGTTCGAATCAAAGGATTTGGAACCTCGGGGCCTTATGCACAATACAAATGTATGGATATGGTTGCACAAGCCGCATCGGGAGCATTTTCTGTCACAGGGGAACCGGATGGCCCGCCAATGCGACCGGGTCCAACGATAGGTGATTCCGGTACAGGTATGCAGGCTGCATTGGCGATTTCCGCAGCCTATGTACAAAAAATACGAACCGGGGAAGGTCAACTAATCGAATTGTCTATGCAGGAAGCAATGACTTATTACATGCGCACACAGATATCGAGTACAAATTTCGGTGAGCGTCCGACGCCTCGATCCGGCAACGGGAACCATGCTTTTGTGTCGTTATATCCGACCTTAGGCGGAGGTCCAAATGATTTTGTCTTTCTTATGGCGGTCAACCCGCGTATGTGGGCGGGAGTTTGTAAAGCTATAGGCAAACCTGACTTACTCGAGGAAGAGCGGTTCAGTAGTGACATTAGACAAGCGCAAAATCAAAGCTTATTAAAAGACGAAATAACGAAGTGGACCTTGTCGCATTCAAAACAAGAATGTATGACGAAGCTGGCTGAAAATGGCGTATGTGCGAGTTATGTGTATGAAACTAACGAGTTATATCAGGATCCACATCTTTTAGAACGTGGTTTTATTAAAGAAGTATCACATGCCGATCACGGCGACGTGAAACTTTTGGGCTGGCCAGCTCGGATGTCGAAAAGTCAGGTAGAAATGACTGCGTCTCCTCTACTTGGGGAGCATACTGATGAGGTTCTACGAGAGGATTTAGGATTATCCCCAACGGAAATTCAGTCTCTTCGTCATGGAGGATCGATCGGGAGTGAGTTGCTTGATCGTCCGGTGAGGTGACCAACTCAAGTGGGCGAAACAGAGCGTATCATACGGTTACATCAGGATTTGGGGATTCCTGATGACTACCAATTGCGCACTACTTTTTCCAAACAAAGCACACCGCCAGATCTTGTGTCTATCGGTCCCGATATGTTTGGCCGCGAACAGAAACTACGAGCTCCCGCGGCTAAAGCCTGGATTTCCATGCATTTAGCCGCGAAGAAAATAGGGATCGATATACAGATCGTTTCAGCGTATCGATCGGCGGAATATCAAGTCGAACTAATTCGACGTAAATTAGCTGGTGGTGAAACGTTAAATAAGATCCTGAAAACTTTGGCCGCACCCGGATACAGTGAACATCAGGGAGGCTGTGCCGTTGATATTGGGGGAAATGAGAGTGAGCCGGTGACAGAGGCATTTGATCAGACAAAGGCCTACTTATGGTTGCAGGACAACGCTTCTACATTTAATTTTTTTATGTCCTATCCACGTGATAATACACATGGGATGGTGTACGAACCTTGGCATTGGTGCTTTGCGGCGGAAGACGGTCTTATCGTATAGTTTTACAAGTCTAAAGCCGTTATTTCGGGAGCGTGACGATGGGCGAAGCAGAAAAAAACTACGGACAATTAACGGTGCGCCCTATTGGCGGTTCGATAGGCGCTGAAATTGGTAATGTAGATCTCTCTCAACCTCTCAGGCANGCGATCCTAGATGAGATAAAGGCGATATGGCACCGGTATCATGTGATTGTNTTTCGTNATCAATTNCTAAGTACCGCTCAACATGCCGCATTTTGCGAGCAATTTGGNCCGTTGGCTACGTATCCCTTTGTTGAAGCCGCTACAGATCACCCGAACGTTATTCCGATNATTAAGGAAGCAGAGCAAAAACGAAATTTTGGAGGGGCATGGCATACGGATAGTTCCTACATGGAAGTCCCTCCTAAGGCCACCTGTTTGTATGCTCTTGCGGTGCCATCTCGTGGTGGCGATACGATGTTCGCNAATACATCGATGGCTTTTGAATCTCTGACGCCGGCGATGCGTTCTTGGGTAGAAAATATTGTGGGTGTATTCACTCCTGCTCTCGTACACGGATCTTCCGGGTCACTTTCGAAAGTAAAGAATCACGGCAAAAGCATGAAGAAAAAGGACAATCCAGAAACTGCTGAGCAGCGAGTCCTCCATCCCATCATACGGACGCACCCGGTGACGGGAAAAAAGGCCATTTATTCNAGTATTTATCACTGCGAACGATTTGACGGGATGACGCGCGAGGAAAGCTTACCGGTCATAACTTTTCTTCATGAACAGGCTACTAAGCCGGATCATACCTGTCGATTACGATGGGAGAACGGGACATTGGCTCTGTGGGATAACCGGTGTGTTTTCCACTACGCACTCAATGATTATGATGGCGAGCGCAGGCATATGCACAGAGTTACAATCGAGGGAGAGACACCGTATTAGGTCGATAGTCAGAAGTTCGGCACATCGATTCGATTCTTAGTCATTTAGCAAGGCGTTCGCAAAGTCTGCCAGCGAATCGAATGACCAAGTCGGCTTTGCTGAACCCGTTTGTGCTGGATCACTTCCTCCTTTGTAGCGATCAATTCTTACGGTATCGATTCCGGCNGCCGATGCTGGTTGAATATCGTGGTACAAACTTTGCGCGACATGTAAGACACGGCTGCTTTTCACTTTTTTTAAGGCTTCATCGAATATCTTCGGATCGGGTTTGTAAGCGCCGACTTCTTCGGAAGTGATAACCTCGCTAAAATTGATATCTAAAGATTTTTGCGTCAAAGCAAAAAGTTCCGAGTCTGTGTTGGAAATGATTACGAGATCGAATTCCTGCTGTAAGGCTTTAAGNGAGTCAACGGTGTCATCAAAAGGTTTTGATACAGCCACACTTTTCGCAAAATTGGATACTTCTTCTTTCGTTGGAGTAAACCCTAGACGATCGGCAAAACTTTCGAGNACTTGAACGAGGACGTCTNCATAGGACGGCGTTGATTTTTGTATATTTGGCTCTATGTTCGCAAAATATTCGATGACCCAGCTGTCGATGACGTGGGCGTCATGCGCGAGAAAAACAGGCATCAGGTATTCTGTAATACCTTGCGACCAATCAACTAGCGTGCCATAGCAATCGAAAGAAATAATTTCGTAATTTTTTGGGTTAAGTTTTTCCATAGAGTCATTCTATTCCAGTGAAAGAGATTTCGATAACATCGAACTGAGAAACACACCATGTTTTGAGAGAAAAACAANTCAAAAGCATCTTGTTGATCTTACTTTACNAATAACAAAAATTACGAAGCCACNTATGTTGTGGCAAGGGTTTTAAGATCTACGTTTGGATCTGCTANTGCNGATTTATCGACNGTTTTGCCAATAAGTTGTTTGGCCAACATAAATTCCCTAGGAGANTTGATTGCATCAGCAGCTATTACGGCATTGTCCGTAAAATAGAAATTGGCAAAGTGTTCGCTCTCGACGTTACCCCGAGTGACCACTTCATCGCTGTCGGTGGGAAACCCAACCATTTGGAATTTTAAGTGATATTGATCGGACCAGAACCAGGGAATGGACGCATAGGCTTTCAGTAATTCCGGAGCGTTGGGTTTCTCTATCGATATGAGCATATTGGCTGATGCCACGCGCGCTTGTTCCATAGCATTTGGTACAGATTCGAGNCTGAGGCGTCGCTCTAATAGTGGGTTCGGATGATTTGTACAGTCTCCAGCCGCAAATATGTNTGGGTCGCTTGTAAGACAGTATTCGTTAACCAAAATACCNTTTGAGGTCTTGATTCCGGCGTTTTCGGCAATCTCCACGTTCGGTACGATACCTACTCCCACNATGACGAGGTCGCTTGCAACNTCGAGTCCATTTGAACAATGGACACTACTCACNTCACCTCCGTTNCCCTGAAACGAGTTTGCNGTGCAGTTGGTTAAAATATTCACCCCTTTACTGCGGTGTAACTCGTAATAAAACTGTGACATTTCTGGGGTGGCGACACGCTCGAGGATTCNATCTTCCATTTCAAGGACGGTCACTTGCTTGCCCGCTTCTATGGCGACCGCTGCAACCTCNAAACCGATATACCCCCCTCCAATAATNGTGACGCTGTTGGCTTTCGCCATATCTACTCGTATTGCGTCAACATCTTTGATCGTTCGTAAGGAGTGTATGCCGGAGAGCTCGCTACCGGCTATGTCTAGGGTGCGGGCCCGNGCACCGGTTGCTAAAAGCAGTTTTTCGTAGCGGATGACAGTTTTATCGTTACAAATNAGTTCGTGTTCTTTTCGATTAATTTCGTTAACCGTCAATCCGGTACGAATTTCAATGCCTTTTGTTTCATAGAACTTTTCGGGCCGTAAATAGACTTTGTTTACGTCAAATTCCCCGGAAAGATATTGTTTGGATAACGGCGGGCGCTGATAAGGGATATAGTTTTCTTCCGTCACTATAGTTACGCTCCCCTCGTAGCCTTCTTGCCTCAGACTTGCTGCGGCCTGTCCCCCTGCATGTCCACCACCTACGATCACTATTGCCAATGTTGTCTCCACGTTTTATGACGCTGAATATGGTTTCGATTGTCTGCTGTTGGATATCGAAAGACCTATTATGTAATGGTTAGAATACATTTTTGGATTTGATTTGGAGAGTCTGTGCCTGAATTTATGACACTTGGAGAGATTGCTTCNGCNGCTCGTACTAATCTCGANAAGAATTTGTGGGATTATCTGACGGGCGGNGCGGACACCGAGGCATCCATCCGGCGAAATCGAATCGCACTAGACTCTGTGGTATTTAAGCCGAAGGTGCTAAACAACGTGTCGGAGATCTCGTTATCGCGAGAATTTCTAGGCAATCGTTTGAGAATACCGGTAATCCTACCCCCTATTGGTTCTATACAAGCTTTTCATGCTGGCGGTGGCTCCAGTGTCGCGAAAGCAGCTGAAGACTTTGGAACTATGATGATTCTGAGTTCGGCATGCCAACCCTCTTTCGAAGAAGTAGCACTTGTTGGCGGNGCACCAAAGATTTATCAGCTGTACCTGGTCGGTGATGAATCGTGGATGGATGAGGTTATCGCTAGGTCTATCGAATCTGGTTACGATGCATTTTGCCTAACAGTTGATACGGCAGTCTATAGTCGTCGAGAACGTGATATCCACAAACGGTATATTCCTGGATCGGGGCGCCAGGTTGGTCAAAGTCGAGGGGAACCATTTAACTATCAAGCTTCAATGAACTGGGAAACGGTTCTCCATATCAAACGAACATTCGATATTCCACTGGTTTTAAAGGGTATACAACGAGCGGACGACGCACTACGAGCNATCGATGCGGGCGTCGATGTCATTTACGTTTCAAACCATGGTGGAAGACAATTAGATCATTCGAGAGGTTGTTTGGATGTCTTACGCGAAGTAACTAAGGTCGTACAGGATCGCGTTCCTGTAGTCGTAGACGGCGGCTTTCTGCGTGGGGCNGACGTGATTAAAGGATTGTGTTATGGCGCTACTGCGATAGGAATGGGCCGATTACTNGGACTAGCGATGGCTGCTGGAGGGCCTTCGACAGTAGTAAGGGCTCTGGAAATATTGGAACAGGAAATGCAAATAACGATGGGTTTGATGGGTATTGCAGATATCGACGACCTGTCACCAGATCTCGTTGAAGTGACAGTTCCTATGCCTGGATCTGCCAACGTATTAGATGCTTTTCCGTTGATTTCGGAAGGCTACTAAAGATTGGGGTTGCGCTTATTGCACTCTTATCCCGGTCTACAATCCNCAATAATTTCTGGGTCTAGCCCTTCTTATCGGGCAATGGGAGGGGAAAGGGGGTTACGTTTGCACCGCTGCTGTCGGTAATTTTTGCGGTTCCTTCTTTCTCCACCTCGTCAATCCGAATAATGGAGTGCATGGGTACAAAACTTCTTTGTACACCGGTGAACTCGGTACGAAGTTTGTCTTCGGAAGGATCGATAACCATCTGTGATTTCTCACCAAACATGTAATCCTCGATTTCTACAAATCCATACAAGTCACTTTGATAGATGGAATGAGCGTAGACTTCGTAAATCTGACCGTGACTGTGAAAATAGATACGGTAGATATGTTTTTTATCGTCGGCCATGTTTGATTAATTCTCATCGTAGGGTGGTAGTNCAACGAACAACCACGTTAGCACTAATGTTTAATAAAGCTCAATTTGGGACCTATAATCGCATTCTAGGTAGGACCTCGACAACTGATGATGAACTCTTTAAGTCGGANTGAGTCTTCTTCTATAAACTAGAACTAATAACCGAAGGTTCGTGCACACAGTACGAAACACAAGAATGAAAATATACGTTAAAACGCAAGGTTGCCAAATGAACGAATACGATTCGTCTCGGATGGTGGATTTACTTTGTGAGAGCTATGACGGCATTCTGGTTGAGGAGCCTGATGAAGCAGATCTCATGTTATTGAATACCTGTTCTATCAGGGAGAAAGCTCAGGAAAAAGTTTTCCATCAACTTGGTCGATGGCGATCGTTCAAGGAGAAAAACCCAAATGTGTTCATAGGTGTTGGTGGTTGTGTTGCTAGCCAAGAAGGGGAACGAATCCTTGACCGTGCTCCTTTCGTAGATATGGTGTTTGGGCCGCAGACTCTTCACCGATTGCCAGAGTTAATAGACCGTCGTCGACGAACTAATCAACCCGTGGTCGATGTAAGTTTTCCAGAGATAGAGAAGTTCGACCATCTTCCGCAACCTAACTCAGAAGGCCCTTCAGCCTATGTGTCGGTTATGGAGGGATGCAGCAAATATTGCACTTTTTGTGTCGTCCCGTACACGAGAGGAGAAGAAGTGAGTCGGCCTGTAACGAACATTATGGCGGAGGTCATCGCGCTTGCGGCACAGGGTGTTCGAGAAATTAATTTTCTAGGTCAAAACGTAAACGCCTATCAAGGCGAAATAGAGGAAGGTACAGCGGACCTGGCTGAATTGATTCTCTACGCCTCGGAGATCGACGGAATAGATCGTGTGCGCTATACAACGTCTCATCCGGTTGAGTTTAGCAATAATTTAATAGACGCCTACCGAGACATACCTCAGCTTGTGAACCATTTGCATCTTCCAATTCAATCGGGTTCTGATCGGATCCTAGCAATGATGAAAAGGGGACATACAGTACTTGAGTACAAATCGAAAATACGCCGATTAAGAGAGATACGCCCGAATATCAGTTTGTCTTCGGACTTTATAGTAGGGTTTCCAGGTGAGACCGACAGTGATTTTGAGAAAACTCTTGCGTTGGTGGAAGAGTTAAATTTTGACATATCTTTCAGTTTTATCTATTCGACTAGACCAGGGACACCAGCGGCTTCATTTGATGACTCAACCCCCATGGAGGTGAAACGCCATCGACTGTCAATTCTGCAGGACCAACTACGTAAACAGTCCGCTGCTCATGGGCAGGCAATGATTGGTAACATCGAGAAAATTCTGATCACAGGCACGTCAAAACGCGATCCAGGGCAATTGCAGGGACGGACCGAAAATAATCGTATCGTTAATTTTCGTCCAGGTACTTCGCTAGAAGGATTCGTAGATGTTCGTATTGAAGAGTCTCTTCCTAATTCATTGCGTGGTGTTGTGGTTGAATGACTAATTTTCAACCTTAAAAAGTNTACAAAACGATAGAACNTGTTCGANATGCCNAAATAGTNTTGAACTACCTATTTGACAAGTACGCCAACACCGATATTCTTTATGGTTTGGGGAAATGGACAGCGAAAACTTCTTGAGCGATGACTCTCCCGTGGTCACATTGGCCGCGGATATCAAGATTAATCTCGAACCTAACGATACTAGGCGCCTAGCGACGCTGTGTGGTCCGTTCGACCAGAATATAAAGCAACTTGAATCTCGACTTGGGATTCATNTACGAAATCGTGGCAATCTTTTTCAATTAAGTGGGCCTGATGAGCGTGTGAAAGCTGGTCGTGCAGTTATTTCACAACTCTATATTGAGACGCTAAAGAACGAAATCCTTGATTCTGAGACTATTCACTTGTTTCTGCAGGAAGCTGGGATTGAGGAATTAGTGCAGAGTAAGGATANAGAGACCAAGAGTAGCGCGCTTATCCGAACTCGCCGCAAATCGATAAAGCCTCGTGGNGCTAATCAACGATCATATATTGACTTGATCAGAACTCATGATGTGAATTTTGGTATAGGTCCTGCGGGAACTGGTAAAACATATCTTGCGGTAGCTTGTGCTGTTGAAGCTCTCGAACGCCAGAACATTAGTAGGATATTGCTGGTTCGGCCTGCGGTAGAAGCGGGCGAGAAGCTAGGCTTTTTGCCAGGGGATTTGTCACAAAAAATTGATCCTTATTTACGGCCGTTGTACGACGCACTCTACGAGATGTTGGGTATAGAACTCGTCAATAAGTACATTGAACGAAATATCATTGAAGTCGCTCCACTAGCTTTTATGAGAGGTCGAACTTTAAATAACAGTTTTATCATTCTCGATGAAGGTCAGAATACGACAGTTGAACAAATGAAAATGTTTCTTACGCGTATTGGGTTTGGGTCAACTGCGGTTGTGACAGGCGATGTAACTCAGATTGATTTACCAAATACTGGTAACGGTCAGCGATCTGGTCTCGTTCATGTACAACGAGTGTTGCGGCAGGTGGAAGGTTTAAGTTTTACCCGGTTTGGATCAAAAGACGTCGTGCGTCATCCTTTGGTACAAAGAATTGTCGAAGCATATGAACTGAATGAATCGAATGAAGATGTGACGGCTATAAGGCCTTCTAATCTTCGTTCAGAAACTAATACAAACGATGACAATTAACGTGAGTAAAGATTTACGCGTGGAAGTTCAGATAGCCCAGACTAACTGTCGACTGCCGATTGAAGACGCATACATCTGGGCTTCTTCCGCCTTGGAAAATGACCAGCGAACTTTATGTATTCGAATAGTGGGAGAGGGCGAAAGTCAGGAACTAAATTCGCGCTTTCGTAAAAAGAAAGCGCCTACCAACGTATTGTCATTTCAATCCGAGTTGGTGGATTGTTTAGGGGATATTGCGATATGTGGTCCGGTTGCCGAGCGGGAGGCAGCTGAACAAAAAAAAACTTTGGATGACCATTATGCACATCTGATTATCCACGGAATATTACATCTACGGGGATATGATCATATTGATGATCGAGATCTAGAGAAAATGGAAGGTAAAGAAAGGGAGATATTGGAGGGATTTGGTATAGCCGATCCCTACGAATAATGAAAAATTTAGAAGAAGAGGAAGTAAAGTCGGGTTGGCGTGAGTGGCTGCTTGATTTTTTTTCTAATGAGTCAGCAGACGAGCCAGCGTTTAAGGACATGTTGCGAGAAGCAACTGCTCGTGAACTTGTAGAGCCTGATGCGTTGAACATAATTTATGGTGCGTTGCAGGTAGCACACATGCAGGCGCGCGATATTATGATTCCGCGATCCCAGATGGCTTATGTTAAAGCCGATGCTCGACTTGAAGAGTTTTTGCCGTATCTCATAGAGGCTCGTCATTCACGGTTCCCTGTCGTCGGTGAAACGCTTGATGACATCAAGGGCATCTTGCATGCAAAAGACATTTTGCCATGGCTTCTACAAAAGGATTGGGATGCATTTAATATCAAAGATGTCATCCGTCCGCCGGCAGTGGTCCCTGAGAGCCGACGTTTAAATGATCTATTGGACGAATTTCGTTCGCGAAAAAATCATATGGCAGTGGTTGTTGATGAGTATGGTCATGTGGCTGGGGTGGTAACCATAGAAGACGTGTTAGAACAAATAGTTGGTGATATAGAAGACGAACACGACGTGGATGACGATGTTTTTATAAAACCATTAGAAGATCGGTGCTATACGGTTAAGGGGATTACCCCTATCGATGAATTCAATAGCTTTTTTGAAACTAATTTTGACGAAGAAGAATTTGACACAATTTCAGGTTTGGTGACAAAAGAATTTGGACACCTTCCGGAGCGGGAAGAAAGCACCACTATTCACGATTATGTATTCAAAGTATTGAATTCTGATAGTCGTCGGATCAACCTATTGCATCTAAGTGTCCCGTCCAAACAGTAACTTTGCTGCAGCCTAGAATCTATCTATTACCTTTCGTAGCTATAGGAGGAGGTGCGCTCCTCCCGCTTGGACTTGCTCCTTTTGATTGGTGGCCAGTCGTATTGATTAGTGTCATTGGTTTGCAGTGGGTTGTCGAGAAGTCGTCCTCCGTATCCAGAGCTTTTTTATATGGGTGGCTCTTTGGCGTTGGCAAATATGGAGTAGGTGTTTCTTGGGTGTATGTAAGTATCCGAGAATATGGGGGTGCATCTCCAGAGCTTTCTGCCTTGTTAGTTATCTTGTTTGTTATGGGGCTTGCTTTGTTTTCTGGATTGATCGGCCTTCTGGCTTATTTTGGAAGGCGATTATCTGCAATCGGTTGGACTTTTTTTTTCGCCGGTAGCTTTGTTTTGTGCGAGTGGATTCTCACTTGGTTTCTGACCGGTTTTCCTTGGCTTTTTGTTGGATATGCATTTCTCGACACTTTATATCAGGGGATTGCTCCTATAGGAGGAATTCTTCTTCTTAGTTTATTGGGTGTTTTAACCGCATCGTCTCTATATGGAATACGACGAGACAGACGTTTGTTCATATTTCCGGTAGGTTTTTGCATCTTATGCTGGATGTTAAACGGAATTCAGTGGACTAATCCGGGCGAGCTAAAATCGGTAGCCTTAATTCAGGGAAATGTTTCGCAGGCTACAAAATGGGATCCGACCAGTGCTCAGCCAATATTGAGCCTTTATGCGGACATGATGGATACGGTGTTGAACGTAGATTTTGTGATATGGCCAGAAGCTGCAATTACAATTCCGCTCCATAGAGCGGGACCATATTTAGAGAAAATAAGTAGTCGTATGGAGGGCTCCCTATTACTCGGTTTGCCGATANTGGNNCCTCTTGAAGGGCAAAGTGAAAAGGCTCAAAAGTATGGTCACTACAACGGAGCGGTGGTTGTTGGCGACGGTCATGGGCAATATGTNAAAAGAAAGTTAGTTCCGTTTGGAGAATACGTGCCGTTAGAAAACTCNTTGCGTGGGCTGATCTCATTCTTCGACTTGCCGATGTCTCATGCCATAGCGGGTTCGAGACATCAAGAACTACTNGTAGCTAGTGGCATGAGGATAACAACTGCAATTTGTTATGAGATCGTATATCCACAGTTAGTGGCACAAGATTCTGTCGATGGAAACGTTATAGTGACTATAAGCAATGATTCGTGGTTCGGNTATTCGATTGGACCACATCAACATTTGCAAATGGCACGTATGCGGGCACTGGAAACCGGTAGGTATGTGTTGCGAGGAACCAATAACGGCATAACAGCNATAATCAATCCGGCAGGAGAAATTGTTAGCTCGTTACCGCAGTTTACACGTGGTGTTCTCACGGGCAGTTTTCATGCAATGCATGGATCGACTATTTTTGTGCAATATTCGAATAAAATAGTTCTCGGTCTGTTAGCGATAAGTCTAGTTTTTCCCTGGCTACTAAGGCGTAACGTGCGAAAAACGAGTAAGCAATAGTGATCTTGCTTGCTATTAGAAAATCTGCAGTAGTGGTGTGAAGGTAACAACAGCGTATACGGGAGCATTACGACATGCTCCCGAAGGTCTTTCCTATCAAAATATCTAGTCGTTTTTGTTTAGGAAATATTCACCAGGTTCTTTTAGGGGGCCGCTAGCTGTATTTGGAATTCTTGGCCACCTTGTGTTTCTCCATTAATAATGAATTTATCTTGAGTGGGACTCGAATAGCCCAATTTTGCCAAGCTTGCGCCGTCTACTATAGACTCCCATTGCACACTGCGTTCGCCTAAGCTAACCAGTTTGAATACATTGGGNTTTTCGGTCCTTGGTATAAACCCTGGATCCCATACTTGCAGTCTAAGTACTAGAGAATCATTCTCTTCTTCGATCACGATTACTTCGATCATGCTAGTGCCANTTTCGCCAGTCATTCGAACCATGGACATGAGTGCACCAGCTTTAGGGGTCGTCCAATTTTCTTCAAGTGTATTTCCACCGCCAGCAGGGCCGGACCATGTACCAGTCATCCAAGCCAGATCATCTACAGATGGTTGTTTAGTTGTTTCACCTTTCTCATGATGCCCCGCATAGCCGCTGATCGATAAAATTAATATCGTGACTAATGGAATCAATTTCGTCATAACATGCTCCATATTTATGTGATTTGCTCTAGCTCTAGTCGTCAGTATTCGTACACGACCACAGTAATGTTTCAGTTACCAAGTAAAACCTATCAGATGCCGAGAAAAAATGTTTAAACAATTTGCGTTGACTGAACGACAAATNCAAAACCNGCGCAAGCCGATTAGCATAGTTCAGTCCTCTATATTCGGCCTGTTAATTTCCACGCATATTGAAGAGCATGGCCGAGAGATTGAGTGAACGCTTTGCCTTGCCATGCGATGTCGTACGCAGTCCCGTGGTCGACGGAGGTTCGGATGATAGGTAGCCCTATGGTGACATTTACGCCAGTTTGAAAAGCAAACAATTTCATAGGTGCATGTCCTTGGTCGTGATACATGCAGACGATAGCGTCGTAGCGATCGTTATGTATGGCCTGGAAGAAGACTGTATCGGCAGGATGTGGTCCAGAGACATCGATATTCTGGCCCTTTGCCGCAATCACAGCAGGAATGATCATAGTCTGGTCTTCGTCGCCNAATATACCGGATTCACCAGCGTGAGGATTGAGACCACACACAGCAATACGCGGCCGTTTTACGAATTTCCGAAGGGCTTCGTTGGTTAGTTCGATTACGTTAACGATCCGTTTTGGTTCAACGAGTCGTATTGCTTTTTCTAAGCTGACATGGGTACTAACGTGGCTCACNGCGACTTCCGGCGTTGTTAGCATCATAGAAAAATTTTTTATACCGCAGATNCTTGCTATTAGTTCGGTGTGGCCTACAAAACTCGGGTCCGCAGTACGAGTAGCTTCTTTGTTCATTGGTAAGGTGACAAGTCCAGCGACTTCACCGTTAAGTGCATCCTTNGTCGCTCTGANAACGTATTCCATNGCAGCGGCAGCAGCTTTTGGATTTGCNTGACCCGGGGTTAGATCTTTAGCAGTCAGCCGANCGAATTCAACGANGTTTAANCGACCTGGTTTTGCATTANCTGGGGAAGAGATGGGATGTATATCAACNTTCAATCCNAGTAAATCGGCCCCTTTTCTCAAAATACTTGAATCACCGTACAACACGAAGTCGTCTTTGAGTTCTTTACCAGAGTAACATCTGAGGGCAATTTCCGGACCAATCCCGGAAGCGTCGCCCATGGTGACTGCCATTCTCATTAGAGGGGGTGTACGACCACGGGTAAATTGAGGTATCCCCTTATGAGATTCGATTTAGTTCGAACTGGCTCTCCAACAACTTCAATATGCTTAAAGCGCTTTAAGATTTCTTCCCACAGAACGCGCAATTGCATTTCGGCTAATCGGTTTCCCATACAACGATGTATGCCATATCCAAACGCAACATGTTGACGAGCATTAGCTCTGTCGATTCTTAGGGCATGAGGCTCTTGGAATATGAGCTCGTCTCGATTTCCAGAAATGTACCAAATCACCACTTTATCACCAGCTCGTATGGCTTTGCCCCTGATCTCCGTATCGCTGATAGCCGTTCTTCGCATGTGAGGTACGGGGGTTTGCCAGCGGATGATTTCGGACACCATATTGGGGATTAAAGCCCTGTCGTTTAAAAGTTTTTGGTATTCGCTGGGGTATTGATTTAACCCCAACACACTACCAGAGATGGAATTGCGGGTTGTATCGTTCCCGCCGACAATCAGAAGTAAGATATTTCCAAGAAATTCGTTGCTTGGACTGTTTTTTGTAGCATCACCGTGTGCAAGCATAGAAATTATATCGAACTGAGGAGGCCGGTCCTTCCGTTCATCGAATAGGTCGGAAAAATAATCCAAGCAATCAGTTAGCTCTTTTCTTTTTTGTTCGTTCGACTCAACTATTCCGCTCCCAGGTCCGTTACTTGCCACGTCGCTCCACCGCTTCAGTCGGTAACGATCGTTGAGTGGCACGTCAAATAGCGTTGCTAACATTTGGGCTGTAAGTTCGATCGAGACTCGATCCACCCAATTAAATGTTTGTTCAATAGGAATGTCTTCCAGTATCTTAATAGAGTACTCGCGGATAGTGTTTTCGAGCTTGGCTAAATTAGTGGGAGCCACAATGGGAGCAACAGTTTGGCGATGGAAATCGTGTTGTGGCTGATCCATAGCAATGAACATTGGAAGCTGAAAATCTTCAGGCTGATCGTTGATAGTAACGTTTAGTTTTGACGAGAATAGATGTTGGTTTTCGTCGACGGCTTTGATATCTGCAAAGCGAGTTATTGACCAGAAAGGTCCACTTAGGCTTTCCTCGTGATAGTGCACAGGATCTTCGTGTCTTAGACGCTCAAAGTATGCCCAGTGTTGGTTTTCGTAGTAAAGTTCTCTCCTAGAGACGTCTAGTTCTTGCAAGGAAAGTAAAGAGACAGAGGCGCGCTGTCCCTCTAAAGCATCTTCGTCTGTTTTGAGCTTGAACCTGTTATCTCCCATAGATCGTCAGTTTAGCATGGAGTTTGGCTTGCACCGAGAAATGCGTCACAAAGTAATCGTTGGAGTTAGTCGTGTTTTTTCGTCTAATTTTTGGGGCAGGTTGATGCTCGGAACGCTTGTGATTTCTTTGTTTGGTTGTGGGTTTCAGATTAGATCCTGGGACTATACGGAAATGTTTTCCGAGGTCTCGGTGATTTCGGATGATTCGGTCCAATTTTCGTCCGTCTTGGAACGTGAATTACAAAATGCGGGTTTGCTAATATTAGATAGCCGGGAAAAGGGTGTTCCTATTTTGATGCTAAGTGAAGAACAGCAGTCACAGCGCACTTATTCGTACTCTACTGAGGGACGGATGCTTGAATATGAGTTGATGCTTAAGGTTAATCTACGAGTATTAGGCGCGGACCACGAAGTTATTCTAGACCGGGATATTTCAACACGCAGGATAGGGAGCATTGATCAAGATAGTTTGATTGGAAGTAGCGAACAACGCTCTCTTATNGTTCAACAAATGCACGTGGANATGACTCAAAGNATTATGCAGTCGCTGGGCGTTTTGGTTCAAAGNGAACCTGCAGAGGAACTCTGATGCAACTGCGACTCGAGCAATTAGGAAGACATCTAGAGGGGACAATGAGGCCCCTATATTTTGTCGGAGGTGAAGAATACTTGCTTAATAATGATGCATGTGACGCGATCGTGGAAGCCGCCTCCAAATATGGATACGTGGAACGAGTTCGTCACGATGTCACTTCGNCNGNGGCTTGGTCTGACATCTTTTCGCAGTCAGCTAATTTCTCACTCTTTTCTGAAAAAAAAATAATCGATATTCGCCTTCCTGGTAAAGGTCTTGATAGATCCGGGTCTGATGCTGTTCGAAAATATATAGAGGCTCCTATTGATGGGAATATAGTTTTGATTCGCGGCGGTTCTATTGATTGGCGGCAACGCAATTCCGCCTGGTACAAAGCTATTGACGAGATGGGTGTTGCTGTTATGACTTGGCCTGTTCGCGCCAACGAACTACCCANGTGGATACGGGATNGAGCGAGATTGATGGGCCTGACGCTTAGTCAACGAGCGAGTGAAGTGCTGGCCTCTCGAGTTGAAGGGAATTTACTAGCAGGACAACAGGAGCTTGAGAAACTGAGACTACTATTGGTAGAGGGAGACGAAATTAGCGAAAAAGATATTTTACTAAGCGACACCTCACACTATGAAACTTTCGACCTTATCGACACTGCATTAGCTGGTAACTTTCGTCGTGTGAGAAAAATGGTCTTGAATTTGAGACGCGAAGGAGTAGCTGTTTTTATGATTATTGGGGCTTTAATTGCCCAATTACGCCGCTTATATCACTACAGTTTAGGGCGAAAGCAAAATGTCTCACGAAATCGGAATGCTGCGATTCAAGCGTTTTTGCAGCGTTCGTCATCGGAAGAAATTGAAGAATTAATGCGAGAGTGTGGTCGTTTAGATCAACAGGCGAAGGGGATGCTTCGAGGTGACCCCTGGGTTTCTCTTGATCGTATTTTACTCAGGGTTGCTGGCATCCGGTCGTCAAGTCTTGACGGCGAAGCGCCTTATCTATCACTAGTTTAGTGGCGGTTCATAAAAAAATAATCCGTTACNGCTGCTTTCATTTGTATTATTTGGTGCCACTCATTTGTGGCATAGAGTTCTTTCCGATAACCATTAATGTTTAAATAGTTTTGCTCGTTTGTTGCCATCTATGTGGATTTAGAAAGAATGGCTGGAACGAGTTGTAGTTGCACAATGCTTCCGATGAATTCTTGTGCCTCTTTTGTATTGTGGGTAGTTGCCCACGGTGGTCGATTGTTACCGAAAAAGGTGAGATATGAATGTAGTCGATTCAGGCCTCTCAGAGGATTTGCTTCCCGACACAGAGATCAATGTCAAGGAGGCTTTCGGGTTTGACCAAAATCTGACGGTTCCCGCATTTAGTACTCGAACAGAACATGTACCAGCTATAGATGAAGATTATCGTTTCGATCCAGATACGACATTAGCGATTTTGGCCGGGTTTAGTCACAACCGGCGTGTCATGATTCAGGGATACCATGGCACAGGTAAGTCGACTCATATTGAGCAGGTAGCAGCTCGCTTGAATTGGCCCTGTATTCGAATAAATTTAGATAGTCACATCAGTCGAATAGATCTTGTGGGTAAAGATGCGATTGTTGTGGAGGATGGGAAGCAGATTACAGCCTTTAAAGAGGGTTTATTGCCGTGGGCACTTCAACATCCGGTTGCTATCGTTTTTGACGAATACGACGCAGGACGGCCGGATGTCATGTTCGTAATTCAGCGTGTTTTAGAGGTCGAAGGTAAACTAACGCTGCTCGACCAAAACCGGGTAATAACACCCCACTCTTGCTTTCGTCTGTTCGCGACTACTAATACCGTTGGGCTAGGAGATACAACTGGTCTTTATCATGGAACGCAACAGATCAACCAAGGTCAGATGGATCGGTGGAATATTGTTTCGACCCTCAATTATTTGGATCATGATGTAGAAACCGACATCGTGTATGGGAAGACCAAAAATTGGCAGGATCAAGATAATGGCCGTAACGTTATCTCTAATATGGTGAGCGTGGCTGATCTGACGAGGAAGGGCTTTGTAAACGGAGATGTATCCATCGTGATGTCGCCTCGTACTGTATTAACATGGGCCGAGAATGCTGAGATATTTGACGATATTGCTTTTGGCTTCAGAGTAACATTTCTGAATAAGTGTGATGAGTTAGAACGTCCTATTATTGCTGAGTATTTCCAGAGATGTATGGGTGAAGATCTTGGAGATGCTAGCGAGGGAATAACGCTTAAGGCGTGATAAAGGCTGTTCGTATCAATAATATTGAAATCAGCAAGTGGTTAGCATGATGAGAGAACGTGATGAGTGAGGATAACAGTCCGCTCGAACCCTTTAAGAGAGCTACTACTGCGACCATGCGGGCGCTTGCAGAAAACGATGAGTTAGAAGTTTCATTCGGAAAGGGGGCGGTGTCGGTTCGCGGCAACTCGGTGCAAGTGCCGCTCCCAAACATAGGTTGTACGGAACAGGAGCTGAACGCGAGCCGTGGGATCGGAGATGAGGTGGCCTTACGTTTGCGATACCACGACGCTTCAGTTCATCGTCATCATGTTCCTAAAGCGGGGCCGGCACAGGAAATGTTTCAATGGGTAGAAGATGCTCGAGTTGCTTCCATCGGAACCTTGCGAATGGAGGGTGTTGCGCAGAACTTAGATGCGAATTTGGAAGCCATGTGTCAACAGCAGGCGTTCGATCGTATTACTGCGGAATCTGAGGCGCCGTTGGGCGTCGCTGTTGGTTTGTTAGTTCGCCAACACTTAACCGGTAGGGACCTTCCTCCTTCTGCCGAAAATGTCGTGCGGTTTTGGCGAGATTACATAGAAGAACGGGCCGGGGACCATATCTCAAAACTAAGTGAGACCATATTAGATCAAAAAGAGTTCGCTCGAAACGCTAGAGATATTATGGCTGACTTAGGATTGATTACAGAGTTGGAAGACCAACCTGAGTTGGATGATAACGATCAAGACACTGAGACTGTAGACGAAAATCAAGAACCTGATTCTGAATATGCTCCTGAAGATGTTGTCTTAGACGATGATGCGATGGGCGAAGAAGACGCAGATGGGGAATCGACGACCATAGAGATGGACGCCGATATGGATATGAGTGAGCTTGGGGCTGAAGCTGATCCCGAGGAATCACCCAACGCGATGACGGATGAGGCGGGACGTATTCACGTAGACGTGAATTATGATGCGTTTAGTAATGAATTTGACGAAGTAGTTCGAGCTGAGGAGTTATGTGAGCCAGAAGAACTCGCGAGGTTAAGGGCCTTGCTTGACCAGCAGTTGCTTCCTCTTCAACACACAACGTCTAAATTAGCGAACCGGTTACAACGAAAGCTACTAGCCAAACAGAATCGAACTTGGGAGTTTGATCTCGAGGAAGGTATTCTCGACGCGGGTCGGCTTGCTCAGGTTGTAGTGGATCCTATCAATCCTCTGGCATTTAAGCAGGAACAAGAAATTAAATTTCGAGACACCGTTGTTACGATGTTGATCGATAGTTCGGGTTCCATGCGTGGCCGTTCAATCACTATAGCAGCTGTGTGTGGGGATATTTTAGGGCGAACACTAGAGCGCTGCTCGGTACGTGTTGAGATCCTTGGATTCACGACGCGAGCGTGGCGTGGAGGGCAGTCACGAGAGGAGTGGATTAACGCAGGAAAACCAGCGAACCCGGGAAGACTCAACGATTTACGACACATTGTCTATAAGGCGGCCGATGATTCGTGGCGAAGAGCACGCCGAAATTTGGGGCTGATGATGCGCGAAGAATTGCTTAAGGAAAATATCGATGGCGAAGCCCTTATTTGGGCTCACAATAGGCTTGTTACCCGCTCGGAGCAACGTAAGGTTCTAATGGTAATTTCTGATGGACTACCAGTTGATAACTCCACGTTGTTGGTTAATGCCAGTAATTATCTCGAGCAGCATCTCAAATACGCGATTGACACCATTGAAAATCATTCTGATGTTGAACTTATAGCGATTGGTATTGGACATGATGTTACTCATCACTATCGTCGCGCTGTAACGATTACGGACGCGGAGCAACTAGGTGGGGCTATTACCGATCAACTAGCAGCGTTATTTGAAGAGGAAAATAATAGTTAGTGAGTATCCGCACGGGGAGTTGGTTCGGTTACGCACTATTGTTAGCAATTACAGCGGCTGCAGCTGGGGAAGAGTCGACTACTATAGCCTTTGGTTCTTGTGCTGATGATGATAAGCCTGATCATCCGATCTGGGACGCAATATATGATGTAAAACCTGAGATATTTCTCATGCTTGGCGACAATGTTTATGCCGATACATCGGAATTTATTCGGACACGTGATCCAGAACTCATTAAAGCGGAGTATGAGAAACTTGCGCGATCGTCGAAATTTAAGAGGCTGCGTCAGTACTCGTCAGTTTTTGCGACCTGGGACGACCACGATTATGGTTTGAATGATGCGGGCGGTGAGTTCGCGCAAAAAAGAGCATCGGAACAAATTTTTCTAGATTTTTTCGACGTGCCGACCGACGCACCAGAAAGGCTGCGACCTGGAATATATTCAGTGAAGTATGTCGAAAAGTACGGTAAGCGCATTCAAATAATACTTTTAGACACAAGATATTTCCGTTCAGCACTCCTGCAAGGCCAAGGTTCTTGTAAGTATGCTGAAAACATTAGTCAAAGCGCTACAATTTTGGGAAATGATCAATGGGAGTGGTTAGAACAGGAGCTGCAGCAACCGGCTGATTTTCGAATTCTCGCTTCGAGTCTTCAGTTTCTGAACGATGAGCACTGTTGGGAACGCTGGGGTGCATTCCCCAACGAACGAAAACGTTTGTTAGCGGTTCTAAGAAACAACGCTGTAAAAAATATCGTTGTCGTTTCTGGAGACCGCCACCTAGGAGAAATTTCTAGATATGCGTCGGCAGCGGAAGAGGAGGGTAACTTCCCTTTTTACGAAGTAACCTCAAGTCCTCTGTCGGCTCGTTCGGGTTTTGGTGAGGGAGATCCGAATAGATTCCGTATTGGCCGAGATAATGTGAGAGTCGCGAATTTCGGGCTTATCAAAGTTGATTGGAGAATAAACACAGTCGACCTAAGCCTGGTAGGGTCGGATGGGACTGTGTTAGAGACAACTTCCTTCTATTTGCAATAGAGCCCTATTCACCATCTACTAGTTCGATTTCCTGACGTTCGCGCTCTACGACTAGTTTCTCGATGCGGTTAAAATAACCCACATAGAATATTGCTCCGATCAAGGTTACTGCTGCCGCAATCGGGAAAAATCCAGTCCAACCAACGGAAGCTGCTATAAATCCAGAAATTGAAGCGCCGGACGAAACTCCCAAGTTCCATATACTTGATTGAAGGGCATAGTCGGTACCAGCTTGGGCTTTGGATGCCCAGCGGAAACGAGAAATAGATGCCGCGTATCCGTAGAGTGCGACACCCCAACCAATCAATACGTAAGTCGTAACGAGTAAAGGCCAAGGAGGGAGGTTTTCCATTATGTTAAAGACCATATACATGGCTGCTTGAACGGGAATAAGAACGACTCCGACGATAGAAGTGCGCTGTAATCCGATTTTATTTACTAGCCAGGGAGTCGTGGTGGCTGCTAGTGCGCCACCGGCCGCGGTTGCAATAGCTGATAAGATGCCGTACTCGGTGAGAGTTAGTCCTCTGTCTGCCCAGAAAGGACCCACCATGGATCCGAGAAACGCACCACCAAATCCGAAAACAAACATAAAAGGCATAATGTAAGCCGAATCTTTTCGTTTAAACGCTTTCCACAAACTGGGCCGCTCACCTCGCTCCTCTCTTTTTTGTGTGGCCAAGGGTGGCGGCGGTTCTGAACGTACAATTGCAGGTAGGGCTGCAACAATCAGCATNGCGGAAGCGACGATCATCGTGGGTTCCCANCCAAAAAGATCTACCAGAGCTACTGCGCCAGTTCCGACAGTGCCTGCAACACCTCCAAGAAAGTTGATTAGAGAGGTACCGATAGGGCGCTCTTCATCATTCATTGACTCCGCNGCGTAAGCATCTACAGCAATATCTTGAGCTGCCATGACAAAAGATTTAAATGTGAGAATTGCAACAATAATGTGGACTGACACTAACGACGGTGGGAATAATGCGAGAGCAGCGTATGAAATAGCGCCAATGGNGGTACAAGGAATAATCCAAGACTTACGTCTTCCAATTCGCCTACTGCCAAAATTATCGACAACCAATGCCATTGCCCATTTCAAAAATCGGGTATAACCAGGCAAGGCGAGGAGCCAAAACATATCAAGAGGAAGGCCCTCTTTTCGAAAAAGGAAGGGTAGAGCCACACCTGCGAAGGCGGCTGGAAAGTACTGTGCCATATGCAACACAGCGAANGTCACGAGTTTNGGGTAATCCTTACCGGTCTCTCGGTGAATAGGATCCTTGTCAGCTTCGNATTNCATAACTACCCCATTGTCTCAGTGGTGCTATTCCATACAAATTTATTGGTGATCTTTAACCGATGACCTCAAATTGCTTGATATCCGGCCTTCCTGCCATTAANCCAGCAAACTTTGCTCCAGCGGCTTTGAAGTGATCACTACTGCCATGTGCTGCAAGTGCTGNTTNGTCTNTATACAATTCCATGACCGCGTAACCCTCNTCATCCTTTACCAGCGTGTAGAGCTCATTNCCGGGNTCATTGGCGCGGACNTGNCTTGCAAGNCCAAGCATTACCTCTTCGAATTCTTTTTCTTTACCCGGAGCAACCTTTAGTCGGGCCAACAATGCGATCATTATGTTTTCCTTTTAATCTAGAATCTGCCAGCAACGAGCATAACCGCGCATGCGACGAGATCAACTACTAATCGATTTACGACAATATTTAGAGCGTTTTCCCAAAGAATACGAAACAGTGGCCCGCTTCATCCGGTTTGTGGAGGGTCAGAAACGATGTTTCGATCGGGATTGTTGGAATGACGGGCACGTAACAGCATCGGCGCTGGTCATGAATACTGCTGGTTCCCATACGTTATTGACCCATCATGCAAAACTTCGTCGCTGGCTTCAGTTGGGAGGCCATAGCGACGGTGTGCCGGTGCCGCTTGAGACAGCGCTCCGAGAAGCGGGGGAAGAGTCAGGATTGCAGGTTGAAGCGATCTCAACCTGTATTTTTGACATAGATATTCACACTATTCCTGCTCGCGGACTCGAGCCGGAGCACTTTCATTACGACGTTCGGTTTGTGTTACGGAGTACACGATCAGATTCGTTCACAGTAAGTGACGAATCATTAGATCTTGCCTGGGTACGACTTGATGAAGTGCCAACGTATACGCAAGAGTCATCGATATTGCGAATGATGAGCAAATACGAATTGCTTCTCTCGCAATGAAGCATTGGTCTTTACGTAAGGACGATGAGTCGAAGCTTAAGACGATTGGTNTTTATTTGGCCTGCCTNGTTTTTGTCTCNATTACACTCATTTTCTGGNTGTCAAAAATACAAAATGTTAATGATCCTACGGATTCGGAGTCAGCTAGTTTTTTTCCGGAATTGCGGGAAATTTTAGATAAAGAACCGGTGGTGAGTCGAGACGACTTACTAGCATCATTCTTGATTCAGAATAGTGGNTTGACCGTGGAGGGATCTATCGAGNTAATAGACGCGATAGACGATGACAGCCTTAAACTCTTGGTATTGAAGGAGGTATTAATATCACAGGATAGCGACCACAACGCCTATCAGTTGGGTATTAGTTATGGCCTTGATGGAAGTCAGATTGATGAACTCAGAGATCGATACAGNGACCGAGNTNNTANGAAGTAATTGGCTTTCTGTGCTCCCCGCTAGTNATATAGATGGCATGCAACCGCATGTTTTGTTGTGTCCACAGAATGGCTAGGTTCGAGTGTGGGAGTCCGTTCATAACACTCTTTCATCGCTTTTGGACATCGACTTACAAAGCGACAACCCCTACCAATATTTATGGGTGATGCTATTTCTCCGTGTATGGTCTCTCTCTTTTTGTATCGTTCTTGTCGTGGATCGGGTTCTGGATTGGAGTCAATTAGTAATCGAGTGTAGGGGTGTTTAGGTTCNAAAAATACTTGATCTGTGGGGCCGATCTCGACTAGCGAACCGAGATACATCACAGCCATTCGATCAGAAATGTAACGAACAATACTTAAATCATGTGCTATGAAGAGCAGTGTTAGTCCCATCGATGATTTTAGCGATTCNAGTAAATTAACCACTTGTGCCTGTACTGATACATCTAANGCNGAAAGAGGCTCATCGCAAATAACAAACTCTGGTTGTACGATTAAGGCCCGAGCAATTCCTATTCTCTGTCTTTGTCCTCCTGAAAATTCATGCGCGTAACGAGACATTTGTCCTGAACTGAGACCAACTTTTTCGAGCCACTCTGCCGTTTTTTCTTGGATGTTTTTAGACGCCATCGTCGTATGCAGCTTTAAACCCTCACCGATTATTTCTCCGATAGTCATACGTGGATTCAAAGAGGAATAAGGATCTTGAAAGATCATCTGCATAGTTCGAGCGAAACGTCTGAAATCNGCCGGTTTATATTGTTTCGGCAAAGTCTCGTTCTTGTAGTAAACACGGCCTGAGGTTTTAGGATGTAAACCCAGGATGGTTTTCCCGAGAGTCGATTTCCCTGAACCACTTTCACCAACTAAACCTAGTATTTCGTTGGGTTGNATGTCGAAGCTTATGTCATCTACTGCGTGAACAGTTTCTCTCCGATTGAGATAAAAATATTTTCTTAAATTCTGNACTTCAATCAGCGCCTGACTGGTATTTTGNTCGTTCATGTCGTTCACGGTTTATAAATCCCTTTAACAACTTGAGGACAATCGTTATGTTGNAGCCAGCATTTTGAATAGTGGGTATTAGACATGTTAAAGGGTTCGGGTTTCACCTTTTCACAAGCGTCCATCGCGTGGGGACAACGAGCAAAATAACCGCATCCAGGCGGTGGCGAGTAGAGATCTGGAGGGNCCCCTTGAATCGGNTCTAATCTACCAGTTATTTTCCTGGTGTTTGTAGGCATTGCTGAACGCAGTCCCACCGTGTATGGGTGTGCAGATTGATAGAATATTTCATCACTAGATCCTTGTTCGATGATTTCGCCCGCATACATTACTGCTACTTGATCAGCCATTCGGGCGACTACGCCTAAATCGTGGGTTATAAGGACGATTGCCATATTATTGTGGGCTTGAAGATTTTTAAGGAGTTCTAGAATTTGCGATTGAATTGTGACATCGAGAGCAGTTGTTGGCTCGTCAGCGATAAGTATNGATGGATCACAAGCTAGGGCCATCGCGATCATTGACCTTTGNAGCATGCCACCGGAGAACTCGAACGGGTATTGNTTAGCCCGCCGAGTTGCATCGGGAATTTGCATCATTGTTAGGAGTTCAACCGCCCGGATTAACGATTGTTTTTTTGATAATCCATTATGGAACTGCAGCGTTTCCGATATCTGCGATCCGATAGTCATGGTGGGATTAAGAGATGACATGGGATCTTGGAAAATCATTGCGATCTCTGTCCCCCGAATCTCCTGGCCATTGATGGAGGGATTGCCGATGATTTCGTGTCCGCGGTATTTCACACTTCCGCGTGTAATTCGTCCAGGCGGATTTGGAATCAAGCCCATCAAACTTTGTACGGATACTGATTTTCCGCATCCGGATTCGCCAACGATGGCGAGGGTTTCACCCTCATCAACATTAAACCCTACTCCGCGNACCGCTTTTACCGTACCTCCGAAGGTGTTGAATTCAACATGTAAGTTTTCAACTTCTAGCAACGCCACAAGTTACTCACTTAACTTCATTCGTGTATCTAGGGCGTCGCGCAGGCCATCACCAAGAAGATTAAATGCCAGTACGGTCAAACTAATGAATACGGCAGGGGCAATCAATTCGTGCGGTGCGGTTTGCATGGTTTTTATCCCTTCATTGCTCATGCTTCCCCAAGATGCTGTGGGAGGTGCAACTCCCATACCAATAAATGATAGGAATGCTTCTGTGAATATGGCGTTAGGTATAGCAAATGTAAGAGCGACAAGAATAACCCCCATAGTGTTAGGGAGCATATGGCGGAGAATTAAGTAGTATGTGTTGGCACCTAGCAACTTGGATGCCTCAACGTATGCTTCCTCTCTAATTTGTAGGATCTGACCTCGAACGAGCCTGGCTGTGCTTGGCCAACTCAGCAGTATCAGTGCTACGAGCATCGGCATAATTCCACTCTCACCTGCTTCGACGCCGAAGGCCACCTTGAATAAAATCATGAAGAGCAAGAATGGCAGTGCCACGACGAAGTCCGCGAATCGCATGAGTATATGATCAACCTTGCCACCGAGAAAACCTGCAATACTCCCATAGAGAATACCCCACAAAATATAAAAGATAGGTGCGACAATACCGATGAATAGCGAAACGCGCGCTCCATGCATCAGTCGTGCGAGCATATCGCGACCAAGATAATCTGTGCCTAGCGGGTGCCACGGCAACTGTATTTCAGAACCGATACGTAAATTGACTGAATCATCAACCCAGCCACGTTCTATTAGTTGAGTGGTGGTAATTACTCGTTTGGGTTCCACGACTAACGTTAGAACATTATTGGATTCCCCTCCTTGTTCAGTTAATGGAACTACCGAGTACCAATATTTTCTCGATTGGATATCCATCTGGTCGAGAAAGTACGTACTACTGTTAGTTAGTAAATCTCCTAAGGGCAAACCGAACGCGTTATCTGGATAAGGATCTAATATATTGCGATAAATTCGGTAACCGTGAGCGTAGGGAATAGGCGTCCAAAATAGGGAGACCGCCTGAGTAGTCGCCTGACCACTCAAAACAACAGTTTTCGCCGTTGAGTCAATCAACGATTGGTTTGAGACATTTTTTAGTATGGAATCAGGACTGATAATTGTGGCTGTCACAGGGCCGCTGGGAGGAAGCGATACTTGCTCTAAATCTTGTACAGAAGGATCGATGCGCCAGAGTAGAGGTCCAACGGTAGCAAATAAAATAAGTCCTATAATGATAAATAGGGATGCAAAAGAACGCTTGTTAGATTTGAGTCGAGCCCATGCATCTTGCCAGTATGAAAGTGACGGTCGATCGTAGGACGTTGGTATTTGTCTACGATAGACTTTTTTAAACGATAAGGCTGTGTGCACTAGTTGACCCTTACCCGGGGATCAAGTAGGCCGTAAATTAAGTCAACAACGATTACCATGACGACCAGAAAAGCACCATAGAAAACGGTGGTACCCATGATCACCGTGTAATCCGATTGCTGCACTGCCTGTACGAAGTATCGTCCAAGACCCGGTATCGCAAAAACGGATTCCACGACGAATCCACCTGTCGTGATGGCTGCAATGGAAGGGCCGATAACGGTAACCACCGGCAACACAGCATTACGAAGTTGGTGTTTTAGGAAAATCCAGCCTTCGGGGAGCCCTTTTGCTCGTGCGGTACGGGTATAATCAGAGTCTATGATTTCTAGCATGGACGATCGCATGAGGCGGGTTAGAAAAGCTGTAGTTCCCAGACCAAGAACGAGAGCTGGTATCAGCATGTGCTGTACAGTTCCCCATCCGGCGATTGGAAGGATTGTCGCCTCGAAGAATTGATTGAGACTAACCAGTCCCATTTGTCCAATTGCTGCGAATACAAAACTGGGTACCGATATACCAAAAATTACGAGGGCCATAATAATTACGTCTGGTAGTCGATTTCGATATACGGCAGTAAGAGCTCCCCAGAGTATTCCGCTTAATCCGGAAACGACAATCGCTAGTACGCCTAGTGTTGCGGAGACTGGAAAATGTTCTTTTATGATGTCGTTTACTTCCCGGTTTTGTTGCGTAAATGAGATACCGAAATCACCACTGATCATATTTCCTAAATAGATTAGATACTGTTGAGCCAACGGTTTGTCTAAACCGTATCTTGATTGGAGATTTGCTCGTATTTCCTCGGAGACTGCTTTGTCTGACTGCAGTGGATCTCCTGGTACGGCATGCATTGCGAAGAATGTCGCCGTCGCGATAAACCATACCGTAATCACACCTTGAAGAATTCTTTTAAGTGTGTAGGTAAGCATATCTTTAATTGTTAGAAGTGGTGGTGATAAAGGCGTTTGTAAAGTCTGGATCTGTACCTACTGCTCGCCGTATTACCCCTTTTANTTGAGGATGTTCAACATAGACCAAGCCTCGTTCGAAACTAGGGAGTATAACGACGTCGTCATGGATGATTTGTTGAATACCTGCCATGGCGTCCATTCGTGTCTTTGGATCTGTCGATGACTGGGCGATTTCTACGAAGGCGTCCAGATTTGGATTGTTATAGCGGCCCCNATTATTTGCATTCCAAGATGCAAAAAGATCTCCAAATGTGAGTGGATCATCATAGTCGGGCCCCCATCCCGCNAACACCAGGTCAAATTCTCCCGCAGTCATTTTTGCCAGCCTTTGCTTGAATATTTGTCTATCAATTTTTACTTCAATATCGAGTTCACGCTTGTAGAGTGCCTGATAGTATTCAGATTGCTTGTTAGATGACGGATTATCACCACTTAACATAACAAGNGGTGGTATTGAATCGATTTCGAGTTCAGAAAGTGCTATGGCTAAATGCTGGCGGGCTAGTTTTGCGTCGATATGAANCTTCGGAGCCGGATACTCTTGTCGAAAATATTTNGTCACTCCTTTTAGCCAGACAGGAAATAAAGACTCCCCAGGCAAATAACCGGGCAATTTGATAATTTTGTTCACGAGTTCAGGTGGATTGTGAATGAGTTGTAGGGCTTTCCTCAAATTATAGTTAGATGTTAGGCGCTCTGGTCTATGATTAATTTCGATAAAAAAGATTGCGCCGTCAGCGAAGCGCTTGATTTTCCAGCGGTTTAACAAAGCCTCGTTGAGATTTTCCGNGTTTAAGTTGGTAGTGGCAATTTTCCCGNCTTTAAAAAGATTCAACGTAGTGTTTTGGTCCGTAGTGATGTATGCATGATCTATCACATTTAATTTAATTCGACTACTGTCCCAATACAGAGAATTTTTTTCTAAACGAATGCTAGCTCCATGCACCCATTTTGTTATTGTGAAAGGTCCNTTAAACAGCAAATCACTAGCGTCGGCTCCATATCGTCCTTGTCTAGATTCATAAAATTTTCGGTTAATTGGGAAAAAAGTAGGAAAGGCCATTAATTTGGAAAAGTAAGCTATAGGTCNTTCTAGTTCTACACGTAGTGTTTGTGTATCGACGGCGGTGACTCCCAAATCGCTGACATTTAGGTGCCCTTGATTGATGGATCGTGCATTTTTAATGCCGAACAAAATAAAGGCGTATTGTGAAGCTGTGGAGGGGTCGAGTGCTTTCCTCCAAGAAAAAATGAAATCATCAGCGGTTACGGGTTCGCCGTTGCTCCAAACTGCGTCGCGGAGGAAAAATGTAGCCACGTTCCCCTCAATTTCCCATGCTTTAGCCATACCCGGAACGAGTTGATTTTCTTGATCGTATCTAAGAAGACCNTCCATAACATGTCCGAGAATCCGTCCAGAGACTTGATCGGTTGCTCTTGTTGAGTCGAGTTGAGGTGGCTCTTCGGAAAGTGCCAGAGTTATGANTTTGTCTTCTGGATTAACAGCGCGGAGGTTATTTTGGCCACCGAAGTTGGTTAATGTCGTGGTGCTTAGTATTGTTACCAAGATTGCGAAAAAGGCACTTCCTGCGAACACAAGAGTCGTGACTAGCTTCAANAAAGGTTTTTTATTTCCACCAAATCGCTTCCGGCTGGATTCGGTCATGTGAACTTGGCGTTTATTGAACAGTCGTTAATAAGTTGCCTACTATTCTTTCGAGATGGGTTAGAGAATTGCACTCTTCAGCTTGGTGCACGTAAGCCGTGTACTTTCTCATTTCGGCATCCCCTACGTTCCAAGTATTGCGAGTTTCTGGATTCAACCAGAGCACCCGTTTCGACTTNTCGTACATTTCTTTTAAGATATCGGTCCTTGGATCTCCGTAATTATTTCGTGCATCACCAAGAATAATGATGGTTGTCCGATTATCGACATCGTCCATACATTTCTTCTTAAAGTCGATGAAAGCCTGGCCATAGTCGGTAGAGCCGCCACTATAGTCTCGTAGCGTCTTAGATATTGCATCTTCAAGTTTGTTGCGTTCAAAAAGGTCTGTTACTTCAGCGAGATCGGAGGAGAAGGCGAAAGAACGCACCTTGGGCATAACTTCTTCTAGGCTGTACAGAAACATCAACATAAAACGTGAGTAATTCGCTACAGAACCGCTGACATCGCAGATTGCAAATACTTTGGGGCGATCAACTTTTACAGATTTCCAATAGAGATCAAAAATGTGTCCGTCGTAGCTCATATTACGGCGTAGTGTTCTAGCTATATTGAGTTGTCCTCGCTTGAAAATTTTTTTTCGCCGTGAATGTAAAGCAACAAGTTTTTTTGCCATACGAAACACAACTTCTTGTACAAGACGAAAATTTCGATGTTCGATGTTCGAGAGCCGAACCTTTCTTAGTAATTCTTCCCGCAACCTTTTCCCTGTTGCATCTGCATGGAGGAGAAATTGTTTTTCTACGTAATCTCGTACTTGTTCTCTCAACCAATCTCTTCGTTTTTTTAGTTCTTGACCGAGTCGGCGACGTGGGATTTCCNGGCTTTCTTTAGCATCAGTTATTTCGCGCTGCAGATCGGCAAGCCCCATTGCCTCCATAATTTTTCTTGTATAGAGGCCCTTTTGGGTAAATACCTGAATGTCTTCCAGGTCGACCTCTTTTGCCGCCTCAGCCATTTCGACGGTCAATTCGACACGGCTATCCTGCATTAGCAGTTGACCCAGTCGAGATTGGGGTAGGCTTGTTTCGCCGGGCCCAAGATCTTCTTCCTCTTCGATTTCCTCAACGGCGCTGAATTTATTTTTTCGTTTGCCTTTACCACTAGATCCGGTTCCGGTTCCATCACCCTGTCCGTCGCCTGATCCGTCTCCGTCTCCGCCTTCGCTATCCGTCTCTGATTCTGCTAGTGCGGTCTCCCCGGAGACGTCTTCAAATTTGAAGAATTGCTCAAAAGTGGCATTAAACGTTTCCTTCTCGTCGGGAGTTTTTGGGAGAACAAGAGCGAGGGTGTTTTTCAGAAATTCTCTATCACGGTAACCACATATTTCTACGGCACTCATTGCATCCAATGTCTCAGCTGGTGANACGCGCACCTCGGCATTTCGTAACGCCGCGATAAAACTAGTGAGTGTACGATCCATACTTTTTCTAATTCAAGACTTCAAAGCCTTATTTGTTAGAGTGGTTAATTCAGCATCGACATTCTCTATATCTTCTTGGAATTTCAGAATGACGTTCAAAGTGTCTCTCACTAGGTCTGCATCGAGTGATTCGGTGTGCAACAGCAGTAGAGTACGTGCCCAATCGATAGTTTCTGAAATGGCCGGTACCTTTTTGAGATCGAGATCTCTTAGCTCTTGTATGAAGGTAACAAGCTGTCTTCGAAGTTCGTCTGGAATTTCAGGAACGCGGGCATGAATGATTTTTTGTTCNATATCAACATCTGGAAAAGGGATGTACAAGTGAAGACAACGCCTTTTGAGAGCGTCGGATATTTCACGAGTATTGTTGCTTGTTAAGAAAACCAGTGGAGGTTCAGCTTTCGCCTTAATCGTTCCTATCTCAGGAATCGAAACTTGGTAATCGGATAGTATTTCTAGTAATAGTGACTCAAATTCGTGATCGGACTTGTCAATTTCGTCGATGAGCAGTACGCAACCGTCTTCTTCCCTGAGGGCCTTGAGTAGCGGTCGCGGTTCCATGAATTCCTCTGAGAAAAATATGTCACCAAATTCATGAAGCCGTTCAACAGATTCAGCAAATCCTTTGGCCCCTTGCAGAACCTCATCTAAAGTTTCTTTTAAGACCTGCGTNTATAGCAGTTGTTTTCCATACTTCCACTCATAGATCGCCTTTGCTTCGTCCAGNCCTTCATAGCATTGGAGACGAATTAAGGGAAGTTGGAACATGTCAGCTGTTGTTTTAGCTAACTCGGTTTTACCTACTCCAGGTGGTCCCTCAATAAGGACGGGCTTTCGTAAGTGATAGGCCAAATACACAGCNGTGGCGATTTGGTTACTACANATATAGCGATGGTCTTCAAAGTTCGAGCGCAGCGAATCTACTGACTCGGCCATTTGGTCGATGTCGGTCACGGTTCCTCCCTTTGAAACCTATTGAGCCAAATTATGTGCCAATACTTATCTATGCAGTCCGGCTCATATATGCACCCAGCANCCCTTGTACTGACGCTCTTTTCACTACTTCCAAATGTGCTATGAACGTCTAGTAACACTGAGCACAAAGCCCTGTATTATCTCGTGGCTGCAAGCTGATGTATACCGNTAGGGACCAAAACATGCCTTCTTTCATCGTTNCTATCGTCNTCGANGGGAGTATGCGAGGGAAATCCTATGAGCAATGGNGTGTATTTTGTAGAATCGGGGGCGNGCGGAAGTATTTTCTTCCTTTAAAGTAGGTGACAGTTTTTACGGANNGCTATCTGCCCTTTTCTGGGATTTNCCCGTTGGTTAAACGTTAGTTCAAGGAACAAGCACTTATCATGACGACCCNACCCCTTGATGGAGTTTTAGTCGTATCGCTAGAGCAAGCTGTAGCCGCACCGATTGCGACGTGCAGACTCGTTGATGCTGGGGCCCGAGTTATCAAATTAGAAAGAGCNGAAGGTGACTTCGCCCGTGATTATGATGACTATGCGAATGGCCAAAGTACCTATTTTGCTTGGGCAAATAGAGGAAAAGAATCGGTTATCGTCGATATAAAAAACCCGGATGATCTATCTTTTGTCAAAAATTTATTAAGTAAAGCTGATGTGTTTATTCAGAATCTGGCCGTCGGAGCAGCAGCTAGATCAGGACTAGATTCAAGCCAATTGAGAGAAGATTACCCTCAATTAATAACATGCGATGTTTCGGGTTACGGTGAAGACGGCCCTTACGCGACCATGAAGGCCTATGATCTTTTGGTACAGGCTGAATCTGGGTTGGTTTCTGTATNAGGTCATCCTGACGAACTAGGAAGGGTTGGCGTGTCGGTATGCGACGTAGCCACGGGAATTTCCGTCGCATTAGCAGTGAATGAAGCCCTGCATGCAAGGGTACACTCGGGTAAGGGTTCAGCTATCAAGATTTCACTTTTTGACGTAATTGCCGAGTGGATGACGGTACCACTGCTCCAATATGACTATACCGGCAGAGCTCCCGATCGAGTCGGATTGGCGCATCCTTCGATTGTTCCGTATGGCGGTTTTGTGTCATCAGATAATGCTACTGTTGTTATATCCATCCAAAACCAAAGAGAGTGGATAAGCCTTGTGACCCAAGTGCTTGACCGTCCCGATCTTGCATCGAATTCGCGATATGGTGACAATGCCAGTCGAATGACCTACAGAGTCGAGGTCGACAATATAGTGCAGAAAGTTTTCGCTACGTTGCCACGTAAAGAATTAGAGAAAAAATTAAGAAGTGCCCGTATAGCGTATGGATCTGTAAATACTGTTTCCGAATTATCGACGCATCCTCAGTTACGCCGCTGGACGATTCAAAGTGAAACCGGAGATATTTCTTTACCAGCTCATCCGGATGCGGTCAAACCACAACGACCGGATTTATGGATTCCAAGGCTCGGAGAGCATACTGAACTCATTAAGGAAGAATTTAGTGGAAGTTCATAACTAATCGTGAAAGTAGCTCTTGCAATCCAAGTATTCCGCTCTTCGGGGGAAAAAATTTATCAGGATTTTCTACCGTGCTGCTTGATTCTTGCTTTCCCCTATTTAGTTCTTGTAGTTGGTCTCTCTATAATGCAATCGGCTTTAGAGTTAGCGTACATTGAGCCGATACTTCGATGTACCGTCCTTAGCGTCGTAGGCGTTGCAACAATGCGGTTATCGGTTTCGGATCGACAACCGTTAATGACATTGNTTTTTTCGGGCGTCGGTGTGCGGGGTTTACGTTTTTTTATTTTTGTCGTCGTTGTGTGTCTGGTTGTTTTGATATTCAAAGGATTGATCGATCTTTCAACAGAGTTATTAGTGTTTTTTCGAGGCTCTGAATTGTTATTGACTCTACTATTTTCCATTTTTGTTGTATCGCGATTCCTATTGATTTTCCCGGCNGTTGCCCTCGATAGAGAATTAACACTTATGCGATCGTTTCGGATTACACGTCCGCATTATCTATCAATTTTTGTTGTTGGAATGGCTNTCGGACTAATATGCTTAATTCCGATTGGTTTATATCATGCGTTCCCGAGTTTAGTCGCTAGCGTAGTCACGGAAGCGATTGGACTCATTTGTTTTTCTTACGGATGTATTGCCGTTTCGTACTTGTATCTAGCGATATCAAGTAAGTTTTGATGACCACTTTCAGAGTGTTTTCAGTTTCATCTGCCATTTTGGCGATTCCAGGGTTTCTAAAATTGCCCTATTAATATTTTCTAGGCACGGATTACTTTCGCTAATAGCGAAAGCATAATTTGCTGGCTGGTATTCAATTGGAAGCAGGCTAATATTGCTTTCGTAGAGCTGCTGTCTGGCAATGTGGTACTTTAGAACGGGCGTGTCATATACGATAGCGTCAGCATTTCCTTCGATCAAATGAGAAAATGCATCGGTGAGGGTCGGTACACTTCGAAACTTCAAACCCTGGTCAAACAAGAATAAAGAAGCCGCGGACTGGCCGTTTGTTAGGCCAACGGTTACGACTTGTTTTTGTCTCAAGTCATCTAGTTCCGATATGACGTTTAAACGCTCGATAGTAAAAGAGGATGCGATTGTTCCGGTCAAACTGGCGACAGCAATAATCGATAAAAACATCCATACGAGTGCAATTGCTCTACCTACAAGACTTCTAGGAGTTTTATCGCCGTAACCGACGGTCGTCATAGTAACTGCAGACCACCAGAAACCGTCTCCGATTCCCTTTGTGGTACTCCTAAAATCGGATCCCACGGATAACCGTTCTGCTAACCATATTAGGAATCCAACTATAAGTAGTGTTCCAAATAGAACACCTACTGCGTACCAAAATTTAGAGGAAGTAAGTGCTCCGATGAGTATATCCAGGTTGCTATCTGTGTCCTTTGTTACCGCGACGCCTAGAGTTGTTTGAAAGTAAGGATGAGTAAAATTGAGTTCGAGCTCTCGAGCGGCGGTAACGGTAATAGCACCGATAGCAATTACGTTATTTTCTTGGTCATATTTGACTGAGTTAAGAACATCCTCGATAGACTCGTAACCTTGGTAACGGGAAGCAATGGAGTTTTGGGTAAGCTTACGCTCCACTTCTTTCCAGAGATCGATGCTAATACCCTGCCATTTTCCAGCCACCTGCATCGAAAAAGGGGCGGCTTCTTTTAACGATACTTGCAAAACAGTTTCTTCGAGATCGCATGTCTCGTTAGCCATCACGAAAATTTGTGTAGTGAGCACTATCAAGCCGGTAAGATTTCGCAAATATGTTGGCATGTCTCTAATGTTCCGATCATGAAAGCGGGCACTTGAGTGTCTTGCNACTGATTTATGACGGNCNCACCCAGAAAAAGACCCNTACNGCGTAACNATAAACGAAGATTATAGATTATCCGAATTAATAAGTTAGATGCCGTATAGTTTTGTCTGAATAGAAGATTTGACGAAGGGAGTTTTATTCAATGAGTGCATTAATCAAATATTGTGGATCATGAGGATACCAACCGAAGGCTGTCAGTCTGGCAGCTCAGTTAGAAGACGAGTTGGGAATTAGTACAAGACTTGAAGTTGGTAGTGGAGGGGTTTTTGATGTATGGATAGACAATCGCTTAGTCTTTTCTAAAAGCGAAACAGGGAATTTCCCGGATGAGAGACAATTTATCNAAGCTCACCGATGANNACTATCGAGGNTTTTGTCAGTCTGNCTNNTCTATGTATGGATTTTTTTCAAGAGTAGTTAGTACCAATAGTTTTCCTTAATACTTGTACGAATCCGGCTTAAAAGGACCTTCATCACTTACGTTAATATAGGATGCTTGATCACTAGTAAGCCTGGTTATGGTACCTCCGAACCCTTCTACCATCAGGAGAGCGACTTCTTCATCGAGTTTTTTNGGCAATACTTCTACGGTGATCGGGGATCTTTGTTCTGGATTTTGGTCAGCCCACGCTTGGTCGAATAAATGCATTTGCGCGAGGACTTGATTTGCAAAAGAGCCATCCATTACTCGTGATGGATGTCCCATGGCATTACCGAGATTTACTAATCGGCCTTCTGACAACAAAATTAAATAGTCGGATGGATCATCACTGCGAAATATTTGATCGACCTGATCCTTTACATTTTGCCACCGCCAATTCTCTCGCATGTAGGCTGTGTCGATTTCATTATCGAAATGCCCAATATTGCAGACTATGGCTCCAGACTTGATGGTTTTCAACATAGACGCGCCACATACATTAGTATTTCCGGTGCAAGTAACGACAAGATCCGTATCCTGCATGAGTCTATTGTCTATGTTTTCGATCTGGTCAGTATTAATGCCATTAAGGTATGGAGAGACGACTTCGAAGCCATCCATACAGGCCTGCATCGCACAAATAGGGTCGACCTCGACAATTCTCACAATCATACCTTCCTGTCTCAGGCTTGCTGCGGATCCTTTACCAACATCGCCGTAACCAATAACTAGAGCTTTTTTTCCAGCGAGTAACATGTCCGTCCCACGTTTAATTGCATCGTTCAAGCTATGTCGACATCCATACTTGTTATCGTTCTTGGACTTGGTTACGGAATCATTGACATTAATAGCGGGTACTTTGAGTTCTGAACGCTGCATCATTTCAAGCAATCGATGTACTCCAGTAGTCGTTTCCTCGCTGATTCCATGAATTTTCTCCAACATACCGGGGTATTGCTCATGGATCATAAGTGTTAAGTCACCGCCATCGTCGAGAAGAAGGTTTGCATCCCATGGTGCACCATCTTTCAAAATAGTTTGTTCTAAACACCACTCATATTCTTCTTCTGTCTCCCCTTTCCAGGCAAATACAGGAACTCCCTCCTCAGCCATGGCGGCTGCGGCATGGTCTTGCGTTGAAAATATGTTGCACGAGGACCAACGGACGTCAGCGCCCAGAGCTCGAAGCGTTCTAATAAGAACTGCGGTTTGGATAGTCATATGAATACAGCCGATAATTTTCGCTCCTCGAAGGGGCTGATCTGTTTCGTATTTTTGTCGCAGAGCCATTAATGCAGGCATTTCATTTTCAGCGAGTAGGATCTCTCTATGCCCAAATTCCGCGAGTTGAATGTCTTTTATTTTGTAATCGGGCATGTATTCCTTGTCCTTCTATAGGCCTAGCTTCTTGTTTAGGCATAAGTCTTTAATTAGAGCAATGGGTCAAACTAAATCTT